>CAZZFT010000052.1:0-29594 GCA_964653555.1 uncultured Spirochaetales bacterium | reverse complement strand
CGAGAAGAAGGCGGCGGGCACAGCGATCAATCTGCTGTTCCGCTATCCGCAGCAGCGCTTCCTGCTCGAGCCGCTCTCGCGGCTGGCCCGCGAGGAGCTGGTTCACTTCGAGCAGGTGCTGGCGCTGCTCGACCGGCGCGGGGTCCGCTTCGCGATGCAGAAGCCCGCGCCCTACGCGGGCCGCCTGAGACGCGAGACGCGTGCGGCGGAGCCGGCGCGTCTGCTGGACACGCTGCTGTGCTGCGCCCTGATCGAGGCCCGCAGCTGCGAGCGGTTCGGACTGCTCGCCGAGCAGGCGCCGGATCCGGGCCTGCGCGACTTCTACCGCGGGCTGCTCGCCGCCGAGGCGCGTCATCACGGTCTCTACGTGGAGCTCGCCCTGCAGCTCGCGCCGCGCACCGAGGTTGAGGCGCGCCTCGAGGTGCTGGCGCAGCGCGAGGCGCAGATCCTCTCCGACGGGCCGCCGCTGCCGCGCATGCACGGTTGAGCACGTCGCTCGCCCCGCTCGCTTGACGGTCGTCGTCCCGACCCGCACCTTCCGCACTCCGTCGGCGTGAGCCGGCGACATCGCGCGAGACAAGGGAGGTGTGTCATGGCCATCACGAAGCAGCGAGTCGAGATCCCGCTCCCGGGCGGCAAGCCGATGGGGGGCTACCTGGCCCGGCCCGAGGGCGACGCGACGCTACCCGGCGTGATCGTGTGGATGGAGATCTTCGGCATCAACTCCCACATCCGCGACGTGGTCGAGCGGGTCGCCGCCGAGGGCTACGTGGCGCTGGCCCCCGATTTCTTCCACCGCACGGGCCCCGGCGTGGAGTACGGCTACGACGACCAGGGGATGGCGAAGGGGATGGCGCTGCTCGGCCAGCTCGACGCCGACGAGATGATCGCCGACGCGCGCGCCGCGGTCGCCTATCTGCGCGGCCGCGACGACGTCGGCTCGAAGGTCGGCGCGATGGGCTTCTGCATCGGCGGCCACATGACCTATCTCACCGCCTGCGAGACCGACGTGGACGCGGCGGCGAGCTTCTACGGCGGGGGTATCGCTGCACCGCAGGGGATGGGCGGCAAGCCCTCGACCGTGAGCCGCACCGGGAAGATCGCGGGGAGGATCCTGTGCTTCTTCGGCGAGAAGGACGGCATGATCCCCTCCAGCCAGGTCGACGCGATCCGCGCCGCCCTGAAGGAGAAGGGCATCGACCACGAGGTGGTGGTGTATCCGGGCGCCGACCACGGCTTCTTCTGCGACCAGCGGGCCACCTATCAGAAGGAGGCCGCCGCGGACGCCTGGAAGCGCGTGAAGGCGCTCTTCCGCGGGGAACTCGCCTAAGCCCGGCAGGAGCCCGCCTTCGCTCGCCTTCGGCTCGCTGCGTGTCGGCCGACTCTCGAGTCGGCCTCCTGGCTCCGGAGCCGGCTGCGCGCCTCGGATCCGTCCCAGCGGTCCGCAGGCTGGTAGTATCCGCAGGCTGGTAGTAGGACGGGCGTCCAGACGGCGGGTTGGGTCCGTCGCGCGCAGCGAGGAGGGCTCGCGATGAGCGATCTTCTGAGGCGGCGATGGGTCGCTGCGGTGCTGCTGGTGCTGGCAGCCGGCACCCCGGTGGCGTCTCTCGCCGGGCCGCCGCCCGATGCAGACGGCGATGGGATTCCGGACGTCCTGGACAACTGCTCCCTGGCCCCGAACAACTTTGGCAGCCCTGCGAGCTGCGATACCGACCAGGACGGCTTCGGCAACGTCTGCGACGCCGACTTCAACGAGGATCTCACTGTCGACGGCAGCGACTTCGCGATCTGGCGCGGCGATTTCTCCACCGGAACCGGCGTCGACAGCGGGACGGGAACCGACATGAACTGCGACACCGCGGTGGACGGAGCGGACTTCGTGAGCTTCCGGAGCCTCTACCTCAGCGCCTCTGCTCCCGGACCTTCGGGGCTCCCCTGCGCCGGCCCGCTCGTGAACGGCTGCCCGAATCCCTAGCGTCCGCGAGCTCCTGGGCGCCGCCTCACGGCGATTCCACGCGCAGCGCGCACAGCTGGGCCTCGGGCTGCCCGACGGCCACCAGCACGTCGGGACCCTGGTAGTCGACGCCCGGCTCGCCTGGCCGCACGCGCAGGGGACCGGGCGAGCGCAGCAGGCCGATCTGGTCGTTGGGCGCGAAGGGGACGTCCTGGCCGGCGACCCGGAAGCGATCGCGCGGGTAGGGGATCGGCGGGGCGCCGGACAGGTCGAGTCGAATCCGGGTGAAGGTGCCGTCGCAGAAGTCGGTGGCGTAGGCCTCGCTGCCCGCGGCGTTCACCGCCACGTGGGTGAAGCCGTCGCACAGCACACCGGGGGGGCCGTCGCCGCGATCGGGCAGGACGAAGGGCTGGTCGGCGGTGAAGATGCGCGCGTCCGGAAGCCCCGCCGTCAGTCCGTCGAGGATCGCCGGTGGGCCCGAGCCGGCATAGAGCGCGGGCTCGTCGAGGGCGCGCAGGTCCACCGCGTAGAGCTGGCGTTGGGAGGAGGCGCCGAGCCAGCCGACGCGCCCGCCGGGGTCGAGCGCGATGCCGTCGAAGGAGGGACCGGCGCGGCCGAGCGGGATCACCGCCGCCACGCGCGGCACGGTCGGGTCGATCACCTCGACCGCGGCGTCGCTGAACACGTTTCCCGGCCCGCTGGCGGTGCCGATCACGCCGGTGGTCGTGACGAGCACGAGCTCCCGGCCGCCGGGCGTCACCAGCCGCTCGACGCCGGTGGGGTTGTAGTGCTCGGTGAACAGGCTCGGGGTCGCGGCGTCCGGGCGCACGCGCAGGTTGCCGCCTCCCTCGACCCACTCGTAGACGAGCACCGTGCCCGGTCGGAAGCGGATTCCGCGATCGAGGTTCGAGGTGGCGACGAACAGGCGCCCCGCGGCGAGGGCCTTGCCCGCCGTCAGCGTGGTGTAGTACGAAGGCGCGGTGGAATCGCACGCGGCGGTGATCGGGTTGCCCGCGGAGTCGACCGGGTCCCGCGACACGATGCAGGCGAGAGTGGAGACGCCCGTGCGCAGGGCGGTGGTTCCGGGCGTCGGCAGCAGCGGATAGGCGCCCGCGTCGAAAGAGGCCGGCGTCTCCACCAGGACGCCGCGCGGCGCCGCCGCGCTGGCGTCGTAGACCAGCACCTGGTCGTAGTTGCTCGTGCTGATCAGCGCCAGGTCGTCGCGCGGCGCCGCGATCCCACCCATCACGGGAGCGAGGGGAAAGCCGCGGTAGGGGGCGATCGCGGCGGCGTCGTCGCGGCCGTCGCCGTCGCTGTCGGCGCCGATGTTGTCGAAGGCGAGCGGCAGCGGGCTCTCGGCCTCGAGCGCCATGCTCCACACGCCGGGCGGCTCGCTCTGGGCGACCGCCGCGCGACCCGAGGCCGGCGACAGCACGGCCAGGCCCGAGGCGAAGGCGCGCCCCAGCGGCGTGCAGTTCGGGGCGATCGGCTCGCGCTTCACCTCGAGTCCGCCGCCGCTGTCGCCGCTGCCCTCGCAGGCCGCCAGCGCGAGGCCCAGCAGGGCGGCCAGCGCGGTCCGCGCGGCGCGCGTCACCAGCGCACCTCGAAGCCCGCGCTGGCGTGGCGACCGGGCTGGGGGAAGGCGAGGGAGTCGCGCACGGCGACGTCGCCGATGTTGTCGACGCGGCCGTAGATCCACAGTTCCGAGGCGAGTCGGCCGAGGCCGAGTCCCGGCCAGGCGACCAGGTTGAGCGCGGCGCTCGCGTTCCACACGGTGCGCGCGCGGATCGTCCGGGTGCCCCCTTCGTTCACCAGGATGTCGCCGACGTATTGCCCCTCGCCGACCAGCTTCCACACCTGGGGAGGACCGAGCTGGAGGCGGCCGAACGCCTCCTGGTCCGGCGTTCCCGGCAGATCTTCGCCCGTGGCGTCGCGGCGCGAGTCGGTGCGGGTGTACTGGATCGAGAAGCGCAGGAAGCGCGTCAGCCGGAAGGCGCCCGAGACCTCGAGCCCGTCCACGGTGGCCGAGCCCAGGTTCTCCGGACGCAGCGTGTTGGGGCTCACCAGCAGCCAGACGATCGACTGGTCGATGTCGCGGCGGAACACGGCGGCCCCGAGCTCGATGTCGGAGAAGGGACCCGCGCGCTCGAGCGCGATCTCGACGCCGACGTCGTAGTTCCAGGCGTCCTCGGGATCGAGGTCGGGATTGCCGACCACGAAGCCCTCGTCGGGGTGGTAGAGCTCGTCGAAGTTGGGCACGCGATAGGCGCGTCCGGCCTGGCCGCGCAGGCGCAGCCAGCGCACCGGCTCGAAGACCAGGCCGGCGCGCGGCAGCCACTCGGAGCCGAAGTCCTCGGCCCAGTCGAGGCGGACGCCCGTGGAGAGCGCGAGACGCCGGCCCCACAGCCGCAGCGTCGGATCGAGGGAGGCGCCGGCCGTGTTGCGGTCGCGTCCCGGCTGGTCGCTGGCGCGCAGCCAATCGTGGGTGCCATCAGCGCGCAGGACGGTCTCGAGGGACTGGCCGAAGAGCGGCAGGATCCAGGTGTCCTCGCCGCGCGCTCCGAGCGTCTGCAGCCGGTCCGTCAGGTCGATCGGATCGCTGAACACGGCCACCGGGTCCTCGAAGTGCGTACGCTCGAAGCGGTGGTACGCGGCGAGCGTGAGCTCGTCTCCCCAGACTCCGCTCGGGTTGGCCTCCCAGCGCAGCTGGGCGAGGTTGGCGAGGTCGCGGCTGTGCGCCTCGGTGGACTGGCCCGCCGTGGGCCCGTTCCCGCCGTCGAAGCCGGGCTCGCCGCCCTCGGAGTGGACGAAGTAGTCGGAGAGGCGCAGCTCGCCCGGTCCGAGCGGGTAGCCGAGGCCCAGCGTGGCGCCGTGCTGCTGGCGGTCGTTGTTGAGGCGCTTCGCCTGCTCGGGCTCGAAGCCCACCGCCACGCCGTCGGGTCCCACCTCCACGGGCTGCACGAAGTCGAAGTCGCCTTCGGTCGCGAAGCCGCAGTAGCCGAGCTGGTAGTCGAGCAGGCCGACGTGGTCGGCGTGCAGGAGCGATCCCTCGTAGGTGTCGAAGGAGCCGCCGGTGAAGGAGAGCCGCGTGCTGCGCTCGTCACCCGGGCCGCGCGTCACGATGTCGACGACTCCCCCGATGGCGCCGCTGCCCACCTCGCTACTGCCGGCGCCGCGCGTGATCTGCACCTCCTCGATCAGCGGCAGGCACGCGCGCGACAGGTCGAAGCCGCCGGTCAGCGCGCTGTTGGCGCGCACGCCGTCGATCGCGACCACCACCTGGGAGGGCGTGGAGCCGCGGATCGTCACCTCGGAGCGGTCGCCCGGCGCGCCGAAGCGGCGCACGAAGACGCCCTCGCTCTCGCTCAGCAGGTCGGCGAGGCTCTTGTTCTCGGCGGTGTACTCGTCGGTGAACAGCACGTCGCGGCTGGCGCCGGGGATCGGGTCGAGGGCGCCGGGCCGCACCCCCAGCACGACGATCTCGTCGGTGATCGAGGGGTCCTGCGTCGGCTCCGGCTCCTGGGCGCCGGCGCCGATCGCGAGGACGAGGCCCAGCGCGGCGATCAGGCCCTCCCTTCGCCTGGACATGCTTCCGCTCGCTCGCGCCGCGCGAGGGCGCCCAGCAGGGGGAGGGCGGCGGCGAGCGCAGCCCACAAGCCCGGCTCGGGGGCGACGTGCAGCACGCCGACCGCCTCCACGTCGGCGCCGCCGGCGGGGTAGGGAGTGGGGTAGGGGTCGTAGAGCGGCTCGCCGCGGTGGTCGCTGGTGGACCCGTCCCCGATCACGTCCACGAGGCGGACCTGGGAGATCGAGGAGAGGTCGAGCAGACCGGCCGTCACCAGGGGGTGTCCGGTGAGCTCGGCCAGGTCGAAGCCGGTCCCCACGCCGACCGGGTGCTTCCCCAGCAGGTTGTGATAGTCGGTCGGATCCACCGTGTCGCCGTTGGTCCCCGAGACCGGCGTCGGCTGCAGGCTGGTGGCGTCGAAGCGCGCGAAGTCGATCCCGTTGCTCGAAACCTCGACGAAGGCGAACTCGCCGTAGAAGCCGCTGCTGCTGAAGAAGCCGTTTTCGTACACGGCGAAGTCGTCGCCCGGCCCGTCGCCGATCCCGTCGTCGAATCCGAGCGTCAGATGTCCGCCGTCGCCGAGTGCGTAGACGTCGAACACGTCGCCCGTCGCCGGACCGAGCGCCCACTCGGGAGCGCCATAGCTCGCGTCCCCGAGGCCCGGATCGGCCACGTCCAGGGGGCCGCGCTGGGCGTCGACGACGGTCGTCGCCCAGCTCGCCATCAAGGCCGGATCGTATCCGCTCTCCGTGTAGGGCCCGGCCGAGACCGCCGCCGGCGCGGCGATCGCGACGACCAGGGCGAGCAGCGACGCGGGCGCGCGCTCGCGCCTCATCGCGGCCGCCGCGCCAGCAGCGCGAGGCCGGCGGCGACCAGCAGCGCGGTGCTCGGCTCGGGCACGACGCGAAGGCCGTCCATCGCGAAGTAGGACGGGGTGTTGAGGAAGCCGAAGGCCTCGTCGCTCGAGGCCAGCTCGAACTCCAGGGCGGACACCGGCCCGAGTCCGGACAGGTCTACCCACGTCCACTCGTCGACGATGTAGTCGAGGGCGTCATCGGCGAAGCGGTAGTCGGCGAGCGCGAACTCGGCGCTGCCGGTGGGGATCCCGAGCGCGTCGAGGCCGGTGATCGTCAGCGTCAAGAAGTCCGGATCGCTTCCGCTCGCGCCGCCGAACTGCTTGGCGAAGCCGTCGCCGTCACGCATCGAGAGGGCGGCGTAGGTGGTGTTGGTGAACCAGGCGCCGGCGATCGGCGCCGGGCCGTCGAGAGTGATCCGGGTGACCGGCCCCTGGGCCCCGACCGTGCCTCCGGTGAAGGCGACGCCGTAGGTGGCGCTGCCCTGGGCTCCGGTGCCGGGGAAGGCGCTGTACTGGTTCGCGAAGCCGGGGGTGGTGGTGTCGGTGGTCTGGGAGTAGGCCCATCCCTGCCAGCAGCAGCCGCCGCCGAAGTCGCTGAAGTCGTTCCGGAAGGTGGCGCCATGGGTGGCGAAGTCGGTCTCCTGCCCGGCCGCGACACTGGATCCATCGTAGAAGACCTGCGGATCGCCGGTGCCCGGAGCGGGGATCGGAAGACCTGCGCCGAGGTCCTCGAAGTCGATCGTCAGCGCCAGGGACGGGCGAGCGACGGCGAGGGCGAGGGCGAAGAGGATGGAGAGAGGGAGAGACGGGGAGCGTCGGTCTGCGTGCGGCATGGTTCCTTCCCGGGCGCCGTCACCGGGCGCCTGCGAGGGTTGGCGCCATCGCACAACGGCGTGCGAAGGCGGTCATCCGGCACACGGTTCGCTGCTCCCCGCGACGCGGGGATTCGGGAGATCGGAAGACGCAGTCCGGGTGTCATGTCCGGGCCTCTTCTTGGTCCTCGAAGAAGAGCAAGCCGTGGGCAGAGGGCCGGTCTTCTGGCTTCCGGATCTGCCGAGCGCCGCTCCTTCCCGGTCCCTTCTCGCGCTCCCTTTCGGAGCGCCTCGGGGCCAGTGGCTCGTTGCGACGTTCGTACCCGGTTACAGCGACGGGCTCGCGCCGGACTCTCACCGGCTTCCCGCAGGATCCTTGCGGATCCCATCCACCGAGCAGTGACGACGAACGACGCCGCCGGTGGATCACCCTCTATCCGAATGTGCGAGCCGTTGTAGCCCACTCGCGCGGTCAGCGTCAATCCGCGCGTTGCCGCCGGACCTCTCGCGCGCGGCCCTCAGCCCAACTCGCGACGCAACGCGAAGAGCAGCGCCTCCACGTGGATCACGCGCGCGTTCTCGCCCATCAGGCCGATCCGCCAGATCCGGCCCGCGAGCTTCCCCAGCCCGCCGCCGACCTCGACGCCATAACGGGAGAGCAGCGTGCGGCGCACCTCCGCCTCGCCGCGCGCGCGCACGGCCTCGGGAAGCCGGAGCGTCGTGAGCATCGGCAGGCGGTAGGCCTCCTCCACCAGGGGCTCGAAGCCGATCGGCTTGACCGCGTCGACGAGCACGTCCGCAACGGCGCGGTGGCGTTCGGCGCGCACCTCGATCCCTTCCTCCTCGACGATGCGAAGCCCTTCGGCGAGGCCGAGGATCGCCGAGATCGGCGCCGTGTGGTGGTAGACGCGCTCGCTGCCGAAGTAGCCGGCGAGCAGCCCGACGTCGAGGTACCAGCTCTGGACGGGCGTCCGCCGGGCACGGACGCGCTCCAGGGCGCGAGGGGAGAAGGTGATCGGAGACAGGCCGGGAGGGCACGACAGACACTTCTGTGTGCCGGAGTAGGCGGCGTCGACACCCCAGGCGTCGATGGCGAGGGGCATTCCGGCCAACGAGGTCACGCAGTCGAGCACCACCAGCGCACCGGCCTCGCGCGCGGCGCGGGCGATGGGCTCCACGGGCTGACACACGCCGGTGGAGGTCTCGGCGTGCACGAAGCTCACCACCCGAGGCTTCGCTCGCGCGATCGCCTCGGCCATCGCCGCGGGATCGAGAGGGGTTCCCGGCTCGCTCTCGACGGTCGTGACGCGGGCACCGGCCCGGCGCGCCACCTCCGCCATCCGTTCGCCGAACACACCCGCCACGCCGACCACCGCCTCGTCGCCCCGCTCGAGCAGGTTGACCAGACAGGCCTCCATGCCCGCGCTGCCAGTGGCGGAAAGGGGCAGGGTCAGGCGGTTGCTGGTCCCGAACAGGCGGCGCAGGCCCTCCTGCACTTCATCGAGCACGGCGAGGAAGGCCGGATCGAGGTGCCCGACCAGGGGCTGGGCCATCGCGCGCAGCACCCGGGGGTGGACGTTGGAGGGGCCGGGTCCGAGCAACAGGCGGCGCGGGAGTTCCGACTTCACCCGGGAATTCTACTCCGCGCGCGCGTTCGCCCGGGGCAGGTTTGTGGCGAAGCGGGCTCGGCACGCGGATATCGTTTGACACCCCCGGGGCCCTGCGATACCCGTGGCGCGGCTTCCAGAGGCACCCTCCGCATGCCCGCTTCCCAGCGACGATCGGCCTCGCGACGCGCGGCGGCGCGCAGGGGGAGGGTGGCCCCGGTCGCCCGGATCCTCCCCCGGATCCTCTGGCTGGGCGCTGCCCTGGCGATCGCGACGACCGTGTGGTGGTTCGCGTCCGACTCGGGCGTCCGCGGCGGCGCGCCGCTCGACGAGATCGACGCCGCCTCGCGCCAGAAGCTCGAGTCGCTGCTGCGCCAGAACGAGCCGGATCCCGGCGCGCCGTGAGCCGAGCCCTGCGCGACCGGGTCGCCTACGAGCGGGAGGAGCGGGAGCGCCTCGCGCCCTGGGCGGTGCCGAGTGCCGCGTCGCGCGGACGCGTTCACCCCGAGCCCGAGCATGCTTACCGCACCGCCTTCCAGCGCGACCGCGACCGCATCGTGCACTCGCGGGCGTTCCGCCGTCTCGAGTACAAGACGCAGGTCTTCGTCCATCACGAGGGCGACCACCTGCGCAACCGTCTGACCCACACGCTCGAGGCCAGCCAGATCTCGCGCACCCTCGCCCGCGTGCTGCGCCTGAACGAGGAGCTCGCCGAGGCGATCGTGCTGGCCCACGACCTGGGCCACACGCCTTTCGGCCACGCCGGCGAACGGGTGCTCGCGGATCTGATGGAGTCCCACGGCGGCTTCGACCACAACCGGCAGAGCCTGCGCATCGTCGACTGGCTCGAGGAGCGCTATGCGCGCTTCCGCGGGCTGAACCTCACCCAGGAGACGCGCGAGGGCATCCTGAAGCACGGCTGCCACTGGGACCACCCCGTACCGGTTCCCGAGCTCTTCGCGCAGCCGAGCCTGGAGGCGCAGGTGGCCGACCGCGCCGACGAGATCGCCTACACCAATCACGACCTCGACGACGGTCTCCGCTCCGAGCTGCTCTCGCTGGACGGCCTCGACGACGTGGCGCTGTGGGGCGAGACGCACCGGGCGGTGCGCGACCGGGAGCCGACGGCGCACCCCTCGGTATGGCGGGCTCAGACGATCGTCGCCCTGATCGACCGCCTCGCGACGGACCTGGCCTATCACACCGCCGGACGGCTCGCCTCGTCGGCGCCCGCCGACGTCGACGCCGTGCGCGTCACCCCGGAGCGCTTCGTCGCGTTCACGGACGATCTCGGCGAGCGCTTCGCGGAGCTAAAGCGCTACCTGCGCGAGGTGCTCTACGAGCATCCCCACGTGCGCGAACGAACGGCCCAGGCCGAGCCTGTGATCCGGGATCTGTTCGAGGCCTACGCCTCGGGCGCCCAGGCGCCGCCCGAACGCGTGCGCGAGCGGGCAGGGGTCGACGGTGAAGCGCGGGCGATCGCGGACTACGTGGCCGGCATGACCGACCGCTTCGCGTTCCAGGAGCACGCTCGGCTGCGAGGCGAGGCGTGAGCGCGGCGGCCGAGACGGTGCGCGTGGTGTGGGTGACGGCGCCCGACGTGGAGACCGCCACCCGCATCGCGCGAACCCTGGTCGAGGAGCGCTGGATCGCCTGTGCCAACCTGGTGCCGGGCGTGCGCTCGATCTACCGCTGGCAGGGGCGCGTCGAAGACGAGGCCGAGGTGCTGCTGGTGATGAAGACCAGCGCGGATCGCTGTGAGGCGCTGGCGGCGCGCGTGAAGGAGCTCCATCCTTATGAGCTTCCAGAGGTGATCGCGCTCCCCGTCGTCGGAGGCAGTGGCGCCTATCTGGACTGGGTGGTCGAGGCGGTCGCGGCACCGATCGCGGGACGTTAGGGGGGATCGGTGGGCCCGAGCGCTGGCGAGAGAGTGGACGGGATGGGCGGGGCGATGGCGGAGCTCGGATGAGTGCTGAGCCGATCGGCCTGCCCGAGGCGCTCGAGCGGGCCGCGAGCGCCCTGCCCGAGGTGGCGGATGCGATCCGACCCGCGAACGGCGACCCGCTGCAGCTCGCGCGCGAGCTCTCCGCGGGGGGAGCGACCGCCGTGCTGGCGTGGCTGCTCGAGCACGAGCCGGCGGCCGGTGCCGAGCTCGCGCTCGCCTGGGCCGACGATCCCGAGACGGCCCGGCCCGTCCTGGACCTAGACCCCGCGGCGCTCCCGAAGCCGGCGCGCAAGGCGCTGCGCCGCGCACTCCATCACCTGCGCTCGCGCGGCGTCGCGGTCCCCGAGAGCACACCGGCGGCGACGGTCGCGAAGCTCGCCCCGCTCGAGGACGCCGTGGACGAGGCGCGGATCACCGCGCTCGATCCCCACGGCGTTCGGATCGCCTATCTCGCCAGCGCGCGGCCGGGCGGGGGCGTCCGGCTGTTCGAGGTGGTGTTCGACGACGTCCACGGCGTGCACGAGTTCGAGGTCTTCGAGACGGGCCGGTCGCGCGCGCGGACCTTCCTGCGCGAGGCGGCGCGCCGCGAGCCCTGGCCCGCGGTCGAGGCGCCCTCGGCGTCGGTGCGCGCCCTGGTGGCGCGCGCCGCGACCCATCAGGACCCCGACCGCTCGCCGCCCCGCACCTTCACCGAGTGGCGCTCGCGGATCTGCGAGGTGCCGCGCGATACGGCGACTCCGGGTGAGCTGTGCCGCCGGGCCCACGAGCCGGCGTCGGAGGCGGACCTGGGCCCGGTCGCCGACTGGGTGCGGGAGGGTCGCGTCGGCCCGTGGCCTCCCCCGATCGACCGCCTGGGCGGGTGCGTCGATCGCCTCGACGAGATCGCGAAGGGCACGCTGATCGTGAGCGGCGCCGCCCGGAGCGAGCAGGTCGATCGCGCCCTGGAGGAGGCGCTGGAGGAGGTCTACGACGAGGCACAGCGCAGCCGGCTGGCCGACGCCTTCGAGGAGAACGCCTACGTCTGGCAGCAGCTGGGACGCGCGGAGGACGCGGTGCTGGCGATCGCTGCGGCGTCGTGTCTCCGCGATCGGGATTCCCGCGCCCAGCCCGTGATCCGGGAGATGCTGGAGCGGCTCCTGGCGCCGGCGCTGACCCGCGCCCGGGAGGGCACGCCGGAGGGCGAGGGCGCCGGCGAACGTTCGCCCGCCAGCTCCTGACCCCGGCTTCGGCCGACTCGCCTCGGATCGCCTGGGGGATCGCGGGCGACGGCGGGCCGGGCTTGCTACTCGATTCCCGGGGCGCGTCCTGCCGACGCGCCGGGCGCGCCGGACCGCGCCAACCACCCACCAATGTGACCCCGGGACGCCATGCCCGGTGGAGGGATCGATGAGACGCCGATTCGGGCGGGGACGCCGCAACGAGACCGCGGGAGACGGGAGGGCTGCACCGATCGACGCCGCCCAGTGGATGCGCCGCATCGCGGAGGTGGGCGCGGTACCCGCCGAGAGCCTGGAGCCGGTCGAGCGCGAGGGAGTTCCGGCGAGCTTCGCCGCGCTGGGAATCGGCGCCGACGCGACGGGACGCCCGTTGGCCGTCGGCTTCTCGCCCGAGAGCGGAGCGAACGCGGCCCTGGCGGTGCTCGCGCTCGGCGCCGGGCAGCGCGCCGCGGGCGAGCCCGAGGCCCAGCTCTACGCCGTCGCGCCCGACTGGAGCGGGGCCGACCGCCGGCGCCTCGACCTGCTCGCGCCTCGGCTGCCGCTGACCGCCGTCGCCATCGGGCCTCTGGGGGGAGGCGCGGTGCGCGTGAAGCCCGAGGCGGGCGAGTCCGTCCCCGTCGCGCCCGCCCTGGTGGCGGGCCGCCTGGAGCGGAGCAGCGACTGCGACATCTTCACCCGTGCCCTGACCGGCCTGGACGGTCTCGCCGCGAAGCACGGCGGCTCCCTGCGCGGGAACGGCGACCGCGTCGAGCTCGTCGTGGTGGCCCGGCGCGTCGCAGCGCTGGTGGCGGAGCCGGGCGCGGTGCGGATCGACGTGTACGAGCCCGATCGCGCGACCCTGTCCCTCGGCGGCGTCGAGGGCCTGGCTACAGCTCTGGATCGACTCGAGGGCTCGCTTCGCAAACTCCTGAACGATCGAAAGATTCGCAGCTCTGAATCGGGTCTGCGCGCGGCCCTGGCGCCGTCCCTCGAGCGCGCCGCCGAGCTGGTGGCGAGCGTCCGCTGGCCGCGCGGTGGCGCCGACGGCGAGCCGATCGACTGGATCGGTCTCGACGCCGCCGGGCGCGTCGTGGTCGGTGCCGCGCGCGAGATGCTGGGCCTCACAGCGTTGGCCGAGATCCTCGACGGGGCGCTCGCGGCCGGTCCGACGGCGCGCGATCTGGCTCAGCGGCGCGGACGCGCACCCGAGCCGGGCCTGCCGCGGATCGTGCTCGGTGCGACCGGGTTCGAGCCCGCTGCGCTGGACGCCTGCTCCGCGCTCGGGATCGACATCGAACTCTACGACGCCGAGACCCGGCGCAGTGGCGAGTGGGCCGTGATCGCGCGCGCGCGCGCGGCGGTCGGGGAGGCGCCGCGAGCCAGCGCGCCGGCGCCGCCCGTAGCGAGGCCGCCGGCCCCGCCTCCGGAGCGGCCCGAGCGCGAGCGACCGGCGCGCGAGAGAGCCGAGCGCGAGCGACCGGAACGCGAGAGATCTGAGCGCGAGCGACCGGAACGAGCTCCCGCGTCCGAGCCGTCGGCTCCGCGCGTCGAGTCCGGCCGCTTCGAAGAGGTGTCGTTGTTCGATCTCGACGACGAGGGCGCGAGCGCGGACTCGGATTCCGAGGCTCGCCGCGGTCGTCGCCGCGGGCGCCGCCGCGGACGACGGGGCCGGGGCGGAGAGCGCAACGGGGAACGCGGCGGAGAGCGCGGTAGCGAACGCGGCGAGGAGGACAGCGGCGAACGCAGTCGCCCGGAGGCCGCGGGCGACGGAGGCCGGCGGCGCGCGCGGCGCGGAGCCGAGCCCGCACCGGCGGAGGACGGGGAGGACGGCGACGACGACGAGCCGTTGACCCTGAGCGAGGACGACGACACGCTCGCCCCGCTCGCCCCGGACGTTCCCGAGCTCGAGGAGGAGGCCGAGGCCCCGAGCTACGAGGACGAAGAGGAGGACGACGGCGACGAGGATCCGGGCGCGGAGCGCGCCCGGCGCGAGCGCGAGCAGCGCCGGCGCCAGCGGGTGGCGAAGCCCGAGGAGCCGCCGCCGGCGCCGCGCCGTCGGGCCGCCTTCCTCGCCCACGCCGACCCCGTGTCGGTGCTGTCGGCCGTGGTGCTGGCCCGCGACGTGCGGCTGGTGGAGAGCTTCTGGGTCTACCCCCAGGAAGACCTGATGACCTTCTTCCGCAGCATCGCCACCGACCTGCGCGACCAGACGCCGATCTTCCTGGTTGGCTTCACGGCGTCGCCGCCCTTCCGCGACACGCTCCAGGCCGCCTCGCTCTACCGCGGTCGGCTGGACTGGTTCGATCACCACGACTGGCCGCCCGAAGATCTGGGAGCGCTGCGCGAGGCGCTCGGCGCGGAGCACGTCCACATCTCACCCGGCGGCGACAGCTCGCTGGCAGCGGTGATCGGCGGGCGCACGCGGCGCAGCCGGTTCTCGGACAAGCTCGTGGAGCTGGTCACCGGGCGCTTCTCGCAGCACGACTACGAGCGCTGGGGGCGCTGGTGGTGGCACCACGTCCAGGAGATCGCGAGCCGCCGCGGCGATCGCAAGAGCGACCTGGAGCCGCTGCTGGCCGGCCGCCCTTCGGACCTCGCGCGCCAGGTGGCGCAGAGACCCGAGCCGCCCCTGCCGCCCGAGCTCGCCTACGTGGCCGAGCGCGACTTCCGGCTGGTCCACTTCGCCGGCTTCGTGATGGTGGTGCTGGAGGTGCCGCCGGAGCTCGACCTGCACCTGTGCGCGCGCATCGCCCGCGAGCGCTACGAGGCGCAGCTCTCGCTCGCGAGCCGGCCCGGCGAGGAGCTGATCGTCCTGGGTGGCGACGACAGCCGCGCCCGGCGCGGGCTCGACCTGGGCAGCATGACGGAGCACCTCGCCACGAAGCACGACTGGATCGAGGCGCTCCCCGACGACGACCACGTCGCGCGGATGCGCGTGCGCGGTCTCCACGACGAGCCGGGCCGCTTCGACGAGCTGATCACCGAGATCGCCATGGGGCGCTCGATCGTCGAGGGCTAGCTCGCTCGTGGCGCCGGCGGCCGCCAATCTGGTGGAGATCTTCTCCTCCTTCCAGGGCGAGGGGCCGTACGTCGGCGGCTCGACGCTGTTCGTGCGCTTCGGCGCCTGCGACCTGCGCTGTCGCTGGTGCGATTCCCCGCACACCTGGATGCCGGCGGCTCGCTGCCGCATCGCGGGCGCCGGAGGCGACGTGCGCGAGATCGACAATCCCGTGCCGGTCTCGGAGGTCGTCGCGATCGCCGGCGAGCTGGATCTCGCGCGCCATCGCTTCGTGAGCCTCACCGGCGGCGAGCCGCTTCTGCAGCCCGAGGCCGTCGCCGCGCTGGCCCGGGAGCTGCGCGGCGAGGGACGACGCGTTCTGCTGGAGACCCACGGCCTCGCCGAGGCCGGGCTGGCCCGCGTGATCGACGCGATCGACGTCGTGTCGATGGACTGGAAGCTGGCCAGCGAGGTGCGGCGCGCCGATGCGGCGCACGGCGGATCGGAGCCCTTCCACGCCGCCCACGCGGCGTTCCTGCGTGTGGCGCGGCGCGCGCCCGAGGTCTACGTGAAGGTCGTCGTGACGCCGGCGACGACCGACGTGGAGCTCGACGAGCTGGCGAGCCATCTGGCGGGCGTGGATCCGGCGATTCCGCTGGTGCTGCAGCCGGTCACGCCGCACGGCCCGGTGCGCCAGAGTCCGACGCCCGAGCGGCTGCTCGCCTGGCAGGCGCGGCTCGAGCGCTCGCTCCGCGACGTCCGCGTGATCCCCCAGACCCACAAGTCGCTCGGGGTGCCCTAGCGAGATGGCGCCGGGGCGCGTCTCAAGCCGGGCGCTCCGACCGTCGAAGGGCATCTCGTGAGGGAAGGGCAATCGCCGGTCCGCAATCGCAAGAAACGACGGATGCCCTGCCAGCTCCTGATCGAGAGCCGCTGGCACTCCGGACTGGTGCTCGACCTCTCGCCGAGCGGTCTGTTCATTCAGACTCACGCGAAGACCCGCGAGGGTCAGGAGTTCGATCTCAGCGTGTCCCGGGAACAGGGCGAGCCGCTCTCGCTGGTCGTCGAGGTGGTGCGCAAGAAGGTGGTGCCGCCGCGACTGGTGACCGTCGCCCAGGGCGGTGTGGGCGTTCGCATCCTGAACGCGCCCGAGGAGTACTACGGCTACCTCTCGCGCCTGGGGATCGCCGACGCTGCTCCGCCGCGCAAGCAGGGTCGGCCGCGGGGCGCTCGGGTCGCCGGCGAGCCCGCGCCCGAGGCGCTGCCGCGCTTCCGGGTGCGCGTCAGCCAGACCAGCGGCCCGCGCTCGCGGCGCGTGGAGGTCTGCGCGTCCGACGCCGAGGCGGCCCGGGAGCTCGCACTCGAGGAGCTCGGCGGCGGCTGGAAGGTGCTCGACGTCGAGGCGTTGTAGGCGAGCTCGTCAGCCGTGGGAGAGGGCGCGCTCGAAGCGCCGGCGCGCCTCGGCACTACCCGCCTGCCGCTCTCCGAAGCGCTCGACGAGGTAGGCCTCGGTCAGCGCTGCGAACGCCTCGCCGGCCGCCGGCGGAAGCGCGCTGGCCACCTCGCCGGCGAAACGACGCGCCGTGGTGCCGGGCGAGCGGACCAGGCCGTGGCGGGCGAGCAGGCGCAGCGCGCGCGCATAGCCCGCGTGCGCGTCGGGGTCGGCGCGCCGCCGCCGCCACAGGAACAGCGCCGCCAGGCCGATCCCACCGCCGGCGCACAGCGCCGCGACCAGCTCGCGCCGCTCGAGGGCGGCGCGCCAGGCGCCCGAGGGAGCCGGGGCCGGCGCGACCTCGGCGTGGCTCCGCGAGCGGCCGCGCCAGGCGAGCCACGCGCGCTTGAGCGCGTCGACCTGGTCGGAGCGATCGAATCCGACCACGCGCTGGAACCACCACAGCTCGATCGCGCTTCCCAGGTCCGCGAAGCGGTCGCCGAGGGTAGGCGGCAGCGCTGCGCGCAGGCGCAGGTCGGGGGGCGTGGGGTCGTAGCGCACCCAGCCCGCGTGCTCGTAGTGGATCTCGGCCCAGGCGTGGGCGTCGCTGTGGCTCAGCTCGATGAAGCCGCCGATCGCGTTGGTGCGACCGCCCGCGAAGCCGTTCACCAGTCGCGCGGGCAGCCCCACCTCGCGGGCGAGCACGACCATCGCCGAGGCGAAGTACTCGCAATGACCGGCCAGCTCGCCGAGCAGGAAGCGCTCGATCGGAGTGCGGTCCGAGGTCGGATCGGGCTCGGGTGGCGTGTCGGTGTAGTGCCCGTTCGCGATCAGGTAGCGCTCGATGGCGCGGGCGCGCTCGGCATCGCTGCCGGCTCCGGCGACGATCCGCGCCGCCAGCGCGCCGATCGCGGGCGACAGGTTCGCCCGGGCCAGCACCTGCTCGGTGCGCCGCGGCGGTGCGACCGCCCGATCGCGGCTCAGCGCCGCGTCGTCCGGAACCGCGCGCCAGGAGCGGACCGTGTAGCGGATGCGCTCGTCGTCCTGGCTGGCCGCGTAGAGGCCCCCCGAGACGTCGCGCT
Source organism: uncultured Spirochaetales bacterium (assembly GCA_964653555.1). Lineage (GTDB taxonomy): Bacteria > Myxococcota_A > UBA9160 > UBA9160 > SMWR01 > JAHEJV01. The sequence continues at coordinate 12,147 of CAZZFT010000052.1, read as the reverse complement.
CGAGGTGCCGGATCGTGCCCTGGAGGGCGCGCGGATCGCCGACCCGGAACAGCACGCCGCCCTCGACCGGCTCGCGCACGATGCGCTGGACGAGGTCGAAGCGCTCGGGCTCGGAGCCGAAGGTCACGCCGCCCTCGGCGCTGCCGGCGACGGGCAGCCGTTCGGGGGGCGTGATCGACCAGGTGCGGCCGTCGAAACGGTCGAAGGCGAGACCGCGCCAGTAGGCCTCCTGCGGTCCGGGCGGCTCTCCCTCGAGGGTCTCCACCCGCATCACGACGGTCGCGTCGCCGCGGATCCGGCCCAGCTCCCCGAGCTCCACCCGGTCCGAGAAGCCCGCCGCGGCGAAGGCCGGCCCGACGGCGGAGCCGCGCACCACGCTCGAGCGCAGACGGGGCAAGGTCACGAACAGCACCAGAGCGAGCAGCACCGAGAGCGCCGAGGCGACCAGCGTTGTGCGCAGCAGACCCGGGGTGAACGCGCGCGACAGCTCGCCCGGCTGGCCCGCCTCCAGGGCCTCGCTGCGCAGCGTGTGCACGAGCAGCGTCCAGACCGTTGCCAGCACGAAGGCGACCAGCAGCGGCGTGAAGAACACGCTGTCGGTGAGGTTGGCGGCCAGCACCACCTGGAACAGGGCCAGCGCCACCAGCAGGAACTCGGTGCGCCGCGGTCGCGCGTCGAGCAGCTGGAGGCCCTGGGTGGTGGCCGCGAAGTGGGCGAGGGCGATCGTCGAGGGCTCGCCCCGCAGCGCCACCGCGGTCGTGCCCACCGTGATCCCCAGCATCCCGACGTTCAGGAACCAGGGGTTGGTCTGCCAGGAGAACGGATCCGTGCGTCGCCACAGCGAAACGACGATGGCCACGACCTGGGCGCCGAGCGCCCACGGGTCGAGCTGCTGGGTGATCCACAGCGTCGCGCTCGCGAGCGCGACCATCGCCCAGGCGGAGGGCGGCCGGGGCTCGGGGACCGCGACGCGGAAGCCGCGCTGGCTCACGCGCCGGTCCCCGCCGTCGGCGCCACCCGCGCCAGGAACCCGAGCAGGCGCGCGCGCTGGTGCGCTCCGGCCGCGGGCGCGAGCCACTCGCCGTCGGTGCGCAGGCCGACTCGCAGCCCGCGGTCGAGGAAGGCGACGACCTCCGAGGCCGAGCTGCGCACGTCGCTCTCGAACGCCGCGTCGGGAGCGCGCCGAGCGGTGCGCAGGTGCACCTCGACCTCGCCCTGGTGCTCGCTCTCGACCTCACGCACCCACAGGCCGCGAACGCGCAGCGACGCCCGCCAGTGGATGCGGCGCGGCGGGTCGCCGCGCGCGAACTCGCGCACGCCGCTCACCTGCGATCCGCGGCCTCGGGGTCCGCTGAGCGGCTCTCCCGACTCGCGCCGGCCGCCGAACTCGGGCGGCACGGCGATCGGATCGATGGGCGGATACACCAGGACCCGCTCGGGAGCGGGGAGGATCAGCGATTTCGAGAACAGGCCGAAGGGGAAACGGGTGAACACGACGAAGCCCTCGAAGTGCAGCGGGCCGCGGCGATCGGGGCGCAGGCGATAGGTGCGCAGCTCTCGGGCCCCGGGCTCCACGCGGAGTGCGAAGCAGCGGCCGGCGGCCGTCTCCACGCCGCCGACCCGGACGCGGTCCTCGACCACCAGGGCATAGGCGGCGATCCGTCGCTGCCGGTTGTGGATCTCGAGGGAGAGCCAGGCGTCACGCTCGGCGTAAAGCTCGCGGGGAACGTGGCGGCGCACGGCCACACCGCGCAGCGACGACTCGGACAGCACCCCCGAGAGCACCAGGAACGCCAGCATCAGGGCGAGCACGAGGTAGAGCAGGTTGTTCCCGGTGTTGAGGGCCGCGAAGCCGACACCGAAGGTGAGCGCGAAGAAGATCCATCCCGCCCGGGTGGGATGGAGCTGGCGCGGCGGGCGCAGCCAGCGCCGGGTCCGGGAGAAGTAGGGCCGCGGCGCCCGACGTCGTCGGGCCGGGGGATCCGCCCGGTCGTCGCCCGCTCGCCCTAGAGCGGAACGCTGGTCCGTTCCAGGATCTCGCGCAGGATGCACGCGCTCTCCTCCGCCGCCGCCCGATGCCCAGTCCGCGCGTCGAGCGCGATGCGGTGCGCGAGCACGTCCACCGCGAGGTCGCGAACGTCCTCCGGGATGCAGAAGTCGCGTCCGTCGAGCAGAGCCCTCGCCTGGGCGGCGCGGCGCAGCGCGATCGCGCCGCGCGGTGAGACGCCGATCGCGATCGCCTCGTGGTCGCGGGTGTCGGCCGCGATCGCCAGCACGTAGGAGACCAGCGCGTCGTCGAACTTGATGCGGGTGGCGACGCGTTGGAGCGCCAGCACGTCGCGGGCGTGGAGCACCGGCTCGAGCCGCGGAAGCGTCGTGGCGGCCGGGTCCTCGCGCAGCACGGCGGCCTCGTCGGCCGGATCCGGGTAGCCGATGCTGCGCCGGACCAGGAAGCGGTCGAGCTGGGACTCGGGAAGCGGATGGGTGCCGTGATGGTCGAGCGGGTTCTGGGTGGCGACCACGAAGAAGGGCCGAGGCAGGCGATGGGTGGCGCCGTCCACCGTCACCGCGTGCTCGGCCATCGCCTCGAGCAGCGCCGACTGGACCTTCGGACTCGCCCGGTTGATCTCGTCCGCGAGCACCACGTGGGCGAAGATCGGCCCGGGGTGGAAGTGGAAGTGCCCGGTCGGCAGGCCGTCGCGCATCTCGGGCAGGGCGCTGCCGATCAGGTCGGCCGGCAGCAGATCGCTGGTGAACTGCACGCGCCGGAAGGACGAATCGATGCAGCGCGCCAGCGCCTGGGCGAGGGTCGTCTTGCCGACGCCCGGCACGTCCTCGAGTAGCAGGTGGCCCCCGGCGACCAGGGTCTCGACGGCTCGCCGCACCACCTCGGGCTTGCCGCGCAGCGCCAGTCCGACGCGGTCGCAAAGCCGCTGGGCCGCAGCTGCCGCCTCTTCCAGCGAGAACGTCCGCTCGGGGCCGTCCCCCGCTGCCTCCTGCGTGCCCACGTCCCCCTTGTCGGCCGGAGCGGGGCGGGGCTGGAGGGCGGGCTCCGGCCGTGTCAGGAGGGGTCGTCGCCGCCCAGCAGGGCGGCGCGCGGGTCCTCCGCGCCGGCGGCGCGCTTCACGGCCGCGACGAAGGCGGCGAGGTCGCCGTCGAGGGCGTCGAGCACCGCTTCCAGCCGCGGGGTGTCCGCGTGGTAGGTGCCGGAGAGCGCCAGACAGGCGTCGTTGAGTCGCAGCATCTCGGAGAGCTCGCGGGAGTCGCGGTCATCGAGCTCGAGGGCGCCGATGCGGCTCCGGGTCTCCGCCTCGAGCGCGGCGCGGCGCGCGCTGCGCGTCGTCGAATCGGGGGTCGTCGCGTAGAGCGTCGCCACCGCCCGACGCAGTGCGAGGATCTCGGCGCGCAGCCGCCGCACCTGGGTGACCCGCCGGCGCTCGCGCTCGCCCTGCACCCCGGACGGATCGCGCGCGGCGTAGAAGCGCACCCGCGCCTCCTGCCCGACGAAGGCGGCCACGCCCTCGTTGAAGTCGGCCTCGCCGGCCACGAACACGGTGGCGTGCAGCAGCTCGTGGAAGACCGTCTCCACCAGCAGCGGCTCCTGCTGGCGCACCATCGGGCCGGTCAGCGGATCGTCGAACCAGCCGAGCGTCGAATAGGCGGGCACCTTGACGGTGCACACGTCGAGCCCGCGCTCGCGCAGACGCGTCGCTTGCGCTTCGGCGCGCTCGGCGTCGAAGTAGCCGCGATAGGGAACGCTGCCGACGATCGGGAACCACGAGGTGACCGGCTCGACCTCTCCCGGTCGCGTCGCCATGACGCTCATCACCACGAAGTCGCCCGGCCACTCCGCGTAGGAGGTGTAGAGGTTGCCCACGTCCAGCCCGAGACCGGCGGCGTAGCGGCGCACCTCCGCGACGAGCTCCAGGCGCTCGCGCAGCGCCTCCGGTGTGTCCGCCCGAGCGAGCACCGTCTCGACCGGCTCGCTCGCGCCCAGCAGGTGCATCTGACCCGACGCGAGGTGGGCCAGGTAGCATCCGCCGGTGATGGCCGAGAACAGCGCGAGCGCGAGGACCGCCAGTCCCCGCTTCCAGCGCCGCGTCGCCCGCGCCGGCGATGAGGAGGCGGCCGGGCGAGCGCTCGCCGAGGCGGTTGCCGCGGGGGCGTCGGGGGCGGAGCAGCGCGAGTCGGAGGCGGGCGTCACGCTGTGGGTCTACGCGCCCTTCGCCGCGTCCGCCGCGGTCGAGCGGGCCCTCGTCGCCGTGCTCGGGCGGGACGCCGTCGAGGCACCCGACGAGGTGGAGGAGCGCGACTGGTCCCAGGCGTGGCGGGAGGGTCTGCGCGCGATCGAGGTGTCGCCGCGCCTGCGCATCCGGCCCTCCTTCGACGCCAGCCCCGGCCGAGCGGGCCAGCGCGACCTGGTGATCGATCCGGGCCAGGCCTTCGGCACCGGAGGCCACGAGTCCACGCGCCTGGCGCTCGCCTGGCTGGACGCGCTGCGCGGCGATCTGGCCGCCGGAGGGGGGATGCTCGACGTCGGCACCGGCACGGGGGTGCTCGCCCTGGCCGCGCTCGCGCTCGGAGCACCGCGCGCCCTGGGCCTCGACCTCGATCCGCTGGCCGCCTCCGCCGCGCTCGAGAACGCGCGCGCGAACGGACTCGCCGAGCGTCTCGGCGTGTTCATCGGACCGATCGAGGCGATCGACCCGAGCCGCCGCTTCTCCGTGGTGGCCGCCAACATGCTGCGCCGGGAGCTCGAGCCCCTGACCGGCGCACTCGCCTCACGGGTCCAACCAGGGGGTTGGATCGTGATCGCCGGGCTGCTGGCCGAAGAGGTCGCGGGCTGGAGCGAGCGCTGTGCCGCCGCCGGCCTCGAGGTCGCGGGGGCCCGCCAGGAGCGCGACGCGAGCGGTGTTTCGTGGGCGGGGCTGCTCATGCGGGCTCGACTGCGGCCAGCAGGTGGCTGAGCGTGTCGCGCCAGGCGACGCGCGGTCGCCATCCGGTCGCGGCGCGCAGCCGGCTGGCGTCGCCCACCGCGTGGTCGGTGGGACGCACCCGCTCGGGATCGACCTCGATCGCCCAGCGCACGCCGGCCAGCGCGAGCAGATCGTCGAGCAGATCGCCGATCCGCCGGCCGACGCCGCTCGCGACGTTGTAGGGGCCCGGTGCGACGGAGGGGTCGAGCAGCAGGCCGTAGGCCGAGATCACGTCGTCCACGTCCAGGAAGTCGCGCACCGAGTCGAGGTTGCCGACGCGCAGCGGTCCGGCGTGCTCGCCGCGCCCGATCGCCGCGACCTGGTGCGCGAAGCTCGGCGCGACGAAGGTCTCGGACTGGCCGGGGCCCGTGTGATTGAACGGACGCACGCGCACGACGTCGAGCCCGCCGGCGGCGTAGTGCGCTCCGAGGAGATCGGCGCAGGCCTTGGAGCGGGCGTAGGGTGAGCCCGGCGCCAGGGGATCGCACTCGCGGAAGGGCGGCGACCCGGGCGCGGCGCTGCCGTACACCTCGCCCGAGGTGACCAGCAGCACCCGCGCGCGGGGCGCGTGCTGGCGCGCGGCTTCGAGCACCGCGCGCGCGCCGAAGTAGTTGACGCGCACCGTCTGCTCGGGTTCGCGCAGCGCCCGGGCGCCCGAGCTCTGCGCGGCGAGGTGGGCGATCGCGTCGGGGCGCGCTTCCGCGACGTGCTTCGCCACCAGCGCCGCGTCGGTGATCTCCACCTCGCGGTCGACTCCGATCACATCGTGGCCCTCGGCGGCCAGGCGCCTCGTCAACCGGCTGCCCACGAATCCCACCGCGCCGGTGACCCAGATGCGCACGCGGCGAGGCTGCCCCAGCGCCCGGAACGGCGCCAGCACCGGTGATAGAATCCGCGCCTTCCCGGAGGAGCGATGGCCCGACTCTCGAAGCTCTCCCGTTCGATCGCGGGGCGCACGGCGCTGGTCACCGGCGCGGCGAGCGGCATGGGGCGCGCCACGGCGCAGCTGTTCGCGGACGAGGGGGCGCGAGTCGCCGTGGTGGACCGCGACGCCGTGGGCGTGAAGAAGGTGACGGACGAGATCGCCGCCGCGGGCGGCACCGCGGCGGGCTTCGTGGCGGACCTGGCCGACCGCGCGGCCTGCGAGGCGCTCGCGGGCGACGTCCGTCGGCGCCTCGGAGAGATCGACATCCTGGTCAACAACGCCGGGGTGGCGGTGCTGGCGCCGATCGAGGCCCCCGACTACGCGGAGCACTGGCAGCGCACGCTCGCCGTCAACCTCGAGGCGCCGGTCCACCTGATCCGCGCCTGCCTCGATCAGCTCGCGCGGGACGGCACGGGACGGATCGTGAACGTCGCCTCGACCGAGGGGCTCGGGGCGAGCGCCTTCGCGAGTCCGTACACGGCCAGCAAGCACGGGGTGGTCGGGCTCACCCGCGCCCTGGCGGTCGAGCTCGGCGCCCGCGGCGTCACCGTGAACTGCATCTGTCCGGGTCCGATCCACACCGGGATGACGGCGGAGATCGACCTGGAGGCGAAGCGGAAGTTCGCGCGCCGCCGCGTGCCCCTGCGCCGCTACGGGGATCCCGAGGAGGTGGCCCAGATGACCCTGGCGCTCGTGCTCCCCGCCGCCTCCTACGTGAACGGCGCGATCCTAGCCGTGGACGGCGGCCTGCTGGCCCAGAACACCTGACGAGGAGACCGATGCCCGATCTGATCTTCGAAAAGCGCGACGGGGTCGCGATCCTCACCTTCAACCGACCCGAGCGCAAGAACGCGATCAGTCCGCAGATGATGCTCCAGCTCGCCGAGGCGTGGATCGAGTACCGCGACGACCCGGCGCTGCGGGTGGCGATCCTGACCGGGGCCGGAGACGAGGCGTTCTGCGTCGGCGGCGACCTCCAGCTGCTGATGCCGCTGTTCACGGGAGCGCGACAGCCGGAGGACGACTGGGATCGCGCGCTGCTGGCGAACCTCCGCAGCGTCGCGGTCGCCCTGCTCAGGCCCTTCGAGCTGTACAAGCCGATCGTGGCAGCGGTCAACGGCTACGCGCTGGCGGGCGGCTGCGAGATCCTCCAGGCGACCGACATCCGCATCGCCTCGCGCACGGCCAGCTTCGGGCTCTCCGAGGCCCAGCGCGGCCTGGTGCCCGGCGGAGGATCGATGGTGCGCCTGGCGCGGCAGGTGCCCTACTGCAAGGCGATGGAGATCCTGCTGCTGGGCGACCGGATGCCCGCGGAGGAGGCGCACCGGATCGGCCTGGTGAACGAGGTGGTGGAGCCGGAGCGGGTGCTGCCGCGCGCGTTGGAGGTCGCCGAGCGACTGGCGCGCAATGGCCCTCTCGCGCTGCGCAAGATCAAGGAGGCGGTGCTGCGCACCAGCGGGGAGCCGCTGGCGCGGGCTCACGAGATCGAGAACGAGTGCTCGGCGGTGGTGCTCGCCTCCGAAGACGCGCGCGAAGGGCCGCGCGCCTTCATGGAGAAGCGCGCGCCCGTGTTCACGGGTCGGTGAGCGCGGGCCGTCTCGTGCGAGCGCTCGCCGCGCTGGCGGCGGTGGGTGCGCTGGTCGCAGTCCCGACGGCGACCGGCGCGGCGGACCTGCCCGGTGCGGCTCCCTTCACGCCCGCCCTGGCGAAGCGGCTCTCGGCCGCGACCGCGGCCCAGCCGGCGGACGAGATCCGCAGCCGCCACCGCGAGAAGGACGGGTCGCCGATCTACACCAACCGGCTCGTGCTCGAGACGAGTCCCTACCTGCTCCAGCACGCCCACAATCCGGTCGACTGGCGCACCTGGAGCGACGAGGCCTTCGAGGACGCGCGGCGGCTCGACCGGCCGGTCCTGGTCAGCATCGGCTATGCCACCTGCCACTGGTGTCACGTGATGGAGGAGGAGTCCTTCGAAGACGTGGCGATCGCGACGCTGCTCAACGAGTCTTTCGTCGCGATCAAGGTCGATCGCGAGGTGCGCCCCGACGTCGACGCGACCTACATGGCGGCGATCCGCGAGCTGGGCCACAGCGGCGGCTGGCCGCTCAACGTCTGGCTCACGCCCGACCGCAAGCCCTTCTACGCCGGCAGCTACTTCCCGCCCGAGGACCGCGACGGCCAGCCGGGCTTCGCGCGGGTGCTCGCCGCGGTGCGCGACCTCTACGGCACGCAACGCGAGAAGGTGGAGCGCGACGCCGATCGGCTCACCGCGGCGGTGAAGCGCTCGGTGGCGATCGGCACCCCCGCGTCGCAGCTGCCGACCGGCGAATCGCTCACCCGGGCGGTGGCGGCCTACGCGGCGCTCTACGACGGCGAATGGGGGGGGCTGCGGGGCCGGATCAAGTTCCCTTCGGCGCTGCCCGTGCCGCTGCTGCTGCGCGTGTACCGCCGCACGGGCGACGCGCAGGCGCTGGAGATGGTGACCCACACGCTCGCGGTGATCGCGCGCAGCGGCGTGCGCGATCAGGTCGGCGGCGGCTTCCACCGCTATGCGACGGACCCGCGCTGGCGGGTTCCCCACTTCGAGAAGATGCTCACCGACGACGCGTGGCTGCTGCAGGCCTACGCGAGTGCCTGGCAGGTCAGCGGGCGCCCCGAGTTCGCGGAGGTCGCGCGCGACACGGCCACCGCCCTGCGCCGCGAGCTCGAGGTCGACGACGGCGGCTACCTGTCGGGGCTCGACGCGGACAGCGGCGGCGCCGATGCCGAGGCCCCCGGCGAGGGGCTCTACTACACCTGGATGCGCGCGGAGCTGGACGCCGCCCTCGGGCCCGAGGACGGCGCGCTCGCCGCCGCCTGGTACGGACTCGCCCTGGAAGACGCGCGCGTCGGCGAACGCGCGGTCCTCCAGACGCCGCGTCCGCTGGCCGTGGTGGCCGCCGAGGCGGGAATCTCCGAGGCGGCGCTCGCGGAGCGCCTCGCGGCGATCCGCGGCCGACTCGCCCAGGCGCGCGCGGCGCGCCCGGCGCCGCTGCGCGACACGAAGCGCCTGACCGCCTGGAACGGGTTCGCCATCTCGGCCCTGGCGCGGGCCGGGTTCGCCCTGGGCGAGCCCGACTGGGTGGCGTCCGCCGCGCGCGCCGCGCGGCGGCTGTTGGCCACCCGGGACGAGGACGGCCGCCTCCGGCGCGTGCGCACCGGAGATCGGGTGTCCGGGGAGGCCTTCCTCGAGGACTACGCGCTCGCGATCGCCGGGCTGCTCGATCTCTACGAGAGCGAGGCGACCGCCGACCCGGCCTGGCTCGACGCCGCTCTCGCGCTCCAGGAGCGGCTCGACGCCGACTTCGCCGACGACGAGAACGGCGGCTACTTCCGCACCGCCGCCGGCGGCGAGGCCGTGCTGCTGCGCGAGAAGCCGATCGACGACAGCGGGCCGCTGCCCTCGGGCAACGGGACGGCCGCCTCGAACCTGCTGCGACTGGCGGCGCTCACCGGGGAGGATCGCCACGCGGCGCGCGCGCAGAAGCTCTTGCGCGCGTTCGGCACGGTGATCGAGCGGGCGCCCGCATCGGTCCCGACCCTGCTCGAGGCGCTCGACTGGGAGATCGACGGCCACCGGGAGGTGATCGTCGTGCAGCCGGCGACGGGGGGCGACCCGGAGCCGCTGCTCGCCGTGCTGCGTCGCACCTATCAGCCCAACCGGGTGCAGGTCGTGGTGCGCGAGGGGGACGGCCTGGCCGCGAACGCGGAGCGCGTCTCTCTGCTCGCCGGCAAGGTGGCGCGCGAGGGTCGGCCCACCGCCTACGTGTGCGAGAACCGCTCCTGTCGATTCCCGACCACGGACCCCGCGGAGCTGGCGAAGCAGCTCGCGCCCCTGCCGGACTAGTGGGTAGCCTCGCGCGCGCGGCGCTCCCACTCGCTGTGCCGCGACGAGGCCGCCCGCAGCAGCAGCGACTGCTGGGCGTAGCCGAGCGGGCCGTCCTCGTCGAACAGACTGGCGCGACCGAGACCGGCGCCGTCCGGGCCGTAGCGCACCTCGGCGTCGAGAGCGATCCAGGGCCCCGCCGGAGCCCGGTGCAGCTGGAGGGAGGTGTCGACGTTGATCGCGAGAAAGGGCTGGGCGACGCGTGCCTGGCCCCGCTGGACGTCCCGCACGATCGGCAGTCCGTAGACCATGTCGCAGAGCGTGGCGGCCGAGACGAAGGGGCTCGTGTCCTCGCCGGCGACGAGCGGCACGCGCAGGCGCAGCCACGCCGCGGGGCGGACGAAGTCGTCGACCGGACGCAGCTCGATCGCGTTCACGAAGTCGGTGGGCGCCGCATCGCCTTCGCCCGAGCCGAGCCAGCGCACGGCCGGGGAGGCGTCCTCGAGCGCGCCTACCGCCGATGCGGATCGGTCGACGGGAACGGCGACCTCCTCGACGCGCATGCGCAGCGCGGCAGCGCGCGCCGACACCTGCTCGCCCGCGCGCAGCTCGGCCTCGATCCACTCGGCGGACTTTCCCTCGCGGACGGTGCGGACGTGCAGGGTGACGGGCTCGAAAGGTGCCGCGCGCCACAGGTCGCAGGTGAAGCGCACGATCTGCATCCGCTTCGACGAGGGATGCTGTTCGACGGCGCGCGCGAGCAGCCCCTGCATCGGACCGCCGTGCTGACTCTTCGCCTGCCAGGGACCCAGCGCGAGCCGCGTCGGAACGAGCCGGTCGCCGTCCGGCTCGTAGATCGCGGGGGGGCTGGGATCGGACGTGCTCACGGCGGGAAAGCTAGGAGAACGCCGGGTCCTTCGCACCCGCGGGTGGGAGGGCGCTAGAACAGGAAGCGGCTCACCGTCTCGGCGACGCAGGCGGGCTTGGTGCCTCCCTCGATCTCGACACTGACGCGCACCACGACCTGCACGCCGCCCGGCACCGGCTCGGCACCGGAGATCTCCCCGTGCGCCCGGATCTTCGATCCGACCGGCACGGGTGCCGGGAAGCGCACCTTGTTGCACCCGTAGTTCACGCCCATCTTCGCGGTCGGCACGCTGATCAGCTCGGGCAGGAAGGCGTTCACCAGCGAGAGGGTGAGGTAGCCGTGGGCGATCGTGGTGCCGAAGGGGCCGCTCTTGGCGCGCTCGGCATCGACGTGGATCCACTGGTGGTCGTCCGTGGCGTCGGCGAAGCGGTCGATGCGGCCCTGGTCGACCTCGATCCAGTCGCTGACGCCGAGGCTCTGGCCGACGGCGCCCTCGAGCTCTTCGATGCTGCGGTACTCGTGGGGCAAGGGGATCCTCCGGTTCGCGCGCAGGAGACGCGGAGAGTAGGACGCCGCGCGGTCGCTTGCAGCGGCGGCGTCGATCGGACACGCTCCGCAGCCGCGCCGAGCCCGCCGGCGCGCTCGACGAGGTGACGCTCCATGCCCCATCCCCACGCCCCGCTGGCCGGACTCCGTGTCATCGAGAGCTCGCTCCTCGGCCCGGGCGCGATCACCACCCACCTGGCCGACCTGGGCGCCGAGGTGATCAAGGTCGAGTCGCCCGCCGGCGACTACATCCGCGAGATGACCTGGCCGATCGTCGACGGGGTCTCGCTGCTGCACCTGCACGTGAGCCGCGGGAAGAAGAGCATCACCCTCGATCTCCGCACGGAGGAGGGTGCGGCCGTGTACCGCGACCTGGCCAAGGACGCCGACGTGGTCGTCGAGGCGATGCGTCCGGGCTCGCTGGCGCGCCGTGGTCTCGGATTCGAGGACCTGCGTGCGATCAACCCGCGCATCGTCTTCTGCAACATCTCCGGCTACGGGATGACCGGGCCCTACCAGAACCTTCCCGCCCACGGCATCGCCTTCGACACCTGGGCCGGGATCGTGAACGTCGCCGTGGACGAAGAGGGCTTCTGCTACATCCCGGAGCACGCCTCCATGGGCATGCACGCGGGCCCGCTGCTCGGCGCCCTGGGCATCCTGGCGGCGGTGATCCGCGCGCGCGAGACGGGGGAGGGCGCGATGCTCGAGATCGCCCAGTCCGACGCCGCCGCGTACATGGACTGGTACCGCAGCGAGTCGTGGAAGGCCTACGAGCGCCCCGAGTCCGAGGTGACCGGAAACAAGGCCGACGGCTACGAGCGCCGTGCGCCGGGGACCGCCGGGATGAAGGAAGGCGTCCGCTACCAGATCTACGAGGCGAGCGACGGCCACGTGCTGTTCATGGCCTCGGAGCAGGCGTTCTGGAAGAATTTCTGCGAATGCGTGGGACGCCCCGAGCTGTTCG
>CAZZFT010000051.1:0-31315 GCA_964653555.1 uncultured Spirochaetales bacterium | reverse complement strand
AGGCGAGCGAAGGCGGGCTTCTGCTGGGTTAGGTCGCCAGCCGACCCACCGCCGGCGCATCCGCCGCCGCGGTCTCCGCGGGTTCGCTGACGTCGCGGAAGGTGAGCATCTCCCAGACCCGCGCGGACGCGCCCGGGTGGAAGCCCGTCTCGTGCTCGTAGCCCGCCGGGTTGCGGAACGTGCCGAAGACGATGTCCCAGAGCGGGAGGTCGGAGTAGTTGTAGGCGTGGATGTCCTTCGCGTGATGCACGGTGTGGCTCTCCGGGCGCTGGATCCAGTAGCCGAGCCAGCGCGGCGTGCGGACGTTGGTGTGTTGGAAGATGCCGAGGAAGGCGGTGACCAGCAGGAAGGCCGTGCTCGCGCCCGGCGTCACGCCGAAGCCGACGACCAGTACCAGGCTGCCGACGAAGGTCCAGCCGATCATGTCGAGCGGGCTGAAGTAGAAGGCGCCCCAGGTGTCGACGCGCTCGGCGCTGTGGTGCATCTGGTGGATCGTCCGCCAGAGCAGCTTCGAGCGATGCATGGCGCGGTGCCACAGGTAGACGGCCAGCTCGTAGACCACCACGGCGAACACCGCGCCGCCCACGGTGCCCAGCCCCGTCAGGTCGTAGATCTGGTAGGGCTCCAGCGCGCCGTCCCAGATCAGGGGGAGGTACGAGGAGAGGAGGAAGTAGACGCCCAGAGAGGTGAGACCGCGCGCGCGCCAGCCCGGCACCCGGGGCAGCTCGCGCCCCGGGGCCTGCGTCTCCCACAGCAGGAGCCCGACGAACAGGGCGACGAAGGCCAGGGACACCGGGTCCAGCAGGACCTCGACGGGGCTCGACAGATCGGACGGACCGGGCATCGGAATCACCTCCTCGGGGTTTCTCGAAAGAGACCAGTTGGTATGTTTCAAGGCTAGGGGCGACTGCCGAATGCGACGAGTGGACTTCTGGTGCTTTTCTTAATTTCATTTATCAATCATATACTTATATCCTTTCATGCGATCCGGATCCGAGCCTTCGTGCACACAGACTGGACGGTCGGTATAGGAGGCCGAGCATGAGCCGGGGCACCGACACGCGAATCCGGATCCTCGACACGGCCCAGGAGATCGTTCTGCGGAAGGGCTTCTCCGGGACCTCGATCGACGAGATCATCGCCGCCGCCGGCATCACCAAGGGCGGCTTCTTCTATCACTTCCGCGGCAAGGCGGATCTCGCCCGCGCGCTGATGGAGCGCTACCTGGCCGAGGACGAGGCGTTCTTCACCGCGGTGATCGAACGCGCCGACGAGCTCGTCGAGGACCCGCTCCAGCGCGCGCTGCTGTTCCTGAAGCTGTTCGCCGAGGCGATGCGCGATCTGCCGGGTGTGCATCCGGGCTGCCTCGTGGCCTCATTCACCTACGAGAGTCAGCAGTTCGATCCCGCCGTGCGCGAGATGGCCGCGGCGGGCGTGCAGCGCTGGCGCGACATCTTCATTCAGCGCTTCGCGCCGATCGTGGCCCGGTATCCGATGGTGCGGAAGGTCGAGCTCGAGGATCTCGCCGACACGCTCACGGCGATGATCGAGGGGGGCATCATCCTGTCGCGCGTGATGAACGATCCGGAGCTGCTGGTCCGGCAGCTGCTCCAGTTCCGCGCCTATCTGCGCCTCCTGTTCGGAGACGTGGAGGCCTGAGGCGAGGCCGGCGATTGCGCGCGAGGCGCAATGGCGGTGGGGGGATCGCGGCCGCGTGCGGGCGTCTCATCGGGGGGCGTCGTCGCCGCCCGGCGGAGACTCGCTGCGCACCACCCGGAACGTGAGCGCCCCCAGGACCACCACGGCGAGCAGGAGCACGCCCCAGATCAGCGCCGTCTGGACCAGGCTCGTCGGCCCGTCCTCGGAGCGCAGTCGCGCTGCCAGGCTGAAATCCGGGTTCGGCTCGAGGGCCTCGGTCGCGACCGGGCTGCTGCCGACCGCGAGCACGACGTCGCGCACGCGCTCGAGCTCGTAGTGGGGCGCCGAGGCGTCCGGCTGGCCGACCAGCAGCCAGTAGCGGCCGGGCGGCGCCACCAGGAAGAGCTGGGGCAGGCGCATCCGCACCTCGGCGGCCTCGATCTCGAGCGGCGCGTCGTCTCCGTCCTCGACCTCGAGCACGAAGCCGTGCACCGGCTGGGAGGCGAAGCCGATCTCGACCGGACGCGGCCGCCGGGCGTCCTTGACCATCCGTCCCCGGGCGACCTCGTGGCGATTTCCGTCCCCGTCGAGGGCGTCGAGCCGGTAGGCGCGGTCGAAGAAGGGAGCGCTGGCGCGCAGCGTGACGCCTCGCGCAGCGAGCGGGGAGGTGGGCAGCGCCAGCGCATAACGGGTGACCTTCCGGCGCGTGTCGCGCGACTCGACCTGGAGCGGCAGCGTGTGCTCGACGGCCTCCGGCTGCATCAGGTAGGGCCACTGCCGCGCGTCGTCGCTCACGACCCGCAGGTCGGCGAATCCGTCCTGGGCGTGCGCAGCGTCTTCGGGGGCGAGCACCAGGCGCGAGAGACCCTCGGGTGAGGGGGTGATCTGGAGCGCGCGTCGGTGCGAGTAGGCGCGGTCGTCGATCTCCGCGCCCGGGTGCATCGCGAAGGCGAGCGCCGGGGAGGCGTCGAAGGCGGGGTTCGGACGTACGGGTCCCAGGTGCGCGAGGGCGAGCTCGCTCGGGTCGTAGAGTCGGGCCGCCGCCTCAGCCTCGCTGCCGCGCAGCGTCTCGCCCGCGGACAGGAGCAGCGACTGGAGCTGGTAGCGCGGTCGGTGCGCGCGGCCGCCGCCGAAACGGAGCAGGCCTCGCGCGTCCTCTCCGGGAGTCGTTCCGAAGGCCGGCAGGTCGAAGACCAGCACGGGCTGCCGGGTCACGGCGGAGACCACCAACGCCCCGAGCGGCGGCGCGTCGCCGTCGTCGATCTCCACGCGCAGCACCGAGCCGCTCGCGGGGCGGACCTCGAGCTCGAGCTCTTGAACGCCGCGCAGCGCGTTCACGCGGAAGATCCGCCCGCTCCCGATCCGGCGATCCGCGCGCCCCGGCAGCTCGTCGAACACGGCGATCGCGCGCTGGAAGGATCCGGTGGCGCTGGCGACGCGCAGCCGGTCGGGAACGATCCCGCTCGGACGCGCCAGCAGCACGATCGTCCGGCCGTCGAGCTGCTCGCGCGAGAGCTCCTCGAGCGGTACCACGCTCTCGCCGAGCGGGTCGAACGAGCGGCTGCTCTCGAAGCGGAAGCGAGGCTCGAGGTAGAAGCCCTCCTCACCGGTGATGTCGACCTCGAGGGCATCGGCGCGGAAGGCGGGCAGGGGGAGCCGTACGCGCAGGGTGTCCGGGTCGAGTCGGAAGATCGCCTGCTCGTCGAGGAGGGTCCGGTCCGCCGCGCGCACCGTCACGCTGCGCGCGAAGCGCGGCGCGCTCACGTCGAACACGAGCGTCCAGGCCCCCGCCTCCGGGGCCTCGGGAGGCGCCGCGATCCGGTAGTGCTCGCGGTGGATGTCGGGCCCGGGATCCCGCATCTCCACCTCGCGCGCCAGCGTCAGCACCCGCGAAGCGAAGGTCTCCCCCGCCTCGACGGCCTCGTCCGCGCCACGCCGGGCGTCCACCAGGTAGGGCACCTCGCGACCCTGGGCGTCGAAGACGCGCAGGTCGGACAGGTCCGGCCGCGTGGCCGCGAGCACCTCGGGGGGCAGCGGCAGGCGCACGAGCCCCGGTCGGTCGGCGTGGATCTCGGCCTCGCGCGGGAAGAGGCGCTCGAGCGAGACGGGCGCCGCCGCGGCGAGAAGGGGCGCGGCCAGCAGCACGGTCGTCAGCGCGCGTGCGCGGCGGCGGATCACGACTCCTCCGCGGGTTCTCTGCGCACGACGAAGCGCTGATAGGCGAGGGAGATCGCGATCAGGCTCGCGGCGAGACCGAGCAGCGAGGCGACCCGATAGAGATCGTGGAGCTCCCCGAGGTCGTGCAGGAAGACCTTGAGCGTGGCCGTGAGGATCAGGGCGAGGCTCAGCCAGCGCAGCGCGCGGCTCCGGCCGCGGACGCCGAGAGCCAGCAGCACCAGGGCGTAGAGCGCCCAGGCGATCGAGGTGGCGAGGTCGCGCGCCGGCATGTAGTCGGACCGGATCTCGAGCCGGCTGCCCGTGGAGAACCAGTCGGCGATGGCGAGGTTGATCCAGACGAAGACGATGGCGATCACCTCCAGCCCCACCAGACTGGCCGCCCAGGGCTGGCCCCGACGATAGGTCGAGCGCTCGAAGTCGCGCACGCGCGCGAGCTCGTGTCGCTTCAAGAAGCGCGCCCCGGCGAGCATGGCAGCGGCCGGTACGAGATAGGTGTAGAGGAGCCAGTTCACGATGCGCACGCTGGGACGCGCGTAGTAGCCGAGCACGGCCTCGTTCACGACCAGGCGCAGGGTCACCCCGGCGAACAGGGCGAGAGCGAAGTACTTGAGCCCCGGATGGTCGAAGCGCTGCCACAGCCACAGGAGCGCCATCCCCTCGAGCGCCCAGCCCAGAGTGATCCACGCCTTGTCGAGCTGGAGCGGGATCGCCAGCGTGGCGAAGCCGAGCGCAACGCCCAGGAACCAGACCAGGTTGCTGGTGCGCCGGGGATCGCCGGGGAGGCGCATGCGCGCGGCGAGCACGGCACACGCCAGGGCGAGGCCGGCCAGGGCCACGGGCAGCAGGCCGATCGCCGCGGGTCCCCAGATTCCCTCGTAGAGCGCGCGCAGCGACAGGAAGAAAGCCGGGCCGGCGAGGGCCGCCGCGTACCAGGCGAAGCGCTCCCCGCGCAGGCGCGCGAAGACGAGGAAGGGCCAGAAGGCGAAGAACGCCGCCGTCGCCGCCTGGAGCGCGAGTGCGAGGCCCGCCTCGCTGTCGGCGGTCAGGTCGCCGCGGGAGAAGCTCCAGTCCGTGTGCACGACGGCGGTGAGCAACGTGGCGGCGAGTGCGAAGGGGCCCGACGGCATGCGCGAGGCGGCGAGCAGCGCCAGCACGCCGAGGCCGCTCGCCGTGCCCAGCGCCAGCTGCACGCTGCTGGTGTCGAAGCCCCGGGAGACGCACAGGGAGACCAGCGCGAGCAGGGAGAAGAGGGCGGCGGCGCGCTCGCCGAAGCGGCGCGCCTCCGTTCGGCGACGGCCGATCGCCAGCAGCTGGAGCGCCACCGCCAGCAGCAGGACGACGCCCGCCTCGACCGCGAAATCCACGGGATGGAAGAGCAGGTCGCGGGAGATCCGATACGAGACGATCCCGACCAGCAGACCGGCGGCCGCTATCGGCTGTAGGCGCTCGCGGCTGGGAAGGCCGCCGTGGTGCAGCAGCAGCGCCGTCAGCCCGACCCAGCCCGCGAGCCAGGGCCACCAGGGCGGGTCGCCCGCGAACAGGGACGCCGCGATCAGCAGCACGAGCAGGCCGAGAGCGCTCGCGATCGCCGCCGTTCCCGGACCGCGGCTGCCGACCTTCTCGCGGTCCAGGAAGGCGAAGACGTGGTACACGGCCGCCAGCAGCAGGCACAGCGCCGACGCCTCCCAGGCCAGGCCGGTGTCGAAGCGGCGGCCGAGCAGCTGGACTGCCATCACGCCGGTGGTCGCCGCAGCGCTCGCCAGGCCCAGCCAGGCCCGCTCCTGCACCCTCGCGATCCAGCAGGCGGATGCCGAGAGCAGGGCGAGCAGCAGCGCGATCGGGAAGATGTGCTCCTCGAGTCGGCCCACGCTCGCCAGGTAGATCGAGAACAGGAAGGGGAACAGGGCGGCCCCCGCCTGGGTCACGAGCCACTGGCGGCGGCCCTCGGCGGGCAGCGTGCGCAGGGCGTAGCCGTAGGCCAGAGCGAAGATGCCCAGGACCCCGATCGCGATCAGCAGCTGGTCGGCGCCCATCCGGCCGCCGATCCAGATCGCCTGATAGGCGAGGGTGCCGAGCAGGCTCAGCAGAGCGAGGATCGGCCAGCCGCGCGCCCGCGCGATGAACAGCAGACAGCCGTCGAGCAGCAGGATGTAGGCGAAGAGGGCGATCGGCCGGTCCTCGCCGCTGGCGAGCAGCGCGGGTGTCGCGAAGCCGCCGACGAGACCGATCATCGCGATCACCAGCGAGGCGTGGCGGTGGGCGAGCGCGGTGCAGGCCGCGGTGACGCTCACCATCAGCACGAAAGCCACCGGTGTGTCCACCAGGCCGTAGAGCGCCCGGGAGGCCCAGAACGCCGCGTAGAGGACGACGAAGCCCCCGCCCGCCAGCGCGTTGGCGACCTCGACATAGCGTCGCCGCGCGCGCAGCTCGGCCACCGCGATGCACGCGACGCCCACGGCGGTGCCCACCACGACGCGCAGCCAGGGCGGGATCAGCCCGTGCTCGATCGAGTACTGGAAGAAGTACACGCCGGCCAGGGCCAGCACGATCCCGCCGAGCACCGCGGCCCCCCGCACACCGACCCAGCGCTCCCAGTCGATCTCCGGCAGCCGCAGTTGCGGTCCGCGCGGCGAAGCCGGGCGGGGCGGCGGCGGGGGAAGTGGCAGCCGCGGTCGCGGCGCGGAAGGCGGCGGCCGTTGGACGTCGGGTGCCGGCGGAGGCTCGGCGGGCGCGGGCCTCGCGGGCGGAGCCTCGGAGGACGGAGCCGGCGCCGCTCGGCGCAGGGCGACCACCTCGCGCTCGAGGGCTTCGAGCCGCCGCTCCAGATCGGCGCTGCGACGGGTCCGAAGCAGAGCGACGAACGCCATGATGACCGCGGCGATCCCCAGCAGTCCGAACATGCAACCCCTCCGGTCGCGGGAGCAGCCTAGCTCCGGATCCGTCGCCCCCGCCCTTGTGGCGCCATGCCCACACGAAGCGGGAGTGCCGCCGCGGCCTCCGGCGGCCGGGACCGACTGTGTTGAGTCGGGTCGGCCCGCCGCGCAGCCGAGTTGAGCGCCCCCGGTGGTGCTCGGAATCGGCGCGTCGGGGGACCGTGCATCAAGGAGTCGGTTCGTCGTCCTGGAGCGACGTCAGAGAGCGAACGGCTTCACTTCCACTTCATCTCAGCGCGCATCTCGGTGTGCCCAGGTCGAACGGCAGCCACTCTCCGACGTCGGCGCATCCAGGACTCGTATCAACTTAACAAGAACTGCGCGTGCACGAGGGATCACAGGCGCCTCGAATCGCACCGGAACGTCGTCCGGAGAGCCCGATGGGTCCATAATGGGTCACGACCGTGGTCCATTTCGGAGGGACGACACGAAAAGGTGTGGATCGCTCCGCGGACCGGCTCCTGCGCGCCCGGTTGCCGGTGGCCTGCCGACGTATGCGCGCAGCACAGGCCCTCCGACGGCGGGGCGGCGACGACCTTCCTCAAGGCGCTGCATCCGGCGGTCGATCCGGGTTCCGTGGCTCCACCCCCCTAACCACTCACGGAGCCGACAGGAGGCAACCCCATGCCGAAGAAGTCGTTCGTCGTTCGCAGCTCGCCGGATGGTTGGATGGTCCAGCGCGAGGGCAAGAAGTCGCCCGAGAGCATGCACAAGAAGAAGGACGCGGCAGTGCGCAAGGGCCGCGCCATGGCGAAGCGCGCGCACGGCATGCTCAAGATCAAGGGCCGCAACGGGAAGGTCCAGGCGAAGCGGAGCTACGCGGCCTAGCCCGTAGCCCGACGTCCGTCGAGCGAAGCCGGCGCCTCTCCTCAGAGTCAGAGCGGGAGGCGCCGGCTTTCGTCTTCCGGCGTGCGCCATCGCGGCGGGCTCGAGGAGCCCGATCCGATCGGACCAGACGGCGGCAGGGAAGGACCCGCGACTCAATCGTCGTCGACGCGCCGCTGGGATGCCGCGCCGATCGCCCCGTCGGCCGGGACGTAGGCGCTCGCCGCTCCTCATGGATGCGACGGATGCCGGAGGGCGATTCCGCTGGCTCGCCACCGTCCTGCTCGGGACGCGAGGCGCACCCTGCGGGCGACGCGCAGCGAGCTCGACTGTCGGGAGCGGCTGGCTCGCCCTCGAGACCGGGGAAGACCAGCGCTCCAGCGCAAGAGCGAGCGCACGGTGCGGCAGCACGCGGTGGCGGTCTACCGGAAATCGGGCCTCTCCGGGCGAGCCGAGCTGTCCGCGTTCTTCCTCGAGGATCTGCTGCTGCCCTTGAGCGACGAGGCGCCGACCGACCGCCGGCGCCCCGCGCCCGTGGTTCCCGGGGAGCGCGGCTGACCCGCGGCATCCGGTCGTGCGGACGCCGTGCGGCGCGCGGATCCCGAGCTTCCCGTATGCTCGCGCGGTGCCTCGATCGATCCTCCTCTTCGCCTTCGTGTTCCTCTTCCCGCTCGCCTGCCACGACGCGGGGAAGAGCCTCCGCGACTACACCTATCCGCCCAGCTTCGAGTACATCGACGACTCCCGCCTCGAGTCGACCATGTGGGTGCTCGCCCGCGAGACGAAGAGTCTGGACGAGATGCTTCGCCACCCCGTCGACGATCCCGCCGCGCAGCAGCGCGCGGTGGCGGCGAGCCTCGCGCGGGTGGAGGAGGCGGTCGCGCGCCTGGACACACCGGGACGCGTGACCCAGCACCCGCTGCTGAACCGCAATCTTCCCCGCTTCCGCGATCGGGTGCGTCGCGCCCGCGCCGACGTGTCGGCGACGCCCCCTTACTACGGCACCGCCGTCGGCGTCGCCGAGAGCTGCTCCCTGTGCCACCCGGGTGGCTCGGGCTGAACGCTCAGCGCTCCTCGATCCGCTGCGTGGGGACGTCCGCGCTGACGATCGTGCCGGCCTCGCGGCGCAGCATGCGCTCGGCGTCCTCGAGCGACCCGATCGCCGCGAAGCGCCCGGGCGTCACGGCGAAGCGATGGGCGGCGAGCGCCTTCGGACCCATGCTGCCGGGGTCGAGCGCGAGCCCCGACACGAGCCGCGGGGGCAGCTCGCGGATCAGGCGCCGCGCGGGCGAGGGCCAGTCGGCGTAGATGCCGGGCACGTCGGTGAGGATCAGCAGCGCGTCGGCGCCGAGCCGCGAGGCGAGCAGCTCGGCCGACAGGTCCTTGTCGATCACCGCCTCGACGCCGTGGAGGGCGCCGCGGTCGTCGCAGACCACCGGGATGCCGCCGCCGCCGCCGCACACCACCACCACGCCCAGCTTCACCAGGATCTCGATCGTGCGCAGCTCGCGGATGCCCCGGGGCTCGGGCGAAGGCACGACGCGGCGCAGTCCGCCGCGGTCCGGCGCCATCCGCCAGCCGAGCTCCCGGGCCCGGCGACGCCCCTCCGGCTCGTCGTAGACCGGGCCGATCGGCTTCGTCGGGCGTTCGAAGGCCGGGTCGTCGGGATCCACCTCGACCTGGGTGAGCAGCGTCGCCACCTCGCGACCGGGCAGCAGGTTGCCGAGCTCCTGATCGATCCAGTAGCCGATCATGCCCTCGGTCTCGGCATTGAGCACGTCGAGGGGCACGCGACCCCGTGAGTCCAGCGAAAGTCGACCCACCTGGGGTCCGTTGCCGTGGGTGACGACGAGGTCGTGGTGGCGGGCGATGCCCGCCAGGGCCGCGGCGGCCCGCGCGACGGCCGCGCGCTGGTGCTCGGCGTCGACCGGCTCCCCCGGGCGAACGAGCGCGTTGCCTCCGAGCGCTGCGACGACGTACACGTGGCCTCCTCAGCTCCGTCCGAGTCCCCGCTCGGCGAGGAAGGCGTCCACGCGCTCGCCGAGACCGGGGCGTTCCGTCTCGCGATACGCATAGCGCGCCCGCACCACGGGCTTCGAGAGCGAGAGCAGCCTGGCGAGGTCCAGGGGCGTGCCCGACACGATCACCTCGGCGGAGCTGGCCTCGAGCGTTTCGCGCAGCGCGGCGAGCTGGTCGGGGCGGTAGCCGACGGCGGGCAGCACCCGTCCCAGGTGCGGATACCGCTCGTAGAGGCGGCGGATCGCGGGTGCCGCCCAGGGCCGGGGGTCCAGGATCTCCGCGCCCGCTGCGCTCGCCGCCACGAAGCCGGCGCCGTAGGACATGCCGCCGTGGGTGAGCGTCGGGCCATCGTCGACCACCACGACGCGCCTCCCGCGCACGGCCTGGGAGTCTTCGAGCTCCACCGGCGACTCGGCGCGGATCACGGGCACGTCGGGTCGCAGCGCGCGCACCCCGAGCACGGCGCTCTGCACGTCGGCTTCTCCCGCGGCGTGAACCTTGTTCAGGACGACCACGTCGGCCATTCGCAGACACACCTCGCCGGGGTGGTGGCTCGCGATCTGATCGGGGCGCAGGGCATCCACCAGCACGACGTGGAGATCCGGTCGGACGAAGGGGAAGTCGTTGTTGCCGCCGTCCCAGAGCACGACCCGACCCTCCTTCTCAGCCTCGACGAGGATCGCGGCGTAGTCCACCCCCGCGAACACGACGCCGCCGGCCTCGAGATAGGGCTCGTACTCCTCGCGCTCCTCGGCGGTGCAGCGGGCCTCGTCGAGGTCGCGGAACGTCGCGAAGCGCTGCACGCGCTGGCGCGACAAGTCGCCGTAGGGCATGGGGTGCCGCAGCACCGCAGGCCGGACGCCGTGCTCGGCCAGTCGCGCCGCGATGAAGCGCGCGGTCTGCGACTTCCCACATCCGGTTCGCACCGCGGAGACCGCGATCACGGGAAGTCGCGACTCCAGCATCGTGCGTCGCGGTCCGGGCATCGAGAAGTCTGCGCCCGCCGCCAACGCTCGCGACGCCAGATGCATCACCTCGGCGTGGGACAGGTCGCTGTAGGCGAGCACGACCTCGTCGATCCCCTCGTGCGCACAAAGTGCCTCCAGCTCGGATTCCGGGTGGATCGGAATCCCCGCCTCATAGCGGGGGCCGGCCAGGTCGGCCGGGAAGCGACGCGTCTCGACGCCCGGAATCTGGGCTCCGGTGAAGGCGACCACCTCCACCGTCGGATCGTCGCGGTACAGCACCAGGAAGTCGTGGAAATCGCGGCCCGCCGCGCCCAGGATCAAGATCCGCCTGCATTCCATTGGGGCACTCCCAGGCGCTATTCTACGCCTATGCCGGCCGACAGACCCGATTCCGACCTTCGCGGACCGGCCACGATCCGCACCCGCAAGCGCGGGATCTGGCTCCTGCGCAATCCCGCCACCAACAAGGGTCTCGCCTTCACACCCGAGGAGCGCAGCCGGTTCGGCCTGCACGGCCTGCTGCCCGGAACGTCCCAGACGATCGAGCAGCAGGTGGCGCTCGAGCTCGAGCACGTGCGCGAGAAGTCCGACGATCTGGAGAAGTACATCGGGCTCGCGAGCCTGCTCCATCGCAACGAGGTGCTCTTCTATCGCGTCCTCAGCGAGAATCTCCAGGAGCTGATGCCGATCGTCTACACGCCGACGGTCGGCCTCGTCTGCCAGCGCTACAGCCACATCGTGCGCGACATGCGGGGCATCTGGCTCACGCCCGACGACGTCGACCGCATCCCCGAGCTGCTGGGCAACTATCCCTACCAGGACATCCGGCTGATCGTCGTCACCGACAACGAGCGCATCCTCGGTCTGGGGGACCAGGGCGCCGGAGGGATGGGAATCCCCGTCGGCAAGCTCGCCCTGTACGTGGCGGGCGCGGGGATCCACCCCTCGAAGGTGCTGCCGGTGAGCCTCGACGTGGGGACGAACAACGCCGAGCTGCTCGACGATCCGCTCTACATCGGCCACCGCGAGCGGCGGATCACCGGCGCGGCCTACGACGCCTTCGTCGAGGCGTTCGTGGAGGGCGTGCGCGAGGTGTTCCCCCGCGCGGTCGTACAGTGGGAGGACTTCCACAAGCGTAACGCCTTCCGGATCCTCGAGACGTACAGCCGGCGCATCCCGTCGTTCAACGACGACATCCAGGGTACGGCGGCCGTCGCCGTGGCGGCGGTGCTGGCGGCCCTGCGCATCACGAAGCAGCCGATCGAGGAGCAGCGCGTGGTGTTCCTGGGCGCGGGGGAGGCGTGCACGGGCATCGCGCACCTGCTCGAGGCGGCGCTGCGCGAGGCCGGCGCCTCGAGCGAGCGGATCCGCGCCTCCCGCTTCCTCTTCGATCGCCGAGGGCTGCTCCGGGAGGGCGACGAGATCGACGAGCCGCACAAGCGGCCGCTCGCCGCGCCGCGCGCGGTGCTCGCACACTACGGGCTCGACGCCCGCGAATCGCCGACGCCCGAGGACGTGATCCGCCGCGTGAAGCCCACCGTCCTGATCGGCGCCACGGCCACGCCGGGAACCTTCCGCCGCGCGATGATCGAGGAGATGGCGCGCCACGTGGAGCGTCCGATCGTGCTCCCGCTGTCGAACCCCACCAGCCGGGCCGAGTGCTCCGCCCAGGAGGCGATCGCCTGGAGCGGAGGTCGCGCCCTGGTGGCCAGCGGCAGCCCCTTCGCCGACGTCGTCCACGAGGGCACGCGGCACGTGATCGGCCAGGCGAACAACGTGTTCGTGTTCCCGGGCGTCGGACTGGGAGCGCTGGTGTCCGAGATCCGGGAGGTGGACGAAGCCGTCTTCCTGGTCGCGGCGCGCGCGCTGGCCGACTGCGTGAGCGAAGAGCGCCTCGGCCAGGGGGCGCTGCTTCCCCGCGCTTCGGAGCTGCGCGCCACCAGTGCCCGGGTCGCCGCGGCGGTCGTGCGCCACGCGGTCGATCGGAAGCTCGGGCTCGACCTCGCGATGAGCGAGGTCGAGCGCGCCGTGGCCGCGGCGATCTGGCAGCCCGCCTACCTGCCGCTCGAGCCCGCCTGAGCGACTCCCGCTTGCTACCGCCCGGTGAAGCGCGGGGCCCGCTTCTCCAGGAAGGCGCGCGCGCCCTCGCGGTGGTCCTCGGTGCGGAAGAGCTCGGCGAGCGAGCGGCTCACCCACTCGCCGAGGCGGCCCCAGTCCGGGTCGAGCGCCTCGCGCAGCCCGGCCTTGAGACGACGGACTGCCAGCGGAGGGTTCGCCGCGATCTTTGCCGCCAGGGCGAGGGCCTGGTCCATCAGCTCCACATCGGGCACCACGCGCGACACGAGTCCGATGCGCAGCGCCTCGCGCGCGTCGATCACGTCGCCGGTGAGCAGTAGCTCGGCGGCCTTCTCGCGGCCGACCAGCGACGCGAGCCGGCCGAAGCCGGCGACGTCGCAGCACAGGCCGCGCATCACGAACAGCTCGCCGAACTTCGCGCTCTCGCCGGCCACGCGCAGGTCGCACAGCAGCGCCAGCTCCATGCCCCAGCCCAGCGCCGGGCCGTTCACCGCTGCGATCGCGGGAACGTCACTCGCCAGCAGCGCCTCGGCGGCGGGGGTGATCCGCGGCGGCCGGGAGACCAGGCGCTCGCCCGCGCTTCCGTCTCCGCCGCCCATCACGACCTTCACGTCGTCGCCGGAGCAGAACGCGCTCCCGGCGCCCGTGATCACCAGGCAACGCGCCGTCGTCCCGCGCACCGCCCGCTCCAGCTCGCCGTAGGTCCGGTGGGTGAGGGCGTTGCGCGCCGCGGGGCGATCGAGGGTCAGGATCTCGATCTCCCCGCGGCGCTCGACGCGAAGGTCGCGGAAGTCCACCGGCCCGATCTCCCGGCTCAGGGCTTGCGCGCATCTCCCTGCGAGTAGTCGCACACGCCGGTCGGGAAGATCGCGTCGAGCTTCGCGCGCTGCGTCGTGTCGAAGACCACGCTGCCGTAGAAGCCTGTTGCGATCGCGTCGTCGACCGGGATCAGGTGACACTTGAAGACGTCACCGGTGATCGGACCGCCCGCCACGATGCGCGACGTGCCGTAGACGGGCATCAGCTGGGTGCACGGTCCCGGGGGGCCGTCGTCGAGGACGCCGTTCCAGGCGTCTTCACCCGCGTAGATCAGGTCGCCGTTCGCGTCGAAGCAGCTGTCGACGGCCGCGGGGGGCTTGTTGCCGGCGACGCCCCTCCAGGGCTTCTTATCGAGGTTCCGCATCCACTCGTCGATCACCTCGAAGGCCATCGGCGTCTGGTCGAACTGGCGTAGATCGGTGAACCAGATCACCTGGTTCGAGGCGTCCCCGTCGTAGTTGAGCATGCGCTGGCGGGAGGCGAAGGACTGGTGCGAGTTGTGCATGTCCAGCTCGCCCTCGATGTAGTTCCGCCAGTCGATGATCGGGATCTGGATGTCGCCCACGTTGACGTGGCCGTGCTGGTAGGCCCTCTCGATGGCGTCCGGATCGGCCTCCCGTCGCGGCGCTGGCGTCGTGCCACCGTCCGGAGACAGCGCCATGTTCCGCCAGCTCCACGGGTCGAGCAGATTGGGGTAGATGTCGGGCACCGGTGGCAGGCCGATCAGGTCGGCCGGGTTCGGGCACAGGAAGGACAGGAAGGGGCAGCCCTCCTGCACCATCTCCGGCTCGTTCTTCCAGGAGCCCACGTTCGCGTTCAGGTCGAGGAACTCGTCGGCGCTCAGGAAGCCCGAGGTGAGGGCGGCCAGACCGTACTGCACGCCGACGTTGTCCCAGGTGCTGGCCGCGAAGCCGTCGTCGGCGACGCCGTAGACGTTCACCGCGTCTTCCCAGTGGGTCCAGTCGGTGTTCTCCTGGTCCTCGGGCGAGATGCCCGGGACCGTCCCGTAGTGCCAGTTGAGCGCCAGGGGCGACAGGCCGCGCCAGCCGTTCACGCACTCGCTGGAGCCCGGCGGCAGGAAGGGCTCGAGGGCGAGGTAGGGGTTCGGGAACCCGTTGAGCGCGTTCATGCCCTCGATCTCGGTCCGATTCGTCCAGTCGGCCCACTTCGGGTTGCCCGACAGCACCTGGAGGTCGATCCAGCGCTCGAGCAGCTCGCAGTCCCCGACGTGGATCGTCTGGGTGACCATGTCCGGGTAGGAGTACTGGGCGACGCCGGCGTCGATCAGGCCCTTGTGGTTCTGGGCGTAGACGTACTGCTGGATGCCGCCGCCCGATCCGCCGACGCCCACCGTGTAGTCTGGATTCGCGTAGGCGGAGACGAAGCGGTCCTTCACCATGATCGCGGTCTCGCCGCCGAGTTCCAGGTTGTAGTGCTCGCCGGTCTTGGTGCCCGTGGAGTAGATCACGGCGTAGCCGCGCCCGAGGCCGTAGTCGTAGAGCATGCGCGAGCGGCTCGGGTCGCCCTGGTAGTGGCCGATGCCGACGCCGCCCTGGAAGTAGTAGATGAGGCGGTGGTTCCAGGCCGAGAGCTCGGGCGTCGCTTCGTCCTGCCCGAAGGGCGAGAGCACGGCGATCGAGTAGATGAAGCGGTTGATCGTGCCGCGCTCCCAGCGGACGATGTAGTCGACCGTGAGGCCGTCCATGGTGGTGGTCTGGGCCATGTCCGCCGGCCGGGGGGCGTCGGGGTCGTAGTCCGCCCAGTTGCCGCCGGTGGTGTAGTACTTGAAGGATACGACCGTCTCCACCGCGCAGTCTTCGTCGAGCGCCGGTCCGAGCTCCGCGTTGGCGCGATCGCCGGCGTCCGAGCAGTAGAACACCTCCTGCTGGGGACCGGAGAACATCGGGCCGCTCACCGGGTAGTTCGTGAGCACGAGCTCCGCCTGCTCCGAGAAGGTGCCGAGGTGCTGCACGCCGACCTCGAGCAGGTTGTCGCCCAGGGCGAGGTCCGTGACGACGCCCTCCAGCGTGCGCGTGTGGCCCACCTGGGAGAAGGAGTCGGTCACGTCCGCGCCGTCGACGTGGATCGCCACCTTGGAGATCGGAACGAGCAGGGGAACGGTGACGGCGACGCGCGCGTCGTCGCCGCTCACGTACTCCGGCGGGCTCGAAAGCACCGCGATCTGGAACTCGGTGCACGAGCTGGAGAAGCCCGTTCCGAGCAGGAGCAGGGCGGCCGGCAGCAGCGTGAGCAGCCGCCATCCTCGTCGGTGGGACTGCGCTTGCGCGGGGGTCTCGATCGCTCGCGTGGCTTCGTACGCCATCGGCTCTCCTCCTCGGGTAGGCGGGTGGACGCGACCCTCCCCGTCCGGGGCCGACTCGCGGGGAGGGGCAGACCCGCACTCTACGACCGCGCGTGCCGCAGCGACAAGGAAAATGCGTCGATCCCGTCGACGCGCTCCGGCACGGCGTCTTACCGGGGCGAGAAGCCCCGGCGAGACGCCGTCGCGCGGGAGCGGCGCTCTCCCGGTCTAGGCCGTCTTCCGGCTCGCCTGGCTCTGGCTCTGGCGCTGGACGATGTGCGGGATGCGCGCGTCGCGCAGCAGATCCTCGACGGGCGGGTCGAGGTAGTCGGCGTGGATCGCTTCACACAGCGTCGCCGTGTCGTCGACCACCTGGGTCAGCACCTTGTGGAGGCCGACGTCCTGGACGATCCCGCCATCCATCTGGAGCAGCGATCCGCGCAGCCGCTCGAGGCGCTGCCAGGAGGGCCGTCGGAGTCCGGGCGGATCGCTCTCCACCAGGCGCGCCATCAGGCCCCGCGCCCGGTCGAGGTTGTGGAGCACGGCGCGCGGGAAGGTGCGGTCGAAGAGCAGGAACTCGGCGACCGCCGGTCCGGTGAGCGTGTTGTCGCCGCGCTGGAAGAAGGTGTCCACCCCCGAGCACGAGCGCAGCGTCGCCAGCCACTGGGCGGCGTCGGCGGGCTCCTCCTCGCGCTCCTCCTCGCGCAGGCTGTGGTGCTTCACGTCGAGGATGCGCGCGGTCTGCCCGACGCGCTCGACGGCTCGCCCGAGCTTCATGAACACGAAGGGCTCCTCGTGCAGCATCGTGCTGTAGCAGATGCCGTGGAAGAGCATGCACTGCTTCGACAGGTGGTCGTAGAAGGCGTCGCGCTCGCGCTGGTAGAGGCGGCGGGCCGAGCGGCCCGTGAGCCACAGCCAGGTGTCGTTGATCGCCCCCCACATCTCGACGCTCATCACCTCGCGGATCGTGCGCGCGTTCTCCCGCGCCCAGCGCAGGCAGCCGTGGATCGACGAGGGATGGCTGCGGTCCCAGGTGAGGTAGTCCTGCACCGCTTCGCCGTCGTCGATCGCGGCGGCGCCGATCCGCTCGAGGAAGTCCTCCTCCTGTCCGGCGACGATCACGATCGGGCGCCACACCTCGGCCTGGGGCATGTGCACGTCGAGCTGGAAGGAGTTGTTCACGGCGAGCAGTCGGGCCAGCGTGTCGACGCGCTCGACGTAGCGCGCGAGCCAGAAGCAGCTCTCGGCGACCCGACAGATCATGCGGCGCCTCCCACCACCCAGGTGTCCTTCGAGCCCCCGCCCTGGCTCGAGTTCACCACGTAGGAGCCCTTCACCAGCGCCACGCGGGTCAGGCCCCCGGGCAGCACCCAGGTGTGCCGTCCCGTGATGACGAAGGGGCGCAGGTCGACGCGGCGCGGCTGCATGCCGGTTCGCGTCCAGGTGGGCGTGCCCGAGAACTCGACGCGCGGCTGGGCGATGTAGTTGCGGGGGTCCTTCCGGATCCGCTCGCGGAAGTCGGCGCGCTCCCGGCGCGAGGCGGTCGGTCCCATCAGCATCCCGTAGCCGCCCGCCTCGTTCACCGCCTTCACCACCAGCTCGTCGAGGTGGTCGACCACGTAGGCGCAGTCCTTCTCGCGCGCGCACACGTAGGTGGGCACCTGGGGCAGGATCGGCTTCTCGCCGAGGTAGAAGTCGATCATGTCGGGCACGTAGGGGTAGATGCCCTTGTCGTCGGCCACGCCGTTTCCGATCGCGTTGACCAGGGCGACGTTGCCCGCCGCGTAGGCGCGCACCAGTCCGGGCACGCCGACCAGGCTGTCGCCGCGGAACACCTCCGGGTCGAGGAAGCCGTCGTCCACGCGGCGGTAGATCACCTCCACCGGTCGCAGCCCGTGAGTGGTCTTCGCGTAGACGCGGTCGCCGTCGACGAACAGGTCGCCCCCCTGCACCAGCTCGCAGCCGATGCGGCGGGCGAGGAAGCTGTGCTCGAAGTAGGCCGAGTTGTAGGGCCCGGGCGTCAGCAGGACGCGCTGTCGCTCCCCGCCACCCTGCGGCGCCACCGCCGCCATCGCCTCCCGCAGCTTGGTCGGATACATCTCGACCGGTGCGACCGGACACTCGCGGAACACCGACGGGAACAGCTTCTTCATCATGTCGCGGTTCTCGAGCACGTAGGACACGCCCGAGGGCGTGCGCACGTTGTCCTCGAGCACCACGAAGGCGCCCGAGGCGTCGCGGATCAGGTCGACGCCCGCGATGTGGATGTACACGCCGCCGGGAGGGCGGATGCCCTGGACCGGCTTGCAGTAGGCCTTCGAGCCCAGCACGAGCTCGCGCGGGATGCGTCCCTCTTTCAGGATCCGCTGGTCGCCGTACACGTCGGCGAGGAACAGGTTGAGCGCGCGGATGCGCTGTTCGAGGCCCTTTCGCACGCGCTCCCACTCGCGGGCGGAGACCACCCGGGGAATCAGGTCGAAGGGGAAGATGCGCTCCGTCGCCGTGTCGCCGCTGTAGATCGAGAAGGTGACGCCGCTGCGCAGGAAGGTGGTGTCGGCCAGCTTCTTGCGGCGGCGGAACTCGGCGCGTCCCAGCTCGTCGAAGCGCCGCACCACCGCCGCTACCGCCGGATGGGGCACGCCCTTCGCGTCGACGAACTCGTCGAAGGCGCCCTCTAGCGGCTCGTATCCCTCGAAGAGGAGAGCTCGCTCGGTGGCCGATCGCGTTCGCGCCATTCGCTCTCTACACTAACTCAGCCACCGCCTCCGCCGAAGGGCACCACCGTCGATCTCGGCACCTTCGGTGCGCCAACCTCGGCGCACATTCCATGTCGATTCACGTCAAGCTCAACCACCGCACCTGCTACCGCTACGACCGGCTCGTCACTCTGACGCCGCAGATCGTGCGACTGCGCCCGGCTCCGCACAGCCGCACGGCGATCCCGAGCTACGCGCTCCGCGTCGCGCCCCAGCCCCACTTCCTGAACTGGCAGCAGGACCCCCAGTCGAACTGGCTGGCGCGCGTGGCGTTTCCCGAGAAGGTGGACCGTCTGGAGATCGAGGTGGACCTGGTCGCCGAGCTGTCGGTGATCAATCCCTTCGACTTCTTCCTCGAGCCCGAGGCCGAGGCGTTCCCCTTCGAGTACGCGCCGTGGCTGGAACGGGAGCTGCGGCCCTTCCGCGAGGTGCTCCCGACGGGGCCGCTGCTCGCGGGGCGCCTCGCGCGGGTCGACCGCACCCCGCGGCGCACGGTCGACTTCCTGGTCGAGCTGAACCGGGAGCTCTCCAGCGAGATCTCGTACCTGATCCGGATGGAGCCCGGGGTGCAGACCTGCGAGGAGACCCTCGAACGCGGGTCCGGGTCGTGTCGCGACACCACCTGGCTGCTGGTGCAGATGCTGCGGCATCTGGGCCTCGCCGCCCGCTTCGTCTCCGGATATCTGATCCAGCTGCGCCCCGACGAGCGGCCGCTCGAGGGGGCCGCCGGCGCCGAGAACGACTTCACCGACCTGCACGCCTGGGCGGAGGCGTACGTCCCGGGCGCCGGCTGGATCGGCCTCGACCCCACCTCCGGGATGCTGGCGGCCGAGGGTCACATCCCGCTCGCGGCGACCCCCGACCCCTCCTCGGCCGCGCCGATCACCGGCGGGGTCGAGGACTGCGAGGTGCAGTTCGAGTTCTCGATGCACGTGGAGCGCGTGCACGAGGACCCCCGCGTCACCAAGCCCTACGACGACGAGACCTGGGCGCGCATCGACGCGCTCGGCGAGCGCGTCGACGAAGATCTGCGCCGCGGCGACGTGCGCCTGACGATGGGCGGAGAGCCGACCTTCGTCTCCGTGGAGGATCGGGCGGGCGACGAGTGGAACCACGCCGCGCTGGGTCCGGCGAAGCGGCACCTCGGCGAGAGGCTGCTGCGGCGCATGGTGGATCGTCTCGCGCCCGGGGGCCTGCTCCACTACGGGCAGGGAAAGTGGTATCCGGGCGAGCCCCTGCCGCGCTGGGCGCTCACCTGCTACTGGCGCCGCGACGGGGTGCCGATCTGGCGCGATCCGAAGCTCTTCGCCGACGGCACGGCCCCCGGGCAGGCCGCCGCTGCCGACGCCGAACGCTTCGCCCGGGAGCTGGCGCGGCGCCTGGAGGTGGATCCGGACTACGTCACGCCCGCCTACGAGGATCCCGTGGAGGGCCTGCGCAGCGAGGGGCGGCTGCCCGTGAACGTGGACCCGACGGAAAGTCGGCTCGACGATGCCGAGGTGCGCGCCGACCTGCGCCGGGTGTTCGAGCGGGGCCTCTCCACGCCCGTCGGTGCCGTGCTCCCCCTCGAGCGCGCCGGCAGCGCCGCCCGCGGTCCGGTCTGGCAGAGCGGCCTGTGGATGGTTCGCGGCCGCCACCTGACCCTGATCCCCGGAGACTCGCCTCTCGGCCTGCGGCTGCCGCTGGCGAGCCTCCCCTGGCAGCGTCCGGAGCGGCGCGTCGCCACCTGGATGGTGGATCCGCTCGCCGATCGCGGGCCGCTGCCCCCGCATCCGGGCGACGCGAACGGACGCCATCCGCCGCGCCGGGTGTTCCTGTCGCAGTCGGAGCCCGCCGGTGAGCGCATCCACGAGCAGGTGCTGCCGGACCGCGACCGCGAGCCCGCGCCGGGCGAGTCGGCGGACTGGGTGGTGCGGACTGCGCTGTGCGTCGAGGAGCGCGAGGGCCGTCTCCACGTCTTCATGCCGCCGCTCTCCGACGCCGACGGCTACCTCGAGCTGGTGGCCGCCGTCGAGGACACCGCCCGTGCGCTGGGCCAGCCCGTGGTGATCGAGGGCTATCCGATGCCCTTCGACCCGCGCATCGACAAGATGAGCGTCACGCCGGACCCCGGCGTGCTCGAGGTGAACGTGCACCCGGCGGCGAGCTGGCGGGACCTCGCCCGGGAGACGACCGCTCTCTACGAGGACGCGCGGCAGCTGCGCCTGGGCACCGAGAAGTTCATGCTCGACGGCCGCCACTCGGGGACCGGGGGCGGCAACCACGTGGTGCTCGGGGGACCCACGCCCGCCGACAGCCCGTTCCTGCGCCGCCCGGACCTGCTGCGCAGCCTGGTCGGCTACTGGCTCAACCACCCCGCGCTCTCCTTTCTCTTCTCCGGTCTGTTCATCGGGCCCACGAGCCAGGCGCCGCGCGTGGACGAGGGGAGGGAGGGAAGCGTCTACGAGCTGGAGATCGCCTTTCGCCAGGTTCCCGAGCCCGACCGGGGCGGGTGCCCGCCGTGGCTCGTCGACCGCCTGTTCCGAAACCTGCTGACCGACATCACCGGCAACACCCACCGAGCCGAGTTCTGCATCGACAAGCTCTACGCGCCGGAGACCGCGAGCGGTCGGCTGGGTCTGGTCGAGCTGCGGGCCTTCGAGATGCCGCCCCACGCGCGCATGAGCCTGACCCAGCAGCTGCTGGTCCGCGCCCTGGTGGCGCGCTTCTGGCGCGAGCCCTACCGCGAGCGGCCGGTGCGCTGGGGGGCGCAGCTCCACGACCGGTTCCTGCTGCCCCACTTCGTGGACGAGGACCTGGGCACCGTGCTCGAGGAGCTGGCGCGCGCGGGCTACCCCCTCGAACGCTCCTGGTTCGACGCCCACTTCGAGTTCCGCTTTCCGAAGATCGGCTCGATCGCGCCGCGCGGCGTCGCGATCGAGCTGCGTCACGCGATCGAGCCCTGGCACGTGCTCGGCGAGGAGCCGGGCGCCGGGGGGACCGTCCGCTACGTGGATTCGTCGGTCGAGCGGCTCCAGGTCCGCGCGCGCGGTCTCGTCTCCGACCGCTACGTGCTCACCTGCAATGGACGCCGCCTGCCCCTCCACCCGACGGGGATCGCGGGGGAGTTCGTGGCGGGGGTCCGCTACCGCGCCTGGCAGCCCCCGAACTGCCTGCACCCGACGATCCCGGTGCACACCCCGCTGGTCTTCGATCTGCTCGACGCGGCGGAGGGCCGCTCCCTGGGCGGCTGCACCTACCACGTGGTTCATCCGGGCGGGCGCAACTACGACACCTACCCGGTGAACGCCTACGAGGCCGAGGCGCGGCGCGGGGCGCGCTTCGCGCCCTTCGGCCATACTCCCGGCGCGCTGCGGGTGCCGCCGGTCGAGCGGAACCCCCAGCTTCCGATGACCCTGGACCTGCGCTGGGAGCCCGCTTGAGCTTCGCACCGGAGCGACTCGCCTACAGCGCCGTCTCCGGTCACTTCGACGAGATGGCGCTGCCCTCGGGCGAGCTCCGCCCGCATTGGCGCGGCCTGGTCGACGCGCTCCAACGCCTCGGCTCCGAAGAGCTGACCCGGCGCTGGCGCGAGGGCCAGCGGCTGATCCAGGACAACGGCGTCACCTACAACGTCTACGGCGATCCGCGCGGCATCGACCGGCCCTGGCAGCTCGACCCGATCCCGCTGCTCGTCTCCAGCGAGGAGTGGGCGGAGATCGAGGCGGCCATCTCCCAGCGCGCGCTGCTGCTGGATCGCATGCTGGGCGACCTCTACGGCGAGCGCCGTCTGCTGCGCGAGTTGCTGCTGCCGCCCGAGCTCTTGTTCGGCAACCCCGGATTCCTGCGGCCCTGCCACGGCGTGCCCGTGGCCGGCGACTGCCGTCTGCACGTCTTCGCCGCCGACCTCGCGCGCTCGCCCAACGGCCAGTGGTGGGTGATCGGCGACCGCACGCAGGCTCCCTCGGGAGCGGGCTACACGCTCGAGAACCGGATCGTGATGTCGCGGATCCTGCCCGAGGCGTTCCGCGACTTCCACGTCAAGCGGCTCGCCGGCTACTTCCAGGCGTTTCGCGACACCCTGATGCAGCTCGCCCCGACGAGCGGCAACCCGCGCGCGGTGCTGCTCACGCCGGGTCCCTACAACGAGACCTACTTCGAGCACGCCTACCTCGCGCGCTACCTCGGCCTGACCCTGGTCGAGGGCAGCGACCTCAGCGTCCGCGACGACCGCGTCTACCTGAAGACGCTCTCGGGCCTGCTTCCGGTGGACGTGATCCTGAGGCGGCAGGACGACCAGTTCTGCGATCCCCTGGAGCTCTTCGGCGAGTCCGCGCTGGGGACGCCCGGCCTGATGCAGGCCGTGCGCGCGGGAAACGTCACGGTGGCGAACGCCCTGGGCAGCGGTCTGGTCGAGACGGCCGCCACGATGGCGTTCCTGCCCGGCCTCTGCCGCGCGCTGCTGAGCGAGGAGCTGCGCATGCCGTCGGTGGCGACCTGGTGGTGCGGCCAGCCCGCCGAGCGCGACTACGTGATCGAGCATCTCGAGGAGCTGGTGCTGAAGCCCACGTTTCCGTCGGCGCGCGTCGACGTCGTGTTTGGCGACGAGCTCTCTTCCGAGGAGCGCGCGGCGTGGGTGGGTCGGATTCGCGCCGCACCGCACCGCTACCTGGCCCAGGAGCGCGTGGCGCTGTCGACGGTGCCGACGGGCGACGCCATGGGCGCCACGCCTCGCCACCTGGTGCTGCGCGTCTACGCCGTGCGCAGCGGCGAGGGTTATGCGGTGATGCCCGGCGGGCTGACGCGCGTGTCGGCCTCGCCCGAGAGCCTGGTGGTGTCCAGCCAGCGCGGCGGCGGCAGCAAGGACACCTGGGTCCTGGCCGAGGGTCCCGTCGGCTACATCAGCCTGCTCGACCGGGTGACGCGGCCCTCGGACGTGAGCCGCAGCAGCTTCGCACTGACCAGCCGCACCGCCGACAACCTGTTCTGGCTCGGCCGTACCAGCGAGCGCGTGGACGCGGGAGCGCGCCAGTTCCGCTGTGCGCTGCGCCGGCTCGCCGAGGAGCCGATCCGCGCCGCCGACGCTCCGGCGCCCGACGCGGTGGTGCTGCTCGAGAGCCTGCTGCCCGGCGGTCTCGGCTCGGAGGAGAATCCCGAGACCGGTCTGGAGACGCGCGTGCTCGAGGCGCTCTTCGACGAGAGTCGCAGCGACAGCGTCCGCGGCGCCGTGGCGTCCCTGCATCGGATCGCCTGGCTGCTGCGGGACCGCATCTCGCCGGACGCCTGGCGCGCTCTCGCGAATCTGGAGCAGGAGTTCGTCGCGCCGAGCTCCCATCCCGCGCTGCGCGTGAGCGAGTCGCTCGGTCTGCTCGACGGCGCCGTCGCCCATCTCGCGGCGTTCACGGGCATCGCGATGGAGAGCATGACGCGCGGCCTGGGCTGGCAGTTCCTCGACATCGGCCGGCGCCTCGAGCGCGCGATCCAGGTCGTATTCCTGCTCCGCCGCGGTCTGGTGTTCCCGGCACCGAGCGAGCTTCGGCGGCTCGCGAACGTGCTCGAGGTGGCGGACAGCACGATGACCTATCGCTCGCGCTACCAGACCTCGCTCGAGGCCGCGCTCGTGCTCGACCTGCTGCTGATGGACGAGGCGAATCCCCGCTCGCTGGCCTTCCAGCTCGAGCGGCTGGAGACCCGCTTCGACGGTCTGCCGCGGGCGCCGCGGCAGGCGGTGGTGGAGCTGCGCGAGCGGCTGCGCGCGGAGTCGCTCGACGCGCTGGTGGACGTCACGGAATCCGGCGACGCGCCGACTCGTCGCGTCCACCTCGAGGTGCTGCTCTCGGATCTGTCGGAGGCGCTCCCCGGCCTCGCCGACGTGCTCAACCACGCCTACCTCGTGCACGCGGTGCCGCGCCGGCAGCGGGGTGGAGAAACCGGTTGGAGCGGCGTGTGATCGCCTACCGCGTATCCCACAAGACGCTCTACTCCTACGCCGACGAGGTGGTGAGCTCGCACAACGAGGCGCATCTGCTGCCGCGTCCGCTGGCGACCCAGTCGTCGCGTGGGGTCCAGTTGCGCATCGACCCGACGCCCGACAGCGTCTGCTGGCATCGCGACTACTTCGGCAACGACGTGGTGTTCTTCGCGCTCCAGGCTCCGCACCGCGAGCTCGCGATCCGCACCGAGGGCGAGGTGGTGGTCGAGCCGGCGTCTCCCTTCGACCCGGCGCGCTCCCTGCCCTGGGAGCTGGTGGTGGAGTCGCTCCGCCGCGAGCGGGGCGCCGAGACCCTGGAGGCCTTCGAGTACGTGTTCGACTCCCCGTTCGTGGCGGCGAGCGAGGTGCTGGCGGAGTACGCGCGGCCGTCCTTCCCGCCGGGCCGCCGCCTCGCCGAGGCGCTGGTCGACTTCTCCCACCGCATCCACGCCGAATTCCACTACGACCCCGGTGCCACGACGCTCGACACCCCGGTCGAGGAGGCCCTTCGCGAGCGCCACGGCGTGTGCCAGGACTACGCGCACGTGATGATCGGTGGCCTGCGCTCGCTCGGACTGCCGGCCCGCTACGTGAGCGGCTATCTCGGCTCGCGGCCGACCCCACCGCCGGGAAGGCGGAAGTCCGGCAGTCGCTCGGGCGGGAAGGCCGCTCCGGAGCTGATCGGCGCGGAGGCCTCCCACGCGTGGGTGGCGGCCTGGTGCCCGATCCTGGGCTGGATCGAGGTCGATCCCACCAACGACCTCGTACCGAGCGACCGCCACGTGGTGCTGGCCTGGGGACGCGACTACGACGACGTGAGCCCGGTGAAGGGCGTGACCCTCGGCGGCGGCAGCCACACGGTGGAGGTGAGCGTCGAGGTGAAGCCCGTCGCAGCCGACGGGGGCTAGGGGACTCGGCCGACGCGCCTCGAGCCGCAGGCGAGCGGAAGCGGCTACGTTTCTCGGCGCGCAGGGTCGTTGCCCGGCGACGGGAGGTGGCCCGCATGGCTCGCAGGGTTCGGATCGGGAGGCGGAGCGGAGCGCGCGCAGCGGTCGCCGGGCTCGCGATCGGGCTCGTCGCGAGCGCGTGGGCGGCTCGCGCGCTCGACTGGCCCCAGGAGGTCGAGGCACCCGAGGGCACGATCGTCGTCTATCAGCCCCAGCCCGAGAGTCTGACCGGGAACGTCCTCACCGCTCGGGCCGCCATGTCCCTCGAGCTGAAGGACCGCAGCGAGCCGATCTTCGGCGCCTTCTGGTTCACCGCGAAGATCGACACCAACACCGACACGGACACCGCGCTCGTGCACGACGTGGTGGTCACCCGGGTGCGCTGGCCCGATTCGAAGGATCCCGCGGAGCAGCGCTTCACCCAGATCGTGGAGAGCGCCATTCCCGAGGCCGGCTTCACGATCTCGCTCGATCGACTGTCGGCCAGCCTGGCCACGGCCCAGCGCGAGGAGCGGAGCCTCGAGAACCTGAAGAACGACCCCCCGAAGATCGTGTTCCGCGATCGGCTGGCGGTGCTGCTGATCTTCGACGGCACGCCGCGCTTCTCGCCGGTCGAAGACAGTCCCTACGAGCGCGCGCTCAACACCCCCTTCCTGGTCGTGCGCGACACCCGCTCGAAGACGCTCTACCTGAGCAGCGGATCGCTGTGGTACGAGGCGGCGGATCCCCTCGGGCCCTGGTCGCCGACGAGCGCTCCACCGGCCGACCTGGCGAAGATGCTGCCCGCGGCCGACGACGGCGCGTCGGCGCCGAAGACGCCGCCCGAGATCGTCGTCGCGACCGAGCCCACGGAGCTGGTGTGCAGCGACGGCAAGCCGAGCTGGACCAGTCTCACCGGCGGTCAGATCCTGTACGTCGAGAACACCGAGACGCCCTGGCTGCGCGACCTCGCCGCGGGGAACATGTACGTGCTGCTCTCGGGTCGCTGGTACCGGGCGAAGGGCGAGTCGGGTCCGTGGACCTTCGTGCGCGCCGATCAGCTGCCCGACAGCTTTCGGCAGATTCCGCCGGCCTCGGACATCGGCGGCCTGCGTGTGTCGGTGGCGGGGACCGAGGAGGCGGACGAGGCGCTCCTCGACGCGGAGATCCCGCAGACCGCGGCGATCCGGCGCAGCGAGGCGAAGCTGGAGGTGGAGTACGACGGCGAGCCGAAGTTCGAGGCGATCCCCGGCACCCGCGTCTCCTACGCCGTCAACACCGGTGTCCAAGTGCTCGAGATCGACGGGCGCTACTACGCCGTCGACAATGGCGTCTGGTTCACGTCGAAGGCCGCGGGCGGACCCTGGGCGGTGGCGGACGAGATCCCGGAGGACGAGATCGGCAAGATCCCGCCGAGCTCGCCCGTCTACAACACCACCTACGTGACCATCTACGACTCGACCCCGGAGGTGGTCTACGTGGGCTACCGGCCCGGCTACCTGTGGTCGTTCCCGTACTACGGCGTGCCGGTCTACGGGACCGGCTGGTACTACCCGCCCTACTGGGGCTCGTTCTACTACCCGCGCCCGCCGACCTGGGGCTTCCACTTCGGCTACAACCCGTGGACCGGCTGGAACTACCGCGTCAGCTGGAGCAATGGCTTCTTCTCCTTCGGCATGAGCTGGGGCGGTGGCTACGGCTACTACCGGCCCTGGGGCTGCTGCGGCGGGTGGTACGGGGGCGGCTACCGCGGGCCGGTCTACATCAACACCGGTGACATCAACATCGGCAACACGATCAACGTGGGGAACCGGACCGACATCGCCAACAAGCTGGGGGACCGGAAGACGAACATCGGCCGGCTCGGCAGCCGGAACGCCTACGATCGCCCCGAGGTCCGCTCGCGCATCGCCGACCGCGCCACGGCGAAGGCGAACCTGAAGCAGGCGCGCGGGGCACCGGGCCGCAAGAACGACGTGTTCGCCGACGAGCGCGGGGCGGTCGCGCGCCGGGAGGGCGACCAGTGGCAGGTGCGCGACCGGGGCCAGTGGACGCGCGACGCGGTACCGGAGAAGGTGCCCGAGGGCGCCTCGGACCGGGCGGCCGCGGTGCGCGACCGCACCACTCCCGAGCAGCGCAGCCAGGCGGCGGATCGCGCCCGCGAGCGGGTGAAGCCGAGCCCGCCGGTGCAGCAGCGCCCGACCCAGACGACGCGCCCCTCGCCTTCGCAGATCGATCGCCGCGACCTCGACCGCGCGGACCGCGCGCGCCAGATCGGCTCGAGGCGGGAGATGGCTCGTCCCCAACGTCCGGTGCAGCGGCCCTCGGGCGGCCTGCGCGGTCGCTAGGCGCCGTGGATTCCGCGCAGCGGCTCGAGCTGGCCGACCTGAACCTCGCCGAGGCGAACCGCGAGCTCGCCCGACGGGCGGGGGGCGCCGTGCACGACGAGGATGGGCTGCTCCTGTGGGCGGGGGCGCATCCGCTGCCCGTGGTCGTCAACGGCGCCGCGCGCACCGACGGACGGATGGAGGCGGCCGAGGTGCTGCGCCGCGGGGACGCCTTCTTCGCGCCGCGCGGTCGGGGCTTCACGGTCCAGGTGCGGCGGCACGCCGACGCCGATCTGCGCGAGGCGGCACGCGCCGCCGGTCTGGTCCTGCTCGGGGAGCCCCCGGCGATGGTGCTCGACCGGCGCCTCCCGGACGCGCGGCCGCCGGCAGGCGTGACACTGCGACGCGTCGAGAGCGAGGATGACGCGCTGGCTTTCGCGCGTCTGATGGACGCCGCCTACGCGAGTCTCGGCATGCCGGACGGGGTCGCCCGCTGCGTCCTGCCGCGCGCGGCGCTGGTCGCGCCCCACATCGTGACCTTCCTCGCCTCCCTGGAGGACGGCCGGCCCGCGGCGGGGGCGATGTGCATCGCGACCCACGGAGTGGCCGGCGTGTACTGGGTGGGCACCGCACCCGAGGCGCGGGGCCGCGGGCTGGCCGAGCTGTGCACGCGCGCCGCGGGCAACGCCGGCTTCGACCTGGGGGCCCGCTTCGCCTCGCTCCAGGCGTCGGTGATGGGCGAGCCCGTCTACCGGCGGATGG
This sequence comes from uncultured Spirochaetales bacterium, assembly GCA_964653555.1. GTDB lineage: Bacteria > Myxococcota_A > UBA9160 > UBA9160 > SMWR01 > JAHEJV01. The sequence goes on along the minus strand of CAZZFT010000051.1, from coordinate 2,836 downwards.
GGTACACGGAGCTGAGTCGGTACGAGAACTGGGTGCGCTTCGCGGAGCGGCGCGATCCGTCGTGACGCCGGTCGACCCCGCCGTGTCGCAGGTCCGTCCCGAGATCGTCGACGCCTTCCGGCGTCAGGTGGAGGGATGCCGGGGCGCCGGGTCCGAGCTGACGGCCCGTCTGATGGAGCGCTGCGCCGAGGACCTCGAGACGGGCGGGCCGCTCGCCTCGCTGGTCGCGGACTGGCAGGGCCACCCGGTGCTCGACGCCCTGTGCCAGCGCGTGCTCGGCGCCGTGCAACAGGTGGCGCTCGAGGGACGCGCGCCGGAGCTCGCGGCCCACCTGCCGTCGCTCGGCGGCGCGCCGCGCTGGCCCGGGGCGGGGGACGCCTTCCTCGCGGTGGTCGCCCGGGAGGGCCGCGTGCTGCGCCCGCGCCTGGACGAGCAGGTGCAGACCAACGAGGTGCGGCGCTGCGCCACCCTGCTCGGGGGCTTCCTGCGCGCGGCGCGGATCGGCGGCCTGCCGCTGCGCCTGCTGGAGATCGGCAGCAGCGCCGGCCTGCATCTGTTCTGGGACCGCTACCGCTACCAGCTCGGAGCGCACCGCTGGGGCGACCCGGGCGCCTCGGTGGTGCTCGACGCCGAGTGGCGCGGTCCCGCGCCGGATCTCGCGGCGGCGGTCCGCGTGGCGTCGCGCCTCGGCTGCGACCTCCATCCCCTCGACCTGCGCGATCCGGCGCAGCGACGGCGCATCGAGTCCTTCCTGTGGGCCGATCAGACCGATCGCCACGCGCTGCTGGGCGCGGCGGCGGCTGCGCTGCCCGCCGAGGGCGCGCCGATCGAGCGGATCGGCGCCGGCGCCTTCGTCGCGCGGGAGCTCGCGCGGCGCAGCGAGGGGGTGGCGACGGTGTTCTTCCACTCGACGATGTGGTGGTACCTGGCGGAGGCGGAGCGCAGCGCGGTGGCCGCCCGCGTCGAGTCCGCGGGCGCGCGGGCCGACTCGGACGCGCCGCTCTTGTGGCTGCGCTGCGAGCCGGCGAGCTTCCAGTTCGCCGAGCTGCGGCTGCGCGCCTGGCCCGGCGGCGAGGATCGCCTGCTCGCCCGGGCGCATCACCACGGTCGCTGGGTCGAGTGGCTGGCGGAGGGGTGACGATCGTCCCCGAGCGGGACGCTACGATCCGCGGCCGCATGGAGCTGCTCGAGGGAAAGATCGGGCTCGTCACCGGTGCGGCCCAGGGGCTGGGCCGGGCGGTCGCGCTGCTGGCGGCGCGCGAGGGCTCGGCGGTGGTGGTGAGCGACGTGCAGGAGCAGGCCGGTCGGGAGGCGGCCTCCGCGGTTCGCGACGCCGGCGGCGAAGCGCGCTTCGTGCGCGCCGACGTGTCGCGCCCGGAGGAGATGGAGTCCCTGGTTCGGGAGACGGTCGCGGCCTTCGGACGCCTCGACTGGGCCTGCAACAACGCCGTCGGGGGGGCCGGAGGCTTCGGGCTCCTGCACGAGATCGAGGACCGCACCTGGGATCGCACGCTGGCCGTGACGCTTTCCGGTGTCTTCTACGGCATGAAGTACGAGATCCCGGCGATGCTCGCGAACGGATCGGGCTCGATCGTGAACGTCACCACGGCGGGCGTGGTGAAAGGGGAGGCGATGCTCGCCGCCTACGTGGCGGCGAAGGGCGGCGTGGACGCGCTCACCCGCGCGGGCGCCGCCGAGTACTCGGCGCGCGGCATCCGCGTGAACAGCGTGGCGCCGGGTGGCTTCGAGACGCCGGCCCTGCGCCGCTACTTCGACCGCTTCCCGGACTTCGAGGCGCGCACCGTCGCCACCAACGCCCAGCGCCGGATCGGAAGCCCCGAGGAGGTCGCCGAGGCCTGCGTGTGGCTCGCCTCGGACCGCGCCTCCTTCGTCACCGGCGCCAGTCTTGCCTGCGACGGCGGCGTGATCGTGAACTCCCACCTGCTCTAGCGCCGCCCGAGGCTTCGACGCCCCGACACGGTATGCTGGCGCCGACCGGGACCAGCGAGGGCATCGAGGGAGGGATCCGCGTGGGAGCCGTGCCGAGCGAAGGACCGCTGCTCGCCTTCGCGCTCGCCTTCTTCCTGGGTCTGCGCCACGCGACCGACCCGGACCACCTGACCGCGCTGCTGGTGCTCTCCGCCGACGGGCGGTCGCCGGGTCCGCGGGCGGCGGGCTCGCTCGGTCTCGCCTGGGGGGTGGGACACGCTCTCACCTGCACCGCGCTCGGGCTGGGCGTCGTCTGGCTGCGCCCCGCGATCCCCGTCTGGTTCCAGCCGGTGATCGAGCTGGTGATCGGCCTGGTGATCGTCGTTCTGGCCGTGCGTCTGCTCCAGCGCTGGCGCCGCGGCTACCTGCACGCCCACCCGCACCGCCACGGCGGCGTGCTGCACAGCCATCCCCACGCCCACGAGGCGCGCCGCGGCGACGCCCATCCTCCCCACCGGCACACCCATGCCGCCCTCGGCCGCTCGCCGCGCGCGGCCTTCGGGGTCGGGCTCCTGCACGGCGCGGGGGGGTCGGCCGCGGCGGCTGCGCTGCTGGTGGCGCCCCAGAGCGATGTCTCCCAGGCGCTGGCCCTGCTCGCGTGCTTCGCCGGCGCCACGATCCTGGCCATGGCCACCGTCTCGGCGGGTCTCGGCGCCGCCCTCGCCAGCCGCCCGGTGGCGCTGCGCTTCGAGCGTGTGGTGCAGTGGATCGGCGTCGGGAGCCTCTGCTTCGGCGCGTGGTACGCCGCGGACGCCGTCGCCCTCGCCGCCCGGGGCGCCGGCGTCTACTGACGCAAGGAGGCCGACTCGAGAGTCGGCCGACGCGCAGCGAGCCGCAGGCGAGCGAA
>CAZZFT010000050.1:0-31668 GCA_964653555.1 uncultured Spirochaetales bacterium | reverse complement strand
AACGCCTTCCCCCAATTCCGCAGCGAGCTCTCGGGCCTGGGCATCCACTTCCTCCACGTGCGCTCGCCCGAGCCCTCGGCGCTGCCGCTCGTCGTGAGCCACGGCTGGCCGGGCTCGATCGTGGAGTTCCTGAAGGTGATCGGCCCCCTCGCCGACCCGGCCGCGCACGGGGGCGACGCGGCCGACGCCTTCCACGTGGTGTGCCCGTCGCTGCCGGGCTACGGCTTCTCCGACAAGCCCCGCGAGCCGGGCTGGGGGGTCGAGCGCATCGCGGACACCTGGGCCGCCCTGATGGCCCGGCTCGGCTACCGGCGCTACGTCGCGCAGGGGGGCGACTGGGGGGCGATGGTGACGACGCAGATCGGGCTGCGCGACCCGGAGCACTGCCTCGGCATCCACCTCAACATGCCCATCGTGGCGCCCGACCCGGAGACGCTCGCGGAGCTCACCCCGCGCGAGCAGGCGGCCCTGGCGTCGATGCAGCACTACCAGGAGTGGGACTCGGGCTACTCGAAGCAGCAGAGCACGCGCCCGCAGACGCTCGGCTACGGCCTGGTGGACTCGCCGGCCGGTCAGGCGGCCTGGATCCTCGAGAAGTTCTGGTCGTGGATGGACTGCGACGGCCATCCCGAGAACGTGCTCACCCGCGACGAGCTGCTCGACAACGTGATGCTCTACTGGCTGCCGGCCACGGGCGCCTCCTCGGCGCGCCTGTACTGGGAGAGCTTCGGTCGTCAGACGGGCGGCATGCCCGAGGTATCGGTGCCGACGGGCTGCAGCATCTTCCCGAAGGAGATCTTCCGCATGTCGCGGCGCTGGGCGGAGAAGCGCTTCACGAACCTGGTGTACTGGAACGAGCTGGAACGCGGCGGACACTTCGCCGCCTTCGAGCAGCCCGAGACCTTCGTGAACGAGGTGCGCGCCTGCTTCCGGCAGGTGCGCCGATGAGCGCACCGCTGGACGCTGCCCAGCGCGAGTTCCAGGAGTACGCGCGGCGCTGGCTGGCCGAGAACGCGCCGCCGCCCCCGCCCGAGCGCATGCCCCTGATGTCCATCGAGGTGACGAGCCCCGCGCTCCGCGACTACCTCCAGGCGTGGCAGGGGCGCTGCTACGAGGCGGGGCTGGTGGGCGCCGACCTGCCCGCCGAGTACGGCGGCGGCGGGCACCAGGGGTTCCAGCGCATCGCCAACCGCGAGATGAGCCGCGCGGGCACGCCCTACCTGCTGAACGTGGTCGCGCTCAACATGGCGATCCCGACCATCCTCGTGCACGGCACCGAGGAGCAGAAGAAGCGCTTCATCCGGCCCGCGCTCTCCTGCCAGGAGATCTGGTGCCAGGGCTTCAGCGAGCCCGGGGCGGGCAGCGACCTCGCGAACCAGCAGACGCTGGCCGTGCGCCGTGGCGACGCGTGGATCGTGAACGGCCACAAGGTGTGGACCAGTCTCGGGCACTTCGCGCACTGGATGATCCTGATCACTCGCACCAGCCGCGAGCACAAGTACGACGGGCTCACCTACTTCCTGTGCCCGATCGCGGGCCAACCGGGCGTCACCGTGAAGCCGCTGATCAAGATGACCGGCGAGCGTGGCTTCAACGAAGTGCTCTTCGAGGACGTGGAGATCCCCGACTCCCTGCGCCTCGACGACGTCGGCAAGGGCTGGACGGTGGCGATGACCACGCTCACCTACGAGCGCGGCGCTGCCGAGGGAGCCGGGGGCGGCGGAGGCGACAAGACGAGCCCGATCGAGCGCCTCGTCCACCTCGCGCGCGAGAGCTGGCGCGGCGGCGTGCGCGCCAGCGACGACCCGGCGACGCGCGACGCGATCGTCCAGCGCGCGATCGTCCACGAGGGAATGCAGCAGAACCTGCGCCGGATGCGCGTTCCGGCGCTGTGCGACCACCCCATGCGCCTGCCGCTCCAGTTGAAGCTCACGGGCTCCGAGTACGCCCAGCAAAACGCCCGCCTCGGCGTGGAGATCGCCGGCGTCCGCTCGACGCTCTACACCCTCGATGCGAAGGCGCCCGACGGCGGACGCTGGCCGATGGCCTACATGGACTCCTACGGCCACACGATCGCCGCCGGAACCAACGAGATCCAGCGCAACATCCTGGGCGAGCGCGTGCTCGGCCTGGCGTAGTCGAAGTAGGGCCGCGCAGATGACCGCCGGTGCGCCCCCCAAGGACTTCGGCTTCGGCGAGGACGAGCAGCTGCTGCGCGACCTCGCGCGCCGCTTCCTCGACGAGAACCTGCCGGTCGAGCGTCTGCGCGCGCTCGTCGCCGCCGACCCCGACGCCACCTACGCGCGCGGCGAGCGTCCCGGCTGGGACGAGGGCCTGTGGAAGCAGATCGTCGAGCTCGGGTGGCCCGGCCTCGCCGTGCCCGAGGAGGCCGGTGGCGTCGGCGGGAAGATGGTCGGCATCGCCGCGCTGATGGAAGAGGTGGGCCGCCACGCCCTGCCCTCTCCCTTCGTCGCGACGCTGTGCGCCACCCTCGCCCTGTGCGCGGCGAGGACCCCGAACGCGAAAGCGTGGCTCGCGCGGATCGCCGACGGCACCGCCGCCAGCCTCGCCATCACCGACGCCCGCGGCAGCTGGGACCCGGCCGAAGGCGACGTGGAGGCGCGCGCGGTAGACGGCGGACTCGTGCTGTCGGGTCGCGCGGCCTTCGTGCAGGACGCCTTCAAGGCGGACGTGTTCGTGGTGGCCGCGCGGCGCGAGGGCGGGGGACGCGTGCTGTGCATCGTCGCCGCCGACGCGCCGGGCCTCTCCCTCGAGCCCGACCACCTCCACGACCTCACCCGGGACCAGGCCACGGTGTCCTTCGCCGACGTGCGCGTGGCCGCCGAGGACATGGTCGCGGAGGATGGGATCGCCGCCCTGCGCGCCGCCTGGCCGGCGATCCTCGTCGTCGTGGCCGCCGACCTGTGCGGCACCAGCGAGTGGCAGCTCCAGACCACCGTCGAGTACGCGAAGCACCGCAAGCAGTTCGACCGCCCCCTCGGATTCTTCCAGGCCGTGAAGCACCCGCTCGTGAACGCGATGATCGGCATCGACCGCGCGCGCTCGCTGCTCTACCACGCCGCCTGCTGCATCGACACGGACGGCCCCGACGCCGAGACCGCCGCGCGCATGGCCAAGAGCGCCGCGTCGGACGCGGCGGCCTTCGTCTCCGACCGCTCCGTCCAGCTCCACGGCGGCATCGGCTTCACCTGGGAGAGCGACGTCCACCTCTACTTCAAGCGCAGCCTGCACAACCAGGTGCTCTACGGCGACGGCCCGGAGCAGCGGAAGATCCTGGCCGAGCGGCTGATCGGCCCGGTCGGACGGGAGTAGACGCGATGAACGAGACGTTCCCCCTCGAGCGGGTCGAAGAGGCCTACGAGCGCATGATGAGCGGAAAGGCGCGCTTCCGCGTCGTCCTCGCGATCGATCACCAGGGTTCGCCCGACCCGTGAGTAAGTGCCGACCTCTCCACGCAGACCGGGACAGAGGTCTCGCCTAACACATCGCTCGACGAAACGGTCGAAGGGCACGCTCCTGCCAAGGGTTGACAGAGACGGCCCGTCCGCGCGATCGTCCCGCGCCGCAGCGATGTCGACCCCGACCTACGCCACCTCGAGTCCGCAGATCACCGACCGCGATCCGATGGACGACTTCGAGGCGTGCGAGATCGCGCTGCTCGGCGAGACGAAGCGGGTGTTCGTGTCCGGCGAGGGTCCGGCGGTGATCGTCATGGCCGAGCTGCCGGGCATCTACGCGCACGTCGTGCGCTTCGCGCGCATCGTGCGCGACGCGGGCTTCACGGTGTGGATGCCCGCGCTGTTCGGGACCCAGGGGGGTCCCGTCACGATTCCCGGCGCGCTCGTCACGATGGCCCGCGCCTGCATCAGCCGCGAGTTCCGCGCCTTCGCCGCGAACCAGTCGAGCCCGGTGACGCGTTGGCTGCGCGCACTCGCCGCGCATGCCCACGAGGCGTGCGGCGGCAAGGGGGTGGGGGCGATCGGAATGTGCTTCACCGGCAACTTCGCCCTGTCCCTGATGCTCGAGCCGGCGGTGCTCGCGCCGGTGCTCTCCCAGCCCTCCCTGCCCATCTTCCGGCCGAGCGGCATGCACATCGCTCCCGACGAGCTCGAGGCGGTGAAGGAGCGGATGGAGCACGAGGATCTCACCGTCCTCGCCTACCGCTTCGAGGGAGACCCGCTGTGCCGGGCCGAGCGCTTCGCCGCCTACGAAGCGGCTCTCGGCGATCGCTTCCAGGGCCGCGTGCTACCCGACGCGAGCGCCCTGCCCGGTACGCCGATGCGACCCCACAGCGTCGTGACCCTGCACCTCGTCGATCGCGCGGGACAGCCGACCCGTGCGGCCGTCGACGAGATCCTGGCGTTCTTCGCCATGCGGCTCTCGAGCTAGGCCCGCGGCCGTCTCCCCCAGAGCCAGGACGAGGCCGCCAGGACCGCGGAGGCCCCGACGAGGACCCGCGGATCGTCCAGCCGAGCGAGCGGCGCGACCAGCGCCGCGCCTCCTGCGGCGGCGATGGCGATCGGGAGGACGCAGAGCAGCAAGAACGCCGCGCCGGTCCCGATCCCGATCGACCCGAGCAGCCGGGCCAGGCGTCTCGGCGCCGCGCGCGCGCTCGCGCCACCGAGCCTCCGGAGCCAGTCGGCGTCCGGCGCGATCCCCCCGATAGTCAGCCGCAGGACTCCAACCGGTGCTCGGTGGAGGCCCCACGCGAGGCCGCTGCAGCATGCGCGCTCGAAGGCGACGAGGTCCTCGAGCGCCCTCTCCAGCGCGGGGGTGTGCTCGAACTCGAGGAGCACGCCGTCCGCGAGCGTCTCGCTGCGCGTCACATGGGGCAGGATCTCGCGGCGGATCGTCGCCACGCGGTCGCGCCGCTCGTCGCTCGGGAGACTGCACACCGCCTCGCAGCCGCAGGCCCTGCCCTCGGATCTCTCCACGCTCCCTCCGCTCGGCGCGACGGCCACGACCCTAGCCCTTGAAGCGCACTTCAAGTCAAGGGCGGGTGCGCTAGCCCTGGGAGATCGCCCGGGAGCAGTCCTCGAAGGTCGGACAGTCGCAGCGCGACACCCTCTGGAGGAGCCGCTTCATCCGCTCGGCCTCGGCGATGCGCTCGTCCAGCTCCAACCGCTTGCGCTCGGCCAGCTCGCGCCAGCGCTCGCCGGGGGGCGTCCGCCGGGCGAACCCGCCCAGCAGCCGCTTCACCTCGGCCACGGTGAAGCCCGCCGCCTTCGCCAGACGGATCAGCGCCAGACGCTCGACGGCGCTCTCGTCGTACACCCTTCGTCCGCTGCGCCGCTCGGCGCGCGGGAGCAGCCCACACGCTTCGTAGTAGCGGATCGCCGACGGAGCGATGCCGGCACGCGCGGCGACCTCTCCGATGCGGAGCGCCTTCACGACTCGTCGCAGCTCGGGTTCACGCGGAAAGGATAGCCGCCGGGCGCGACGCCGCGGCTTCGACCGCGATCCCGGAGAGGCTGATCGAATCGATCGGCGCGGGCTAGCGTCTCGTCGGCCGGCCACGCGTACCGGGAGAGGCACCATGGTGCGGGGAAGCTGTCTGTGCGGAGGCGTTCGCTTCGAGCTCTTCGAGGTGCGGCTGATCACGCTGTGCCACTGCTCGATGTGCCGCAAGGCGAACGGAGCGCCCTTCGAGTCCTCGGCCTTCGTGCCCTCGGAGCACTTCCGGCTCCTGGAGGGCGAGGACCGGGTCCAGTCCTACCCGTCGTCGCCCGGGACCCGGCGCACCTTCTGCCGCGTGTGCGGCTCGCGCACGCCCTTTCCGGCTCCCGACGGCCGCCACGTGGTGGTGCCGGCGGGTCTGCTCCACGACGATCCCGGGGTAAAGCCCGCGCTCCACATGTTTGTCGGCTCGAAGGCGCCCTGGTGGGAGATCGGCGACGGGCTGCCGCAGTTCGAGGAGTGGGTTCCGGGCTACGGTCCCGGGGACTCGAAGTAGCGTGGAACGACAACGAGGAGGACCGGCTGTGCAATCCGCTGACGTTCACGAAATCGAAGCCGAAGATCGGGAACGGGCCGTGGCCGTGCAGGTGATGGCCTTCGGATCCGATCCGGTGATGCGCTGGATGTATCCCGACCCGCAGGCGTACCTGGAGCACTACCCGAAGTTCGTCGCGGCCTTCGGCGGGCCCGCCTTCGAGCACGGGACGGCCTACCAGGCGGACGACTTCGGCGGCGTGTCCCTGTGGCTGCCCGCCGGTGTCGAGGTGGATCCGGAGCCGCTCGTGGAGCTGATGTACTCCAGCTTGGCGCCCCAGGTGATCGAGGACGCGGGTGCGATGCTCGAGCAGATGGGCACCTACCACATCGAGGAGCCCCACTGGTACCTGCCGATGATCGGGGTGGATCCGGCGAAGCAGGGCCAGGGGCTGGGGTCGGCCCTGCTGCGGCACACGCTCGCGCGCTGCGACGAGGAGGGCCTGCCAGCCTACCTGGAGTCTTCGAACCCGGCGAACGTCCCGCTCTACGAGCGGCACGGGTTCGAGGTGGTCGGCAAGATCCAGGCCGGCTCCTCACCCACGGCGTTCCCGATGCTGCGCGCTCCTCGATAGGCGGGCGCGCGCGAGCCGCCGCGCGTGCAGCGATCCGGCTGCACGCGCAGCGCCGCGACGGCGCCCGGATCGGCCGTCGCGCCCTCCCGAACGCTCGCGCCCCGGCGCGCGGATTGCAGCAGTGCGCCGGGACGGAGGGAGACGTCGTCGTGCAGGCACACCGCTCGAGCCGGACCGCGGAGTACATGGCGCTGTTCCGGGCCTGGAGGGGAGCCTCCCCGCCGGCGAGCGGCTGTTCGTGGACTCCTGGGCCCGCCGCTTCCTCTCTCCGCCGCTGCGCGCGGTGGCGGAGGTGGCGCGCGTTCCCGGGGCGGCGCACCGGCTGTGCCGCCTCATCGACGCGCGGTGGCCCGGTGCCCGCACCTCGGCGGTGGCGCGTACCCGCCTGATCGACGACCGCCTCACCGCGTCCGTCGGCACCGGCGCGCGACAGGTCGTCCTGCTCGGCGCGGGATTCGACGCCCGCGCGCTGCGTCTGCCCGCTCTCGCGTCGTGCGCCGTGTTCGAGGTCGATCATCCCGCCACCCAGGAGCGCAAGCGCCGGCGGCTCGGCGCCCGATGTCCGGCGAACGTCCGCTTCGTCCCCGTCGACTTCGACCGCGAGCCGCTCGCGGACGCGATCGCGGCCCGGGGCTTCGACGCGCGGCGGCGCGCCTTCGTGATCTGGGAGGGGGTCACGAACTACCTGACGGAGGCCGCCGTCGACGAGACGCTCCGCTGGTGCGCCGCGGCGGCCGCCGGCAGCCAGCTCCTGTTCACCACGTCCACGAGCAGGTGCTGCGGGATCCCGCTGCCTTCACCGGAACCGCCGAGCTGTTCCGGACGCTGCGCGCCTCGGGCGAGACCTGGACCTTCGGCCTCGACCCCGTCTCCCTCGCCGACTTCCTGCGCGCACGCGACCTCCAGCTCCTCGAGGACCTCGGCGCCGCGGAGTACCGGGCGCTCTGCTTCGGGCCGAGATCGCGGGAGATGCGGGGCTACGAGTTCTACCGCATCGCGCTGGCGGGCGTGGCTGCGTAGCCGCCGGCCATCTCCTGGGAATCCCGCGGCCGTGGCGGGCCGGAGCCAGGTAGGATGCCCTTCGTCGACCGGGCTTTCCGAGGCCACCGCCGGAGCGACCGATGCCCCAGATCCGCGCAGCGCGACCCGAGGAGGCCGAGGCCCTCTCCGCCCTCGCTCTCCGGTCCAAGAGCCACTGGGGCTACACGGTCGAGCAGCTGGCGACCTTCCGACCCGAGCTTCGGATTTCGCCCGAGGACGTGCCGGCAAAGCGCGTCCACGTCGCCGAGCGGTCGGGAAGTCTGGTTGGATTCTATTCCCTGGCTCCGACGGCGGACGGGCGGATCGACCTCGCGCACCTTTTCGTCGACCCCTCCCGACTGTCCCAGGGGATCGGACGCCGGCTGTTCGAGCACGCCTGCGAGACCGCGCGCGCAGCCGGCTACCAGACCCTGGTGATCGAGAGCGATCCCCACGCCGCGGGCTTCTACCAGGCCCTGGGCGCACGATCCGAGGGAGAGATCCCGTCCCGCATTCCCGGGCGCAGCCTGCCCTGGTTCACGCTCGCGCTCGGGAGCGCCGCCGCGCCCGAATCGCTCCCGCCCGTCCTCCGCCTTTCGGCGGCTCGCGGCTTCGGAATCTTCCTTCTCTACCTGGCGATGCCGATCCCGATGATGCTCCTGTTGGGTGTCGGGTTCGGTCTCTTCCGATCGCTCCCCGGCGGCGCTGCGCCGGGAGTCGCTGCGACCCTGGAGAGCGACGCATGGATCGTGATCGGCTATTCCGCGGAGCTCCTCGGCGGAGTAGGCGTGATCGGACTCCTGCTCGCGAGGTACCGGGGAGCGCGCTCCGCTCCGTTTCGCAAGGCGATCGGACTCGAGCGCGCGAGCGCCGACCAGATCGCCTTCGGGTTCTGCTGCGGGGCCGCGTTGGGATTCGTCTCGCTCTCCCAGGCGACTTCGACGGGAAGCGGGAGTCCGTTGGCTCCAGCGGCAGCGCTGCTCACGCCACTGAATGGTTCTCCTTCGCTGGACCAGCAGCTGCACGTGTGGTTCGTCTTGTTCGCGAGCCCCCTGTTCGAGGAGTTCATCTTTCGGGGCGTGGTGCTCGCCTGCTTCGCGGCCTCGTGGGGCATCGTCCCCGCCGCGATCGCAACCTCGGCGCTCTTCGTGAGCATCCACAGCTCGGCGATCGCGGAATCCGTCTGGTCGATCCCGCTCCTCGCCCTGTTGTCCCTCGTGGGGTGCTATCTGCGCGTCCGTACGGCGTCCCTGATTCCCGCGATCGGCGCACACTTCTCCTACAACGCCGTGATCATCGGCGTCGTCCACGCCGCGCTGGCCTACTTCCCCGAAAGCTGATGCCGTGGCGACGCGCCACGAGGCGCCCATCGCCACCGTGACGGGGATCTCGGCTAGACTGCCCGTCGAGGTGCTGCCTTGACCTGGCTCCCCGAGACCGCCGGCGGATCCGACCCGTTCTCGCGCGTGTTCGCCCTGCGCCCGAATCTCTACGAGGCCTGGCGGGAGTTCGAGGGGCTGCTCTGGCGCGACGACCGCGTCGACCCGAACGTCCTCGCCCTGTGCCAGCTGCGGCTGGCGCAGCGGAACGGGGCGCGCTGGCTTCCCGGCAGCGCGGCTCCGGCCGTGGACGAGGCGAAGCTCGCCGACCTCGACGCGTGGTGGAAGAGCGAGCACTTCACGCCGCTGGAGAAGGCGTGTCTGCGCTTCGCCGAGCAGTACGCGCTCGACCCGAGCGGGATCGGCGACGACGACGCGAGGCCCGTCACCGAGGCGCTCGGCGACGCGGGGACCGTCGCTTTCGTGGAGGCCCTGGCGATCTTCGACGGCTTCACGCGCTTCTGCGCGATGCTCGACATCGTTCCCGAGGGAGACGCGCAGTGATCGCGCCCCGCGTGAAAGCCCCGCGCACCGAGTCGCGCGACCCGATCCAGGCGAGCGCCCTCGCCCATCAGCCCGAGCTGCTGGGGGCCTTCCTGCGCCTCTACGGAACCCTGTGGAGCCGCGGCGAGGTGGACCAGTTCACCAAGGAGATGGCGCGCATCCGCAACGCGCGCACGGTGAACTGCCCGATCTGCAAGGCCACGCGCTTCGCCGGCGCCCGCGCCGAGGGCCTCAGCGAGGCGATCGTCGACGAGATCCGCGACGGCTACTCGACCAGCGACCTGGCGCCGCGCCACAAGGCGGTGCTGGCCTGGGTGGACGCCTTCCTGGCCGAGCCTGGTGGCGGACACGAGGTCCTGCGCAAGCAGCTGCTCGAGCACTACACACCGGCCCAGATCGTCGAGCTCACCGCCGGCATCGCCCTGTTCATGGGCTTCTCGAAGATCGCCGTCTCCCTCGGCGGGCTCCCCGACGAAATCCCGGTCCACGAGCAGCCGACCCCGGACGTGCCCTAGCACGGCGGGAGCCCGCCTTCGCTCGCCTGCGGCTCGCTGCGCGTCGGCCGACTCTGGAGTCGGCCTCCTAGCCCGAGATCGCCATCTGCGCGAACAGTCGCGCCCGGTCGTGCTCGAAGCGCCGGCCGGCGAAGAAGAACAGCGGGATCGCCAGACCCGACAGGAACGTGAAGGCGAGCAGCGTCCAGGTGTAGGGCTGGTCGACGCCCGCGTGGATCATCCAGTCGATCGCGATACCCCCGACCGTGATGCCGAAGCCGAGACCGACGAAGTTGAGGGCGAGCAGATAGAAGCCGACGACGGTCGCGCGGATGCGCGGCGGAACCAGCTCCTGCACGGTGGAGAAGGTCGGCCCGTAGAAGGTGCCGAGCTGGAAGAAGCCGCCGAACACGCCGATCCAGAACCAGGGACTGTCGGGCGACACCAGGCGGTAGGCCACGTTGAGCGGGCCCAGGAGCAGCATCACCCAGAACAGGAAGAGCGGGCGGCCCACCTGGAAGCGGCGCTGGAACCAGTCGCTGCCGAGCCCGCCGAAGAGATTCCCCAGCACTCCGCCGGCCATCCCGATCCAGCCGGTGAGCCGGGCGATCTCGGCGCGCTCGAAGCCGCGCTCCTGCACGAACCAGAGCTGATCGAAGGCGGCGGCGCCAAGGATGAAGTGCAGCGCCACGCCGCCGCTGATCGTGAGCAGCAGGGCGGGAGAGCCGCTCAGCACGCGACCCAGCAGGACCGCGATCTCGACCAGGCCTGGGCGTTGCTCCGGCGTGCCGCCGGCCGCGACGTGGCCGCGCGGCGTCTCCTTCACGAAGAGCAGCGCTCCCGCCAGCATCACGCCGAGGACGCCGAGGGCGTAGAAGCAGTTGCGCCAGCCGAGGGCGGGGCCCAGATAGCCGGCGACGAGCAGCGACGCACCGACGCCGATCGGCACCCCCATGTAGTACACGCCCGCGGCGAGGCCCAGCCGTGCGGAGGGAAAGCGGTCGGCGAGCATAGACATCGCCGTCGGCGTGCATACCGACTCGCCGACGCCGACGAAGGTACGCGGCACGGCCAGGCTCGCGAATCCGCGCGCCGCCCCGGAGGCCGCGGTGAGCAGACTCCAGATCGCGAGCCCCGCCGCCATCAGCCGCGGCCGGTGCAGCATGTCGGCCAGCGCCCCGGCGAACAGTCCCATCGTGCTGTAGAAGAGGATGAAGGCGAAGCCGGTGAGCAGACCGAACTCGGTGTTGCTGAGGCCGAGGTCGGGGATGACGAAGTTCGCGAAGCTCGCCAGCAGCTGGCGATCCACGAAATTCATCGTGTTGACGAAGGTGAGGAAGGCGAGGAAGAGCAGCGCGCGCGGGGAGGGCCGGTCGTCCACCGTGGGTTCCGTCCGGCCTCGGCGCGGGGTCCTAGAGGAAGCCGAGCTGGCGGTCTGCCGCGTCGGAGTCGAAGTCCTCGAAATGGATGATCCCGAGCCGCGTGTACGCCTCGCGCACCTTCGGCGTCAGCAGGTGCAGCTTCTTCAGGTTCGGCACGATGCGCTGGAAGAGCATGCTGCGGAACAGGCGCCCGACTTCGGAGTTCAGCACCTCCTGGCGCACCTCCTCGACGTTCCACCCCATCGCCTCGGCGAGATCGGCGCCGACCAGGCGGTCGCGCATCAGTTCCGACGCGTAGATGATGAAGTCCTCGCGGTCGGCGAGCTCGTTCGCCGGCATGTCGGTGTAGTAGTCGCGGAGCGACAAGACGCCGAAGGCCACGTGGCGCGACTCGTCGCGCATCACGTACTTGAGCAGCTCCTTGAGCAGCGGCTCCTGGGCGATCTGGAACATGTTGCCGAAGGCCGCCATCGCCAGGCCCTCGATCAGGATCTGCATGCCGAGGTACTTGAAGTCCCAGCGGCTGTCCTGGATCGTGGCGTCGAGCAGCTCCTTCAGGCTGTCGTTGATCGGCCACTCCCATTCGAGCTTCTCGTGGAGGTAGCGGCTGAAGACCTCGACGTGGCGCGCCTCGTCCATCGTCTGGGAGCTGGCGTAGTACTTGGCGTCGATCCACGGGACGCCACCCACGAGCTGGGAGGCCACGATCATCGCCCCCTGCTCGCCGTGCAGGAACTGGGAGAGCTGGAGGGCGATCTGGCCGTGGCGGAAGCGAGCCTGCTCCTTCTCGTCGAGCTTCTGGAAGGGCCCGTACTGGGCGAGCGGATTGACCGCGGTCGGGATGATCTCGCGCTCCGGATCCACGTCCGTGTCCCAGGCGAGCTGGGTGGTCCCGTTCCACTGCTCCCGCTTCGACTTCTCGTAGAGGTCGCGCAGCCCCTCCTTCACCGAGCCGTAGTTCCACGCGTAGCTCGTGTCGAAGGACGTGAGGATGGTCTCGAGGTCGCCTCGCGCGCTCTCGGAGCTCCGGGTGCGGTCAGGCTGCAGGGCGGGTGTCGCCATGGGGTCTCCTAGGGCGCGGACGGACGGCAGGAGGGTTCGTCCGGGTTCGAGGACCTTCGCCGAACCGGCGGCGGAGTTCAACCGCCGTCCGCCCCGAGCACCCCTCCCCCGCCGAGGAGCAGGGCGGTGCCCGGGAGAGCGAGGCTCTCCCGGGCACCCGGGTTCCGGCGGTGGTTCGCGGGCTTCCACCTCGCATGCTCCGCGCTGCCCGATCCGCGCCCGCCTGCCGACCCGTGGGATGGCTACCTCCTGGGAGGCGCGATCGACCACGGAACGGACGCGGCTGTTGGGCTCCGCCGCCGGAATGAATGTGGCGGCCACCATACGCACTTCACGCCTCGGCGTTCAATACAAATCCATATCGTTTTGGCGCAGAGCGGTTCGCTCCGAGCGGCGGGGTACCCGCGGCCCAGCTCGGACCGGTCCAGAAATCCCGTTCGGCGCCTGCGCCCTGTCCCGCCAGTTGCGTATCGCTTGGTGCCGGGGCAGTTCGGTGGTAAAAAGGGGTCACGTCGAGGGTCGACCCCCGCACCCGGCGCGCGCGGGTCGCGTTCGAGCACGATGAGCATCGGAGGGACCGGCGATGGTCGACGTACGAGACGACCTGGGAGACGAGAGCTATTTCGAGCGGACGCGGCGCGTGTCCGTGGGGTTCGACGCCGGTCTCCTGCGCGAGCCCCTGGGCGTCATCCCCTCCCAGCGCCCGGTCACCCTCGCGCCCGACGCCACCGTCACCGAGGCGATGCGCGCGATGCAGCGGGAGCACCGCGGCTGCGTGGTGGTCACCGACGACGGCACGCGGTCCAGCAAGCTCGCCGGCATCTTCACGGAGCGGGACGTGCTGTTCCGGATCGTGGACAAGGGCCGCAATCCCGCGGCGCTGCCGATCGGCGAGGTGATGACGCCGAACCCGGACACGCTGTCCGTGCGCGCTACCGTCGCCTACGTGCTGAACAAGATGTCGGTCGGCGGCTTTCGTCACATCCCGGTGGTCGACGACGAGCACCGGCCGGTCGTCGTGATTTCCGTGCGGGACGTCGTGACCTTCCTCGTCGATGCGTTCCCCCGCGAAGTGCTCAACCTCCCGGCCGAGCCGGCGCCTTCCCCGCCCGGGGCTCGCGAGGGCGCCTAGCCCACCCGGCCACGAAGCGCACGAAACCCAGGGATCTTCCACAGGTCGCCATGTTCGGTCGCCGGCCCGACGCCACGTTGGTTCGCGATGCCGCTGCGCTGCGGCGCATGATGCCCCACGTCTCTCCGCGCAGGAACGACTCGGCGTTCCTGCTGCCCCAGGACGTCGACGTGGATGCCGCACTCGAGTTCCTGGAGAAGCACAACCGCGAGCGTCCGCCCGACCGTCCCGCCACGCTCTTCCACCTCCTGCTGCGATCGGTCACCCAGGGGATCGCGCTCCGGCCGCGCGTGAACCGCTTCGTCAAGGGCCGCCGGCTCTGGCAGCACCCCCACATCCAGATCACGTTCAGCGCCAAGCGCGAGATGTCCGACCGGGGCGACCTGACCACGATCAAGAAGCGCTTCGAGCCCGAGAGCGAATCCCTCGATGCGATGATCGACGACATCTACTCGCGGCTGCGGCCGATGCGCCGGGGCGCCGAGTCGACGAGCGACAAGGAGACGAAGCTCCTGCTGCGCCTGCCGAACGTCGCGACGGGAGCGCTGATCCGCGCCGCCGACTGGCTCGACCACTTCGGCCTGCTCCCGAAGGCGATCATCGATCCGGACCCGCTCTACACCTCGGTGTTCGTGGCCAACCTGGGCTCCGTGGGCCACGACGCCGGCTTCCACCATCTCTGGGAGCGCGGCACGTGCTCATCCTTCTGCGTGATGGGCCGGGTCAAGCCGGGCGCGAACGGGCGGCGGATGGTGACGCTGTGCTGGACCTACGACGAGCGGATCGAGGACGGCCTCTACTCCTACGGCTACACGAGCGGCGTGCAGGAGCGGCTGGAGAACCCGGAGCTGCTGGTCGCACCACCTTCGCGCCTCGCGTGAGCGCGGCCGGTGCGGGGGACCTGCGTCCCGACGACGGGCGGCTCGCCCGGGGGCGCCGCAGCCGGGCGCGCATCCGCGCCGCGGCGCGCGAGCTCTTCCGCGAGCGCGGCTTCGACGGCGCGACGCTGCGCGCGATCGGCGAGCGCGCCGGCATGGGCGCCAGCTCGATCTACCGCCACGTCCGCTCGAAGGAGGAGCTGCTCGTGCTCGAGCTGACCGACCTTCAGGAGGAGGCCTGGCTCCGCTTCCGGCGCAGCGACGACCGCGGCGCTCCCACGCGTGCGCGTGTGCGGCGCTTCCTCGAGATGCAGCACCAGCTGCTCGCCTCGGACGCCGACCTGGTCGCGATCGCCCTGCGCGCCACCACCCATCGCGAGGCCCCGGTGGCGCGGCGCGCCCTCGCCCTCCAGGACCGCGCGATCGGCCTGCTTGCGGAGATCCTGCAGTCGGGTCGGCGCGATCTGGCGCCGGGTGTCGACGCGCTGGCCGCCGCCCGCGCCCTCCACCACGCCGCCAACGGCGTGCGCATCGGCTGGGCGAATGGGCTCCTCTCCGAGCCGGCCTGCCGCAAGGCGGTCGACGAGGCCGCGGACCTGCTGTTCCGGGGCCTGGCGGCGAAGACGATCTAGAGGTCGGCGTCGGTGTCCACGGCGGCCCGCTTCTCCGCGAGCCACTTCTCGTAATCGGAGCCCTCCCAGGCGCGGAACTCTCCGCGTCGGGTCCGCTGGGCGTTGTAGTGGTAGACCCAGGCGTTGAGTCGGTTCGCGCGGGCGCTGTCGCGCTCGGCGATCACTTTCGCGGGCACGCCGGCGATGATCGAGCCCGGCGGGTAGCGGCGTCCCTCGGGCACCATCGCGCCGCCGGCGACGATCGAGCCGCGGCCGATCTCGGCGCCGTCCATCACCACGGCGTTGATGCCGACCAGGCAGTGATCGCCGATCTCGCAGCCGTGCACGGTGGCGTGGTGAGTGATCGAGCAGAATTCGCCGATCACCGTGGGAGCGTCGAAGCCTACGTGGACCATCACGAAGTCCTGGACGTTCGTCATCCGGCCGATCCGGATCTCCTGGCACTCGGCGCGCATCACCGCGTTGTGCCACACCGACGCGTCGCGCTCGATCGTCACCTTGCCGGAGATCCGGGCCGAGGGAGCGATCCAGACGCTCGGGTCGACGCGCTGGAGGTCGCTCACCCCAACGCCTCGAAGACGGAGCGCGCTCGGTCGCGCAGGTCGGCGTCGGCGAGATAGTCGAGGGCGGTCATGGCGAGCGCCTTCGCTCCGTCGATCGCCGCGGCGTCACCCAGCTCCGAGCCGGCCCACTTCGCGAACTCCGGGTTGTGGATCGTGCAGTGGGAGGGCGCCGCCGCGAGCATGGGATGGATCGAGGGCACGCGCTGGCTCACGTTGCCCATGTCCGTGCTGCCCTGGAGGCTCGCCGGAAGCCTGTCGTAGGGGAAGAACTCGCGACCGAGCCGTTCGGCGTTGGCGCGGAAGGCCTCGGCGAGCGGCGCGTTGTAGCGGATGTCGAGGTAGTCGGCGGCGCCCCAGACGAGCTCCAGCTCGGCCCCGGTGGCGGCGGCGCCGGCGCGGAAGCAGCCCTCGACCCGGGGCTTGAGCGCGGCCAGCTCGGGCGCGCTCGCCGCGCGCACGTAGAAGCGACCGGCGGCGCGGTCGGGAACGACGTTGGGGGCGCGTCCGGCCTCGGTGAAGATGCCGTGGATGCGCTCGGTGGGCCGGATGTGCTGGCGCAGCGCGCCAATGCCCTGGTAGGCGAGCACGAGAGCGTCGAGCGCGTTGACGCCGCGCTCGGGCATCGCCGCCGCGTGGGCGGAGAGGCCGCGGTAGGTCACGTCGACCTCGGCCATGCACACGCAGGGCATGTTCACGAGGTTGACGCTGGAGGGGTGGATCATCATCGCGGCGTCGACGCCGGCCAGCGCCCCTTCCCTCACCATCAGCTCCTTCCCGCACCCGTGCTCCTCGGCCGGAGTGCCCAGCACGCGCACGCGGCCGCCCAGCCGTTCGCCGAGGGTGGCGAGCGCGAGCCCCGCACCGACACCGGCGGTGGCGATCAAGTTGTGCCCACAGGCGTGGCCGATCTCGGGCAGTGCGTCGTACTCGGCCAGCACCGCGACGCACGGGCCCCCGGACGCCCCGAACTCGCTGGCGAAGGCGGTCGGCAGCCCGTACGCGCCCTCCACCACCGAAAGTCCCGCCTCGCGCAGGGTCCGCACCAGCAGCGACGACGCAAAGCGCTCGTCGAAGGCCAGCTCGGGGTGGGCGTGGATCGCGCGCGCCACCCGCACCAGCCCCTCGCGCATCCCGTCGACGGCCTCGCACACCTCGCGCTTCAGCGACTCGACCGGACCGGGGCTCGCGGACATGGCTTCCTCCGACGCGCTCGTGTGGGCTTTGCGTCGGTCCATTGTAGCTGGCAAGGTACGCGGCGCAGGAGACGGGAATGCGCGCGATCGTCGTAGACCGGTGGATGGACTCCCGCGACCTCGCCGTGTGCGAGGTGCCGGAGCCCGCTCTGGAACCGGGCACGGTCAAGGTCGACGTGCGCGCGGCCGGCTGCAACTTCTTCGACACGCTGATCGTGCAAGGCCGCTACCAGGTGAAGCCGTCCTTTCCCTTCACACCCGGCGGCGAGCTCGCGGGTGTCGTGCGCGAGGTGGGCCCGGGCGTAACGAACGTCGCGGCGGGCGATCGCGTGCTCGCTTGGGGCTCCACCGGCGCCTTCGCGGAGGTGGCGGTCGTCCCGAGGCGCGCCGTGCAGGTGCTTCCCGACTCGATGTCCTTCGAGGAGGGCGCCGCGCTGCCGATCACCTACCCCACGTCCTATGCCGGTCTCGTCTACCGGGGCGAGCTGCGCGAGGGCGAGACGCTGCTCGTGCACGCGGCAGCGGGCGGCGTCGGGCTCGCAGCGGTGCAGATCGGCCGCGCCCTGGGTGCGCGCGTGATCGCCACCGCCGGCGGGAAGGAGAAGTGCGCGATCGCGCTGCGCGAGGGCGCCGAAGCCGCGATCGACTACCGCGACGGGGACTTCGTGGAGCGCGTCCAGGCGCTCACCGACGGCCGCGGCGCGGACGTGATCTACGACTCGGTCGGTGGCGACGTCACCGACCGCAGCCTCAAGTGCATCGCCTGGAACGGGCGTCTGGTGGTGATCGGCTTCGCGGGCGGCGAGATCCCAGCGATCCGCGCCAACCGCATCCTGCTGAAGAACATCGCCGTCACCGGCCTGCACTGGGGCGCCCACCTCGATCGGGATCCCGAGCGGGTGCGCGACTGCTTCCGGGCGCTGTTCCGCCTGCACGCGCGCGGTCAGATCGCGCCGGTCCTCTACGACCGCCGCTACCGGCTCGAGGAGATCCCCGAGGCGCTCGCGGCGCTCGCCGGCCGCGAGACCCACGGGAAGGTGATCGTCGCGCCCTGACGGCCGGATCCGGGCGCATCCGACACGCGCGCGCACCTTCGCTACGCTGAACGGCCCTCGATCGACCCGACCGATCGCTCGACGGCGATCGCCCGACGGCACGACAGCAGACAGGAGCCCCGCGTGAGCAGCGACGACGAGAGCCAGCAGGAGCCGCTCCAGAACATCGCCGACGTGAAGGTCGACAGCGACCACCTCTACCGGGAAGAGGTGTTCACCGACCTGCGCATCGCGACCATCCGCCGGCTCGTGCCGGTGCACGCCGACGGAAGCCCCGACGGCTCGCGCTCGGCCCTGTACTCGGCGCAGACCACGCTGATGTCCCAGGCCGGGCCGCTGCCGGTGGAGGCGCCGATCGAAGCCGCTTCGCTGGAGGAGGCGGCCGCGAAGTTCCCGGCGGCGATCCAGGAGGCGGTCGAGCGTTTGGTGGAGGAGGCCCGGGAGATCCGCCGGCGCGAGGCGTCGCGGATCGTCGTCCCCTCGTCGATGCCCCCGGGCCGCGGCATGCCCGGCGGCGGCGGCGGCGGCATCCTCGGCGGTGGCGGAGTCCTCTGAGCGCAGCGATCGGCGGACCGCGACGGCCGTGGAGCTGCGCATCCGCGTAGGGGAGCGCGAGGGAGAGGTGAGCGCCCTCCTCGATCGCCCGCCCGACGCTTGGTCCCTGCTCGTGCTCGCCCACGGCGCGGGTGCGGGCATGCGCCATCCCTTCATGACGCAGGTGAGCGATCGCCTGACCGCAAAGGGTGTCGCGACGCTCCGCTACCAGTTCCCCTACATGGAAGCCGGACGAGCGGGCGGGAGGCGCGCGCCGAATCCACCGGGCGTGCTCACGGCGACCGTCCGATCCGCCGTCGACGCGGCGCGTCGGGAGGCGCCCGACCTGCCCCTGTTCGCCGGTGGGAAGTCGCTGGGCGGACGCATGACGTCCACGGCGTCCTCCCGCGCTCCGCTGCAAGGCGTCCGCGGCATCGTGTTCCTCGGCTTTCCGCTCCACGCTCCCGGCAAGCCGGGTCGCGAGCGGGCCGACCATCTCGCCGCGGTCGACGTGCCGATGCTGTTCGTCCAGGGAACGCGCGACGATCTGGCCGACCTCGAGCGGCTGCGGCCGGTGGTGTCGGAGCTCGGCACGCGCGCCGCGCTGCACGTGGTGGAGGGCGGCGATCACTCCTTCCACGTGCTGAAGCGCTCGGGCCGACGGGACGAAGAGGTGCTGGAGGAGATCGCCACCGAGCTGGTGCGCTGGAGCCGCGCCGTCCTGGACCGGGCGAAGGGAGGATGAGAGTGCGGATCGGCCCCCGGGAGCGAGCGGTCGCCGTGGCGTTGATCCTGGGGTGGGCGCTGGTCGCGCCGCCGGCGTCCGCCGGGGGCGCCGCCGAGGCCGAGGCGCTGGTGCGAACCGTCTACTACGAGGGCCTGCCCGGCGACGCGGCGCGGGCGCTCGACGACGGTGGAATCGCGCGACTGGGCGCCATGCTCGCCGACCCGCTCGAGGCCCCGTACCACGGCAACATCGTCGACGCGCTCGGCTGGAGCGGGCATCCCCAGGCCTTCGCGATCCTCGAGCGCTACGCGGCGAGCTCCCCGGCCGGCGAGGTCGACCGCGACACCTTCCGAGCCCGCTCCCGCCTCCCCCAGGCGATGGGGCGCCTGGCGCGCACCGACGCGCGCGCCCTGGCCTGGCTGCTCGCGGAGGCGAGCCGGGATCGGGCGCCGGGCTGGTCGTTCCGCCAGCAGCGCGGAGCGCGTCTGCGCACCCTGCTCCAGGAGCAGGTGCTCACCGGTCTGGCCCTGTCGGGCGCTCCGGCCGCGCGCGCCGCGATCGAGGCCCAGCTGGCGGCTCCGGGGCAGGACCTCGCCGCACAGCGCCGTCGCTCCTTCGCCGAGTACGCCCGCGACCTGCATGCGCGCGTCGCGCGCGGCGAGGAGACGCCGCGATGAGTCGCTGGGGCGCCCTGCTCGCGCTCGCGGCGATCTCGGCCCTGCTCGGCGCATCCGCGGGCGCGGCTCCCGCCGCCGACCGGCACGCGATCAAGTGGTTCGTGCACACCGACCTGGTCTCGGGCGCCGCCACCCTGCCCTTCTACGAGGCGATGATCGAAGACGCCCTCGACGACGCGCTGATCCACCTGGAGGGAAACCAGGGACCGGCCGACACCGTGTGCTGTCAGAAGCTCGACCAGGAGGAGCACTCCCCCGGCGTCGTCCTGCAGACCTTCGGCACACCCGGCGACGGTCTGGACGTGGTGGACGGCAGCGACTTCGACACCCTGCACACCCTCGGCGGCTCGGGCTCGCGCGCCTTCCTCGTGGACAGCATCTTGAACTGCGGCGGCACTTCGGCGATCGGCTGTGCCGACCTGCCGGTCTGCGACGGGGTCTTCGACGACGATCCCGACCGGATCCTGGTGGTCACCCTGGACGCCCAGGACATGGGCGTACTCGGCGTCGTGATCGCCCACGAACGGGGCCACAACGCCTGCCTCGCCCACAGCTCGGGCAGCGCCTGCGAGCTGATGCAGAGCGTCGTCTCCGGAGGCTGTCTCAGTCCCGCCGAGTGCTCCGCCTACGGCACCGCGCGCCAGAGCGTCGGGGGCACCTGCGCGTGCCACGCCGGCACCAGCCAGGGCACTCCCGAGCCCGACGCCACCGCCTGCAGCGACGGTCCGGTCACCGGACTGTGCTCGGGCGGCGTGTGCGGAGATCCGGGCGGCGACGCCGGCGTGGCCGTGGTCGCCTGGGGAGGCATCGGCGCAGCTGCCGGCGAGGTCGCCGACGACCCGCTCCGCCTCTCCGCTCTGCCCGGCGGCTGGAGCGACGCGGGCGGTCCGGGCCCGACCCTCAAGGGGCTCGCCTACGACGCGGACGGTGACGTCCTCTACGGGATCCAGGACGCCTCGGGCGACGATCACCTGGTCACGCTGGATCGCGGCGACTGGAGCGTGCTGTCCTCCGTCGCGCTCGCCGGCCACCCTGACGTGATCTCCCTCGCCTTCGACCCGGGTGCGAGCCCCGGCCCGGGCGACGACCGCCTGCTCGCGCTGAGCTCCAGCGGCGGCTTCGAGGACCTGATCCAGATCGCGCCCGCCACCGGAAGCGTCGTGCTGCTCGGGGGTCTCTCGATCGGAGCGACCGGCGGCTTCACCGGACTCGCCTACGACTCCCTGCGCGGGCGCCTGTACACCAGTGGCTTCGCCGGCGCCGAGCCCGGCAGCCCGGACCCCACCGCTGCGGGCCTGTTCGAGATCGACGTCGCGAGCTGCAACCCGCCCTTCGCCTTCTGCCAGACGAACGCCGTGAGCGGGCTGCGCGTGCCGCGCCGCGACTCGAGCCTCGGCTACTCGCCGGTGAGCGACGCCCTGTATCTGGTCGGCCGCTCCGAGTTCACCCTCTCGGGCGGCGGCACCCATCAGGTGACGCGCTACGACACGATCGACGCGGCGTCGCTGGTGAAGGGAACGACGATCGGCATCGACGACTACACGCCGGCCGGACTGGCCGCCCTGCCGGCACCCGAGCCCGACTCGCCGACCGGGCTGCTCGCCGGAGCGGCCCTGGCCGCCGCCCTCGCCCGTCGGCGCCGTCGCGCCGGCGACTAACGTCGATCGAGCCGCCTTCTCTGTGATCGGCGACACGGAAGATCCGGTCGCCCTCGCCCTGGCTGCTCGCGCAGCGCCAGAGCGGCTGCCGCTCCGGTGCGACTCCCCTGCGGTGAGCCCCGTCACGGCTGCCCGCCGCCGCGCCGCCTAGCTTGACCTCGCGCTCGTCCGTGGATCGATCGGATGGGGATCGGAGCGCACGGGAGAAGAGCCATGACACGTCGCGACCCTCGGCGCTGGGTGGGATGTGGAAGGACGACGCGCGCGGCGGCCGTCGCCTTCGCTTCGGGCTTCGCCCTGACGCCGCCGGCGGTGGCGATCATCAACGATGCCGACGAGCTCGAGGAAGTCGCCCGCCTCCACGGAGGCGCCGTCGAGCACTGCGACGAAGCGGTCGCCGGGGGCGACTTCGACGAGATCTTCGAGTGCGGCGACGAGCTGTTCGAGACCTCCTTCAACGCGGTCGACGGCGTGGGCGCCCACGTTGGAGACGGAGGTCGCTTCTCGCGGGTGCCCCGGGCAGATCTCACCGGCTTCGCGGAGTGGGGGAGCCACGTCCCGGCCCGCGCCACCGGTCCCAACGCGTCGAGCTGCGTCGCGTGCCACCAGGGCGCCGGGATCGGTGGCGGAGGAGACGGATCGGGACCGGCTGCAATGAACGTCGTGCGCGATCCCACCCACAGCGCCGACCCGGGTCGCTTCATCCAGCGCAACACCCCCCATCTCTTCGGTCCCGGCGCGCTCCAGCGCCTCGCCGAGGAGATGACGGCGGAGCTTCGCGCCCGCTTCGAGGCGGGCCTCGCCGACGCGTGCGCCACCGGCCAGCGGGTCGACGTCGCGCTCTCCGCGAAGGGCGTCGCGTTCGGCTCGATCGGTGTCCGCTGCAACGAGGCCCCGGACACGGCCGGCGTCGAGGGCGTCGACCCGGATCTCGTCGTGCGCCCCTTCCAGTGGAAGGGCGTGGAGCCCTCGGTGCGCTCCTTCTCGCGCGGCGCGCAGCACAACGAGCTGGGCATGCAGCCGGTCGAGCTCGTCGGGGACGGCGTGGACGGCGACGGAGACGGCGTGGCCGACGAGGTCTCGATCGCCGACATGACCGCGATGGCGCTCTATCTCGCCGGACAGCCGCGCCCGGTGACGCGGATCGACCTCATGCGCCTGCGCCTCGAGCTGGCCCGGATCGGCGATCAGAAGCGGATCGAGGCGCTCGGGCTGCCCGCGCTCACGCGCGACGAGGTGGACGCGATCCGCCGTGGAGAGCAGCTCTTCGGCGAGGTGGGATGCGCCGACTGCCACCGGCCGCGGCTGGTGATCGACGATCCCACCTTCAGCGAGCCGAGCACCGTCGCCGGCTACCGCGACGACCCGTTCCCGGCCGGTCAGCCCGCTCTCGCCCAGGCGATCCACTTCGACCTGACGCGCGACCTGCCGAACAATCGGTTCCAGGTGGGGCGCCGCCGCTTCGACCTGGGAAACTTCGAGCGCACGCGCGCGGGCGGAGCGGTCGTGCGCCTGTTCGGCGACCTGAAGCGGCACGACCTCGGACCCGGGCTGGCGGAGAACGTGGACGAGTCGGGTCACGGCGCGTCGGTCTGGCTCACGAAGGAGCTCTGGGGCGTGGGGTCGTCGGCGCCCTATCTGCACGACGGCCGCGCCTCCACGATCAGCGAGGCGATCCTCGAGCACGGGGGAGAGGCGCTGGCCTCGCGCACGGCATTCCTCGCCCTCGCCGAGCCCGACGCGACGAGCGTCGTCCGCTTCCTGGAGAACCTCGTGTTGTTCTTCCCGGAAGAACAGCCCGCGGCGGCTCCGAGCCGGATCGGAACCAGGCATTAGGCGCGAACCGGAGGTGATGAGATGACCATCAAGTCGTTGCTGGGCGCGCTCGCCTTCGTCCTGGGCGCAATCGCCGGAGCGGTGTGGATCGTCAGCGCGATGCCGGGTGCGAGCACCGGCGGTGCCGACGTGGGGGGGCGGGTCGTCGGCAGCGCTCGGCCCGAGGGGCTTTTCTCGGGTCTGGTGAAGAAGCCCGCGCCCGCGCCGACCGAGGCCGAGGGGACGCAGCTCGCCAGCCGGTCGCAGGCCGAAGAGCCCGAGCTCGACGCGCCGGAGACGGGTGTGCCGCGCGAAGCCGACCCGGCGCCCGTCGCGCTCGCATCCTCCGAGCCGGATCCGCGAGGCGCGGTCGAGCGCCCCGCGCCGCCTGCGGAAGGCGGCGCCTTCGCCGGCGCGGCGGTCGTCACCCTGTGCAAGGGCGCCGGGTTCGCCTGCGGCTCGAGCGCCGAGTGCTGCCCGGGGCTCGCCTGCGCCGGCGGCGTCGCCGGATACGGAACGCCGGGCCGCTGCCAGGGCGACACCGCCCGCTGACGGGCGGAGACCTTCGAACGGGACGATTCGAGAAGGGGACCCGATGGAGCGAGGCCTCTCCCTGACCTTCGCGATGCTCGTTGGAGCCGGCCTGCTCGCCGAGCCGACCGACGTCGAGGCGCGGGGCAACGACGTCTCTCCCGTGCTCGGCATCGAGCGCAGCCGCCTGCGGGATGGCTCGCGCACCGGCGACCGGGCGCGCGTGTCCGGAGCGTTTCGCAGCCTCGACGGATTTGCGAACAATCGCGACCACGACGCCTGGGGAGCCGCCGGGACGTCGCTCGTGCGCCTGATGCCACCGGACTACGCCGACGGCGTGTCGGCGATGGCCGGGCCGGAGCGGCCGAGTCCGCGCGCCGTCAGCAACGCCGTGGCGGTCCAAGCGTTCCCGATCGAGAACCCGCTCGGCACCAGCGACTACCTGTGGCAGTGGGGTCAGTTCGTCGATCACGACATCGATCTCACCGACGGGGTGGCGCCGCCCGAGCCGGCTCCGATCCCGGTGCCCGTCGGAGATCCCTTCTTCGACCCCTTCGGCACCGGCCTCGCGGCGATCGCCTTCAACCGCTCGCTCTACGACCCGGCGAGCGGCGGCGGCCCCGACGCTCCGCGCCAGCAGCGCAACGAGATCACCGCCTACCTCGACGCCTCGAACGTCTACGGCTCCGACCCGGAGCGCGCGGCGGCGCTGCGGACGCTCGACGGAACCGGGCGCCTGGCGACCAGCGCAGGCGACCTCCTGCCCTTCAACGCCGACGGCCTGCCCAACGCCGGCGGATCCGGTCCCGAGCTCTTCCTCGCGGGCGACGTGCGCGCGAACGAGCAGGCGGCGCTGACGGCGCTGCACACGCTCTTCGTCCGCGAGCACAACCGGCTCGTGGCGAGGCTGTCCGAACGGCACCCGGAATGGGACGGCGAGCGCCTGTACCAGAAGGCCCGTCAGTGGGTCGGCGCGGAGATGCAGGTCATCACCTACCGCGAGTTCCTGACCGCGCTGCTGGGCCCCGACGCCCTCCCCCCCTATCGCGGCTACGACCCGGAGCTCGACGCGGGAATCGCGAACGCCTTCTCCACCGCCGCCTACCGCTTCGGCCACAGCGCGCTCAGCCCCACGCTGCTGCGCCTGGACCGCCGCGGGCGCGAAATCCGCGCCGGCCACCTCCCCCTGCGCGACGCCTTCTTCGCGCCGCAGCGGATCATCGACGAGGGCGGCATCGAGCCGCTCCTGCGCGGCCTCGCCGCCCAGCGGCACCAGCGCATCGACGTGCAGGTCGTCGACGATGTCCGCAACTTCCTGTTCGGACCGCCCGGCGCCGGCGGCTTCGATCTGGCCGCGCTGAACATCCAGCGCGGCCGCGATCACGGCCTCCCGGGCTACAACGACGCACGCGAGGCGATGGGTCTGCCGCGAGCGGCCTCCTTCGCCGAGATGTCGAGCGACCCCGAGGTGCAGGCGCGGCTCGCCACCGTCTACGAAAGTCCCGACGACGTCGACCTCTGGGTGGGCTGCCTGGCCGAGGATCCCGTCCCGGGGTCCCACCTGGGGTCGCTCGCGCGCCGGATCGTCGTCGATCAGTTCGTCGCCCTGCGAGACGGCGATCGCTACTGGTACGAGAAGACGCTCTCGCGCGGCGAGATCCGCGCGGTCGAGGACACGCGACTCTCGGACGTGATCCGCCGCAACACGCAGATCGGTCGCGAGCTGCAGGAGAACGTGTTCCGGGCTCGTCGCCTTCGCTAGAGTCGGCCGTTCCGCCTGGGCTTCCACCACTTCGCCGATCCGTGGGATAATGGGGCGGTGCGCCTTGCGTTCGGCGACTTCGAGCTCGATCTCGATACGCCCCGTCTGTGGAATCAGGGGCGGACGGTCGTCATCCCGCGGCGCGCACTCGAAGTGCTCTCCCTCCTCGCGCGTCAGCGCGGCCGCGTGGTAACTCGCGACGAGGTGATCGCCACGGTCTGGAACGGCGCGGCCGTGAGCGACGCTTCCCTCGACCAGGCGGTGAAGCGCGCCCGCTCAGCGCTCGGCGACGACGGTGCACACCAACGGGTGATCCACACCCACCGCGGAAGGGGATACTCCTTCGACGCACCCTGCGAGGTCTGCGCCTCGGAGCGGCCCGCTCCCGGTGAGCGCTATGTCGGGCGTGAGGCTCTGCTCGTCGAGCTCGAAGCCGAGGTCGAGCGGGCGTTCCAGGGCGAGGGCCGGATCCTGCTGCTCTCGGGCGAGCCGGGGATCGGCAAGAGTCGCACCGCTGCAGAGCTGGCGCGTCGCGCTGGGGAGCGAGGCGCCACGGCTTGGACGGGTCAGGCCGTCGAGCTCGGCGAGGCGCCGCCCTATTGGATCTGGTCCCAGGTATTGCGACGCGCCTTCTCCGACCGCCGCAGCTCGCCCGTCCGCGAGGAGGCGTCGCTGCTGCTGGACGCGATGCCTGAGCTCGGCATCCTCCGGGCAGGAGATCGCGCGCGGCCTGCCCGTGACGCCTCCCAGGCGCTGTTCCGGCTGGCCGGTGCCCTTGCAACGTCGCTGTTCGCCTGGTCGGCCGAGAGCCCTGTGTTGATCGTGTTGGACGATCTGCATCGCGCCGACCTGCCCTCGCTCCGTCTGCTCGAGATCGTCGCGGCAGAGCTGGCGGGCGCGCGTGTCGTATTCCTGGGTACGTATCGCGACAACGAGCTGCGGGCGCGCGACGGGGCCACGGCCGTGATGGCCTCGATCGCGCGCTACGGCCACGCCTCCTCCCGGACGATCGCTCCCCTGACGCCGGAGGAGGTTTCGATGCTCGTTTCGGACGCGGCGTGGGGAAAGCTCGACGCCGATCTCGTCAGCGCCCTGCACGAGCGTACCGGAGGGAATCCCTTCTTCCTGCTCCAGCTGCTCGCCCTGGGCGGGCCGAGACGCTCTCTCGAGCCGGCCGACGCGCTGCCGGCCGCCGTCCGCGGCGCGATCCTCGCGCAGGTCGATGCTCTCGAGGGCGAGACCCGCATACTGATCGATCTCGCAGCCGCCCTGGGCCGCGAGATCGAGCCGGGGCTCCTGGCGTCGGCCTCGGGGCAGCCGGTTCGCACCGTCCTCGAGCATCTCGAGCGGGCCGCCGCAGCGGGCGTACTCCATCGCACGGCCGAGACGCCCGGAGGCCGCTACCGATTCTCCCACGCCCTCGTGCCCGAGACCCTCCTCGTCCGCCAGGACGGCGACTCGCGGCGCGACCGTCATCGACGGATCGCCGACGCCTTGGGCAAGCGCGACGATGCGGGCGCGCGCGTTGCCGAGATCGCCGAGCACCGGATCGCCGCGGCGCTGCCCGGGCGTTCCCTCGAGGCCGTGGCGGCGTGCCGCGCGGCCGCCGCGGACTCCCGCCGGCGCGCCGCGCTCGATGAGAGCGCGCGCTGGACCCGGCGCGCGCTCGAGTTGCTGGGCCGCGAGCCGCCTGATCCCGGCCTGCGCCTCGCGCTGCTGCTCGAGCTCGGCGAGGCGTGCGTCGCGAGCGCCGAGGCCGAGAACGGGCGGCACGCGCTGCGCGAGGCCTTCGATCTCGCCGGCCGGCTCGCGCGGCCCGAGGACGCCGCCCGCGCGGCGCTGTTGCACGCCGGCTTCGAAGAGGCACCGCCCCTCGACCCCACCCGCGTCCGCCTGCTCGAGTGGGCCCTGCGCCTGCTGCCGCCCGGGGACCATCCCCTGCGCGCGCGACTCCTCGCCCGTCTCGCCATGGCGCTTCTGCACGGAGACGACACCGGGCGCCGCGCCCGCCTGGCGGGCGAGGCCCACGCCATGGCGCAGCGACTCGGGCACGAAGAGACTCTCGGTCACGTCCTGTTGTGTGTGCGCGCAAGTGCATGGGCTCCGGACAATCTCGCCCAGCGCCTGGCACTCGACCGCGAGCTGCGCGCGACCGCGGAGCGCCTCGACGATCCACTGCTCCTGCACGACGCGTGCGCGAACCTGGTGAACGACCTGCTCGAGAGCGGCGACCTCGACGGCGTCGACGCGACGCTGGCTACCCACCGCACGCTCGCCCGCGCGGCGCGTCAGCCCTTCTTCGACTGGTACGTGGAGCACTTCCAGGTGATGCGCGCGTTGATGGTGGGCGCCCTCGCCGACGCCGAGGCGGGGCTCGAGCGGGCCTTCGCGCTCGGACGTCGCTCGGACCCGCAGATGGCGCCCCAGTGGTACGGCGTCCAGCTCTACGGTCTGCGCCGCGCCCAGGGCCGGCTCGCCGAGCTGCGCCCGTTGTTGGTCGATCTCATCCGCGGCGCCCCGACCCCGGCCTGGCGCGTCGCCCTGGCCGCTGCGGATCTCGCGGCCGGGGACGTCCGCGCCGCGCGCGCCGCGCTCCCGTTGCTCGCGACCCCGCGCGGTCTCGCCTTTCCCCGCGACCACGCCTGGCTCGCGGGGACGAGCGGGCTGGCGGAGCTGTGCGCGCGGCTCGATGCGCGTGAGGAGGCGGCCGCCGTCCACGAGGCGCTGATCCCCTTCGCGGGTCGCCACGTCGTCGTCGGCATCGGCATGCTGCATCTCGGGTCCGTCGAGCGCTTCCTCGGCGAGACGGCCACCACGCTGGGTCACTTCGACGAAGCCGAGCACCGGCTCGCGCGCGCCCTCGCCGAGGACCGTCGACTCGGTGCGCGCTCGAGCGAGCTGCGCACGCGCGCGGCGCGGCTGGCGCTGCTGCGAGCGCGGGGGGCATCGCGCAGCGCGATCAGCGAGGAGCACCGTCGCGCCCGCGCGATCGCGCGGCGCGCCGGTCTCGAAGGAGAGCTCCGCCCGGCGCGGACGCTGTAGCGGCTTCCCCTTCTCGCTCCAGCGCCCAGAAGCTCTGGTCCGGGGTCGCGAGGGCGCGGCGGTGGGTCTCGTCGGAGACCCCGAGGATGCCGGGCCGCCGCAGACCCGGTAGCACCTGGACGTCGTAGATCTCCTCGCAGGAGCGCAGGAAGCGCAGGTCGCCGACGTAGGCGCCGCTCTCCCGGTGCAGCACCGAGACGCCGCAGAAGGCGCGGCGGTCCCGGGGCAGCGCGAGGTCGCCGAAGGTGTGGTGCTCGCGGAACTTCGAGGTGGCGACGAACAGGTGTCCGCCGTGGCAGGCGAGCCCCCGGGCGAATCCGTCGACGCGGTGCACCACGTCGTACTGGCCGCGGGCGACGTCCACGGCGATCACCTCCCCCGTCGCCGACAGCAGCGTGTAGAGCGTCCCCTCGAACACGCGCGGCGAGTGGGGCATCGGCAGGCCCGCGAGTACGACCTCTCCGGATGGGATGTCCACGATCACCCCGCCGCCCTCCTTCGCCTCGCGCCAGCCCCCGGCGCCATCGGTCGCGCCCAGGGCCGTCACGTAGCGGGGCCGCCCGTCCTCGAGGGCGAGCCCGTTCAGATGGCAGCGGTCCTCGGGCGCCAGGGCGCTCACGAAGGGAGGACTCCAGATCGGTCGGAAGCTGTAGCTCGGGTCGAGCTCGAAGAGGCAGGAGAAGAGCGTGTTCACCCCGATCAGGCCCGTCTCGGCGAAGGCCAGGTCGTGGACCGTCAGCGCACCGGTGAAGTGCACCGAGCGGGGCACGAAGAGCGCGTCGTAGGTCCCGGGCTGACGCGGGTAGGAGGCCGCCAGACGCGGCTCGTTGGCAAGCAGCACGATCTCTTGTCGCGTGGCCAGGGCCATGCGGTCGCCGTCCACGGCCAGGCCCATGGGCGTGTCGAAGGTGCGCGGCAGGTGCACCAGTCGCTCGCCCTCCGCGGCCACGAGCAGGAGCTTCCCGGCCTGGTAGGTGGTGAGGGCGAGAGAGGCGTCCATCTCCGCCAGCACGTCGGGCATCTGGGGCGTGTGCTGGCAGGCGAAGGGCGTGGTGGGGGACGTCACGGCGACCACGGGAGCGCCTCCGGAGGTGGGCTTCATTGTCGCACCTCAGAGGGCCGTCGACGTCGCCTCCCCAGCGTCGTCACCAGCAGGCCGCCGGCCCCGAGTGCAAAGAGCCCCGGCTCGGGGAGCACGCGTACGTCGGCCTCTACGGCCTGGGCATTCACGCGCCGCCACGGCCCGCCGCGCGGGTTCGGGGGCGCCGTGATGCCGGGCTCGTCGATGTGGAAGGGCGCGTAGACAACGCGGGCGCGCCAGCGATAGAGCGCTCCCTCGGTGAGACCGGAGAGCGTCTCCTCGAAGATCGTGCCCGCGGGCGAGGCGGACAGGTCCACCCAGGTGGGTGAGAGCTGCTCGACGCAGGTCCCGTGTCCGAAGGCGACGCCCGACGGGCAGGACTCGATCGCCAGCTTGCCGCGCTCGCGCCCACGCGGGCTCGGGAAGCCGGTGAGCCGGACGCGGATGGAGTCCTTGCTGCCGGAGGCGCCCCAAGGCTGGACCGCCAGACCGCTCCCGTCTCCGCGGAGCTGGCGGGGTCGCGCGAGGCGGCTGGACTCGGAGCCGAGAAAGACGAAGGCCGCTCCCTCTTCGGTCTCTCCCGCGTCGAAGCTGGGGGCGCCGACGATGACGTCGGCGAAGCCGTCCCCGTTCACGTCCCCCGCAGACGCCACGCTCCAGCCGAATCTCGCCGATCCCTGGTCGGACTCGAGCCGGGCGTGCGCGGTACTCGGGTCGCCGTCAGCGATGCCGGACGCGCTGCCGAGGAAGACGAAGGCCGCGCCCTCGTCGGTCTCGCCGGCGTCGAAGCGGGGCGTGCCGATGATGATGTCCGCGAAGCCGTCCCCGTTCACGTCGCCCGCCGAGGCGACATTCGTCAAGAAACCCCCGATGTCGAAGACATCCGTCTGATCGAACTCGAGCCGAGCGTGGGCCGTCGTCGGATTGCTCCCCACGACACCGGAGGCGCTGCCGACGAAGACGAAGGCCGCTCCCTCGTTCGCCTCACCGTTCGTGAAGTTGGGCGCCCCGACGATCACATCGGCATAGCCGTCCCCGTTCACGTCCCCCGCAGACGCCACGCTGGAGCCCAAGAACGCCGATGCCTGGTTGGACTCCAGCCGCGCCTGAGCGCTCAGCGCGTCGCCATCGGCGATACCGAGAGCACTCCCCAGGAAGACGAAGGCCGCGCCCTCGTTCGCCTCACCGCCATCGAAGCGCATGGCACCGACGATGACGTCCGCATAGCCGTCCCCGTTCACATCCCCCGCAGACGCCACGCTCACGCCGAAATCCTGGTTCGGCAGATTGGCCTCGAGCCGGGTGGCGGCCGTCGCGGGGTCTGCGTTCGCGATGCCCGAGGGTCCGCCGTGGAATACGAACGCGGCGCCGCGGTTCTCATAACCCCGTGCCCCGACGATGACGTCTCCATAGCCGTCTCCATTGACGTCCCCCGCGGACGCCGCGCTGAGGCCGAAGCTCGCCGACTCCTGGTTGGACTCGAGCTGGGCGTGGGCGGTGCTCGGATCGCCCCCGGCGATGCCGAGCGCGCTGCCGAGGAAGATGAAGGCGGCACCCTCATCGGTTTCGCCGGCATCGTAGTTATCCGCCCCGACGATCACGTCGCCGTAACCGTCCCCGTTCACGTCGCCAGCCGACGCCGCCGCTGCGCCGAGGAGCGCACCCTCTTGGTTCGACTCGAGCTGGGCGTGCACGCTGCTCGGGTCGAGCCCCGCGATTCCGGACGCGCTGCCGAGGAAGACGAAGGCGGCGCCTTCATTGGTTTCGCCGGCGTCGTAGCCATCCGCCCCGACGATCACATCGCCATAACCGTCACCGTTCACGTCGCCCGCCGACGCGACGGTGAAGCCGAAGGCCGCCGATGCCTGGTTGGACTCGAGCAGGGCGTGGGCAGTCAGCGGGTTCCCGTCGGCGATCCCTTCTGCTCCCCCCAGGAACACGAAGGCCTGTCCCTCGTTGG
>CAZZFT010000049.1:0-31829 GCA_964653555.1 uncultured Spirochaetales bacterium | reverse complement strand
ATCGCGCGGAACCTCTTCGAAGGTCATCGGTGTGGCCTCGGGGCGACGCGCCGCTCAGGGCGCTCGCGACTCGAGACGATACACGTAGCGATCGGGATCGAAGCCCTCGAGCTGGCCGGGCTCACCGACGAGCACCGCCGTCACCGGGTAGACCCGATTGCCCACGCGCACGCGCAGCCGCGGGTCGGCGCGCAGGTAGGCGAACCAGGTGCGTCCCTCGGCCGGGTCGATGTAGAGCTGCCCGTCCTTCACCACGTAGTTCAGCTGCACCGAGTAGGGATCCTCCGGGCGAGTCTCGATCTCGATGAAGCGATCGTCGACGAAGGACCAGTCGCCCACCGGCTCGTTCACCGGCTCTCCCGAGAGGGCGCCGCCCGGGAACACCAGGAAGGGCCCCCCGCAGCCGGCGACGGCCAGCAGCGTCAGGGTGTACGCAGTGGCCCACCGTGCACCGGGTCGTCGCATCGGGCTCCTCCGCTCGCGTCTCCACGGTAGCTGCGCCGGCGAGCGGCGACCGCGTCCGGGACCCGATAAGCTGCAGCGGCCCGCGCGATCCGCGGCGCACAGTGGGAGCATGGCGCTGCGACCCCGTCTCCTCGCGATCCTCGCGCTCGTCCCCCTCGCGATGGCGAACGGACCCTGCGCCCAGGTTCCCGCCGTCTCGGAGGTCCCGCTCGAACTCGACACTCCGGCCCTCGCCCCGCTCCAGAAGTCCGTGGCGTTCGACGCCGACGTGCAACCGGTCGTGGAGACGCGCTGCGTCGTGTGCCACGCCTGCTACGACGGGCCCTGCCAGCTCCTGTTCTCGTCCTACGAGGGGATCGAGCGCGGCGCGACGCGCATGCCGGTCTACGACTCCACTCGACTGAAGGCGGTGGCACCCACGCGGCTCGGGATCGATGCGCACGACACCGCGGAGTGGCGCAGGCGCGGGTTCTTCCAGGTGCTCGGTGCACCGGCCACGAGCTCCGGCGACGCCGCCGAGGCCTCGCTGGTGCTTCAGATGCTCGCGCTGGGCCACGCCCATCCCTTCCAGGAGGGCGCGCAGCTGCCCGATACGGTGAAGCTCGACATCGGCCGCACGCTCACCTGCCCGGCGCCGGGGGAGTTCGACGACTACGCGCGCAACCATCCCCAGGGCGGGATGCCCTACGGCATGGCGCCCCTCCCCAGCGAGCAGCTGCGCGTGCTCGCCTCCTGGGTGGTCCAGGGCGCGCCGCCGCCCCCTCCGCCTCCGCCGCTTCCGGCCCGCGCCCAGGAGCAGGTGCGGGAGTGGGAGACCTTGCTGAACGGCACCTCGACGAAGCAGCGGATCGCGGCCCGCTACCTCTACGAGCACCTGTTCCTGGCCCACCTCGTGCTCGACGATCTGCCGGCGGGCCCCTTCTTCCGGGTGCTGCGCTCGCGCACCGCCCCGGGCAAGGCGATCGACGAGATCGCCACCGTGCGGCCCTACGACGATCCGGGCACGGCGACGTTCTGGTACCGGCTCCAGCCGATCCGGAGCACGATCGTCCACAAGACCCACATCGTGTATCCGTTCGGCGCGGCGAAGCAAAAGCGGCTGCGCCAGCTCTTCCTCGACAGCGACTGGCAGCCGAGCCGGCTGCCGGGCTACTCGCAAGACGAGGCGTCGAACCCCTTCCTCGCCTTCGACCAGATCCCCCCGCTCGTCCGCTACACGTTCCTGCTCGACGACGCCGAGTACTTCGTCATGACCTTCATCCGCGGGCCGGTGTGCCGGGGGCAGATCGCCGTCGACGTGATCGAGGATCAGTTCTGGGTGGCGTTCCTCGACCCGCATCGCGATCTGTCGGTGACCGACCCGACCTTCCTCACGGAGGCGGCCCCGCTGCTGAGCCTGCCCGCCGAGGACGCGGGCGAGACCCGCCCCGGCAAGCTGTGGCTCGCCTTCAACCTGGACCAGCACAAGTACCTGGACCTGCGCGAGGACCGCTACGACGCCCTCGACCCCGAGCACAAGGGTCCCGCCCTGGACTGGATCTGGGACGGGGGCCGGGAGAACTCGAACGCCCTGCTGACGGTGTTCCGCAACTACGACAACGCCGCCGTCCTCCGGGGCTTCGTCGGGGAGACCCCGAAGACGGCGTGGATCATGGACTATCCGATCTTCGAGCGGATCTACTACGACCTGGTCGCGGGCTTCGACGTGTTCGGGAGCCTGTCCCATCAGGTGGCGACTCGCCTGTACATGGACCAGCTGCGCATGCAGTCGGAGAATCTCTTCCTGGCGTTCCTGCCCGCCGACCAGCGCGAGGAGATCCGCGCCTCCTGGTACCGGGGAGCGAAGCTCCAGGTCGGCTACTTCCTCACCGACCATCTGCGATCGCTGCACCACGGCACCCAGGTGCACTACACGGCGGGCGACCCGAAGGCCCAGCTGCTGGAGCAGATCCGCGCCCAGGCCGGACCCGCCGCCGGCCCGCCGGATCGGCTCAATCGCTGCGCGAATCCGCCCTGCGACCGCCCCGGCGCGAGCGCGACCGAGGTCGCCGTCGAGCGCGAGCTGCAGCGGATCGCCTCCGTGCGTGGCCCGTGGGTGCACCTGCTGCCCGAGGTCTCGCTCGTGCGCGTGCGCGTCGATCCGACGGAGCGGGAAGACATCGTGTACGCGCTGATCCACAACGCCGCGCACACCAACGTCGCGTTCATGTTCGGCGAAGACCTGCGCCGGCGCCCGAAGGAGGACACGCTCACCGTGCTGCCCGAGGCCTTCGGGAGCTATCCGAACTTCTTCTTCGACGTCGAGGCGGCGGGGATCCACGACTTCGTGAACGCGCTGCTCGCGACGGAGTCCGACGACGACCTGGAGCGCTTCGTCGGGCGCTACGGCGTGCGCCGCACCAGCGACCGCTTCTGGGCGACCCTCGACTGGCTCCACGGCGACCTGCGCCGCCGCGATCCTACCACCGCCGGCCTCTACGACCTGGGGCGCTACCAGAATCTCTAATGCCAGGCGAGCGGCGCCTCCACGCGCTCGAAGCGATAGGCGCCGTTCACGCCCTCCACGGGCACGCCGTTGCGCTCGGCGTAGGGGTAGATGAAGTAGTTGAGGGGAGCGCCCCCCTGCGCCGGCTCGAGCACGAGGTCGCGGCCGGTGGTGAAGACGATCCGGTCGCTGGGCAGCGTCCCGAAGTAGTCGTCGAAGCGCTTCGCCTTCCACGCCTCGCTGGCGTCGAAGGGCACCCAGCCGCGCGCCGGGTCCCAGGCCTCGGCCCAGCAGTGGTAGCCGGGGATCTCTCCGGCGGCCTGGTCCGGCGGGATCGGGAAGCCGATCGAGAAACGGGCCGGGATGCCCTGGCTGCGCGCCAGGCCCAGGAACAGCGAGTGGAAGTCGGTGCAGTTTCCGTACTTCTCGGTGCAGGCCCAGATCGCGTCGCCTTGGCCCCAGCCCGTGCCCTCCTTCGCGTAGCGCATGTTCTTCACCACGTAGTCGTAGTACGCGCGGATCCGCTCGGCGTCGCTCTCGGTGCCGCGGCCCTCCTGCACGGCGATCTGCTCGATCACGCCGTCCAGGGGGATCCGCTTCGTCGGGGCGAGGTAGCGTTTCGGGTCGTCGCGCGATCCCGCGACGACGGCGCTCGCGGACATCCCGTGGGAGGGGCGGCGCTCGACGACCGAGACGATCTCGACGGCGTCTCCCTCGGAGGCGGCACCCTCCCAGGCGATCGACACGATCCGGTTGCCCAGGGCGTCCTCGACCTCGACGGCAGCGTGGGGCGAGGCGACGCGGTGCTCGAGCACGCGCTGGTCCGGCGTATCGGCGGGCGACGGCAGCCACAGACGCAGGCGGTCGCCGGGCTCGGCGGCGATCTGGCCGAGCTCGACGCGATAGGTGAAGCGGTAGCGAGCGGCGTCGGTCCACGGGTCGAAGGGATCGGACGGCGCCGCCGGTTCGGCAGCGGCGAGCACTGCGGGCAGGGCGGCGAGGGCGAGGGCGAGAACGAGACGGGGACCGGAAGACATGGAGGTCCTCTCGAGGGAGCCGCGCGACACGGCGCGGCGGGGCTCTGGCTTCAGTCGGGCTCCGCGGTCCGGGGAGCGAGATCGAGCGCGACCGAGTTCATGCAGTAGCGCTCGCCGGTCGGCTTCGGACCGTCGGGGAACACGTGGCCCAGGTGGGCGTCGCAGCGGGCGCAGCGCACCTCGACCCGCACCATCCCGTGGGAGCGATCCTCCACGGTGCGCACGCGCTCGCCGTCGATCGGCTCCCAGAAGCTCGGCCAGCCGGTGCCCGAGTCGAACTTGGTGCCGGCGTCGAAGAGCTCGTTGCCACAGCACACGCAGCGGTAGATTCCGTCCTCCTTGCAGTCCCAGTACTTCCCGGCGAACGGGCGCTCGGTGCCGGCCTCGCGGCACACCTGATACTGCTCGGGCGTCAGCTTCTCGCGCCACTCGCCGTCGGTCCGGTTCACTCGCTGGCTCACCGCGTTCCTCCTCTTCTCGCGACGATCGGCGCCGATGCTACTCGATCCGCGCAGGGCTCAGAACAGTCCGGACGCGCGGTCGAGACACCAGTAGACGGCCAGCGCCCCCATCGCCGTCACCGGCGCCCGACGCAGCCAGGGGGGCGCGCCGCGGAGCACGGGGGCGAGCACCGCGCGCGCGGCGAGCACGAGGGCCACGAAGCTGAGCTGGCCCAGCTCGATCCCGACGTTGAAGGAGAACAGCGCCATCGGGATCTCCCCTTCGGGCAGACCGACCTCGGCCAGGGCCCCGGCGAAGCCCAGGCCGTGCAGCAGCCCGAAGGCGAAGGCCACCAGCCACGGCCGGCGCCGCAGTGCCGACATGCGCTCGGGCGGCGCGCCGGGGACGGGCTCGCCCCGCGCCAGCTCCAGGGCGAGCACCAGGATGGTCAGCGCGATCGCCACCTCGATCCACGCGCTCGGAAAGCGCACGAAGCCGAGCGCGGCGAGGGAGAGCGTCACGCTGTGGCCGGCGGTGAAGGCCGTGACGGTGGCGACCAGCTGGCGTGCGTTGCGGGCGAGCAGCATCAGGCCGAACACGAACAGCAGATGGTCGAAGCCCGTGCCGATGTGCTCGGCGCCGAGCCGCAGGTAGTCGCGGAAGAGGGTCAGGAGGGAGGGCCGCGCGGGCACCACCAGGGAGGGCGCTCCGCCGTGCAGTACCGCCTGCACGGTGCGCCCATCGCGCAGGGAGATGCGCAGCAGCGCGTTGGTCGCCGACTCCGCCAGCCCGCTCACGCCGACGCGGCGGCCGACCAGGCCCTCGGGTCCGCAGCGGGCGGTCCAGCGCACGGTGACGCTGGCGGCGTCGGCCTCCACGCGGGGCTCGCTCGCCGCCACACAGTCCTCGGGCAGCTCGGGCTCGATCCGCGCGCCGCTCGGCTGCTGGCGCGCCATCTTGAACTCGACCGCGAGCGCCCCGTCGGCCTGCTCCTCGATCGAGAGCAGCGACGGCGCCAGCCGGTGCGCGGCCGCGGGCACCGCGAGCGCGAGCGCAACCACTCCCGCGAGCGCGGCGCCGAGCCGCCGGAACGCCGAGCCGCGGAAGCGTCCGAGAGCGTCAGGTCGCGACATAGCGGTGGCCCTCGATCTCCGTGCCCTCCTCGCGCAGGCGGCGCAGGGCCGCCTCGCGCAGGGGCTCGACCTGCACCTTCTGGTTGCCGGTATAGGCGAGCTCCTCGGCGCGGAAGAAGAGTACTCGCTTGGGAACCTTGTAGGAGGCCAGGCGCTCGCGCAGCCAGGCGCGCACCCCCTCCTCGCTGGGGGCGGCGTTCTCCACCGCCACCGCGCACAGCACGAGCGCCTCGCCGAGGGTCGGGTGCTCGACGCCGACCGGAATCGCGAAGACGAGCTCCGGATGTCCCTCGAGCAGCTCCTGGATCTCCACGGGCGATACGTTCGCGCCGCCGGTCTTGATCAGGTTCGTGAGCCGTCCGGTCCAGTGGAGAAAGCCCTCGGCATCGAGGGAGCCGGCGTCGCCGGTGCGGAAGAAGCCATCGGCGTCGAAGGTGCGCTCGGGCGCGACCTTGTGATAGCCGCGCATCAGCGTCACGCCCTTGACGGCGATCTCCCCCTCGCGGCCCGCCGGCAGCGGCGCGCCGGTCTCGGGGTCGACGATGCGCAGCACCATCCCCGGCCAGGGCCGGCCGTTGCAGGCGCGGCGCTGGGCGGCGGGCGCGTCGGCCGGAAGCGCGCTGCAGATGGTGAAGGTCTCGGACAGGCCGTAGGAGGCGCCGGCCCCGTAGACGTCCGCCTCCACGCCCGCGAGCGCGGCGAGCGGCGAGGTGACCTCGATCTTCACCAGCGACGAGAGGTCGCGCGCGCGGGCACTCGGGTGGTCACCCATCGCCTTGTGCTGATGGGGCCAGGCGTGGACGGTGGTGGCGCGCTCGCGCTCGATCAGCTCGAGCGCGGCGCCGGGCTCGAAGACCGGCTGCACCAGGAGCCGCGCCCCGGCCGCGAAGGCGCCGCCGATCGACATCGCGATGCCGGCGGTCCAGAAGAAGGGATAGGTGGTGTGGACGCGGTCCTCCGCATCGAGGCGCAGCATCTCGGCGAAGCGGTGACCCTGGAGCACGGCCGCGCGCTGGGTGTGGAGCACGCCCTTGGGCAGAGCGGTGGTGCCCGAGGTGTAGACGATCAGCGCGTCGTCGCCGGGCTCGACCTCCCCCGTCACGGCGTCGAGCAGCGCGTCGGGGACGT
Organism: uncultured Spirochaetales bacterium; assembly: GCA_964653555.1. Classification (GTDB taxonomy): domain Bacteria; phylum Myxococcota_A; class UBA9160; order UBA9160; family SMWR01; genus JAHEJV01. Next base: position 25,140 of record CAZZFT010000049.1, on the reverse strand, counting down.
CGGCGCCCTGGGCGAGCAGGGCGTCCCAGGTCTCGACGGCACCAAGCGGCTCGGCGAGGCCGCGGCACGCGACGCGCCGCAGCTGGGGCCAGGCCGGCACGCGCAGCCGCCCGGCGAGACCGCCCTCGACACCCGGGCGCGCCTCGAGCAGCTCGTCGACGAAGCGGCGCCGGCCCAGGGTCGGCTGCAGGAGGAGCGCGGAGGCGTCGCTGTGGCGCAGCACGTGGTCGAGCTCGGAGGCGCTGGCGAAGGTGTTCACCGGGACCAGCACCGCCCCCACGCTGGTGACGGCGAAGGCGGCGGCGATCCAGTCGGGGCCGTTGCCCATCCACAACGCCACGCGCGCGCCCTTCACCACACCGGCGCCGATCAACGCCCGCGCGAGCTCGCGCACCTCCGCCTCCAGCTGGGCGTAGGTGAGCGAGCGCTCCTCGGACACGACGGCGACGCGCTCGCCGTGGCGGCGCGCCGCGTCGGCCAGGAAGCGCGAGAAGGTGAGGCGGGGATCCAAAGGAACGGTCACGCGGGGATACCGGACTCTACGGAGCCGGCAGCTCGATCTCGGCCTGGCCGCTCGCCATCACCACCTGGTCCTGGTTGGTCATCACCACCTTCACCGTCGCCATCGGACCCCCGGGACCGTCGTGAGAGAGCGCCACCACCTCGCCGTCGAGGTACGTGACGTCGCCCGACAGGGCGGGTGCGCGGTACTGCATGCTGCTGTGGTGCACGGTGCCCCACTCCCCGCACCAGTTGGTGAGGTAGTCGAGGATCCACGCGCCCATCGACGCGCCGTAGCCGTATTCGCGCGGCATCCCGATCAGCTGGGCATAGCGCGTGTGGACGTGGCCGCGGGAGGGTCCCTTGTAGAGCCCGTCGGCGTTGGTCGGGTCGATCTTCGCGCCCTCCCGGTCGCGCGACATCTCGGGCAGCCAGCCCGCCTCGAGCGTCGAGCTCTCGCCGAACTCGCGCGAGGCGCCCCAGACGGTCATCAGGTAGGCGCGCCACTCGGTGGTGAAGGTGGCGATGCTGTGCGGGCCGATCGGACGCGTCGGGAGCCGGTCTCCCACCTTCACGAACAAACGCTTGCCGTGGCCCAGGTCGAGGAAGCTCTGGTAGTACTCGAGCTTGCGCTTCTCCAGGACCTCCAGCTCCTGGTCGCTCCAGGTGCGCGGCACGTTGTCCTTGAACATGCCGAGCTTGCGCGCGTTCTCGGCCAGGTAGCGCACCGAGGTCGAGCGCTGCTTGCACAGCACCTCGCCGCGCTGGTTGATGTAGGTGGTGTCGCCGCGCGAGAACATCGTCGGACCCGCGAACTTCGTCTCGGCCACCTTGTAGTCGAAGAGCATCCGGTCGTGGCTGATCACGTCCCCGGGCTCGATGCGGGGGCCGAAGAACCACCACTCGTCGCCCCCGAAGATCATGTGCTGGCCGGGGATCACGCCCTGGATCGCGGGGCCCGCACCGTGGCTCGTGTCCGTGCACACGGCAAAGGACTGGGGCGCCACCATGCGCCCGAAGCGGCCCTCCTGCGCGTAGTCGTCGTCGAAGTAGAGCGGGTTCGGGTTGGCCATTCCCTGAGCCCAGCGCCGCAGGTCGTTCTTGTGGATCGGCTCGATCAGGCGGGCGCCGCCGAGCGGCCTTCCGATCCAGCGGTCGACGTCGGTGGTGTCGAGCGGAATCAGGCCGTCGCTGCGGGTCTTCGACTGGGTCATCGGCTCCTCTCTCGCGTTCTCAGCTAGCCCTGATCGATCCGGTAGCTGCCGAAGTCGTCCAGCTCGGCGCGCTGGCCCGGGTGGACGACGATGGTGGTGAAGCGCTCCTCGACGATCGCCGGGCCCTCGATCACGTGACCGGCCCCGATCCGTTCGCCATCGTAGACCGGCGTGTCGACGAAGCGGCCGTCGAAGAAGGCCGGGCGCCGGACGCGCAGCGCGTCGGCGAGCGGCGTGCGCGCCTCGGGGCTGCGCCCCAGGTCGAGGGGGGGCGTACGGCCGATGGTCTGCACGCGCACCGAGCGCACCACGGGCTCCTCGTCGCGGGCGGCGAAGGCGTGCAGATCCTCGTGCTGGTCGTGGAACGCCGCGACGGTGGCCGCCAGGTCCGCATCGCCCATCCGCCCGTCGCCGCCGGTGCGGGCCGGGACCGCCATGTCGAAGGTCTGGCCCGGATAGCAGAAGCTCACGAAGCGGCGGAACTCGAGGTCGCCGCGCGCCAGGCCCGCCGCGCGCAGCTCGGCCGCGGCCTCGTCCTCGAGCTGGGCGAACAGCTCGTTCACGCGATCGACCTCGGCACGCGAGGAGGGCGCGATGTAGGAGCGCTGGCGGTCCACGACGTAGTCGGCGATCAGGAGCCCCAGGGCCGAGAACGCCGGCGACGTCTTCGGCACCAGCAGCCGCTGCACGCCGAGCTCCCGCGCCTGGACGGGAGCGTGCACGGGGCCGTTCCCGCCGTACACCACCATGTGGAAGTCGCGCGGGTCGTAGCCCGCCTCGGAGGACACCCGGCGGATCGCGTTCGCCATGTTGGCGTTGACGATGCGGAAGATGCCGTGGGCCGCCTCCACGACGTCGAGGCCCAGCGGCCGTCCCACCTGCTCGAGGATCGCCTCGCGCACGCCCGCGCCGGTGAGCTTGAACTCGCCCCCGCACAGCGCCTCGGGATTGATGTAGCCGAGCACGAGGTTCGCGTCGGTGACCGTGACCCGGGTGCCTCCGCGCCCGTAGCAGATCGGCCCGGGCAGGGCCTTCGCGCTCTCGGGCCCGACGCGCAGGGCGCCCGCCTCCACCACCGCGATCGATCCGCCGCCGGCGCCGATCGAGTGCATCTCCACCATCGGAAGTCCGACGAGATAGCGGTGCTGCCAGTTCCAGAAGGAGCGCACCCGAGGCTCCCCACCCTTCACCAGGCAGGCCTCGTAGCTGGTGCCGCCCATGTCGATCGCGATGAAGTCCGACACCCCCGAGCGGCGCGCCACGGCGCAGGCGCCGATCACGCCGCCGGTGGGACCCGAGCCCAGCGCCGCGACGGCGCGTTTTGCGAGCTGGTCGGCGGTCATGATCCCGCCGTTGCTCTGCATGATCAGCAGGTCGTGGGCGTAGCCCGCCTCGCGCAGGGCGCGCTCGAGCCGCTCCAGGTAGCGCCCGAGCCGGGGTCCCACGTAGGCGTCGACCAGCGTCGTCGAGGTGCGCTCGAACTCGGGCGCGGTCGGCATCACCTCGTGAGAGAGCGAGATGCGCGCCTCGGGATGCTCCTCGGCCACGATCTCGCGCACGCGCCGCTCGTGGGCGGGGTTCAGGAACGAGAACAGGAAGCAGACGGCGATCGATTCGATCCCGCGCCGGCGCAGACGGCGCGCGGCCGCGCGCACCGCCTCCTCGTCGAGAGGGACGACCACCTGGCCGCGGAAGTCGAGGCGCTCGGGGATGCCGAAGCGGTTGCGCCGGCGCGCGATCGGCGCCGGCGGGGGCAGCGCCGGATCCCAGATGTCCTCCTTGTACCCGCGCCGGATCTCGATCTCGTCGCGGTGTCCGCTCGTGGTGAGCAGACCCGTGCTCGCCCCGTTCATCTCGATCATCGTGTTGTCGGCGGTGGTGGTGCCGTGGACGAAGAGGTCGGTGCGCGCGAGCAGCCCGCGCGCGTCGAGGCCGCGGCGCCCCGCCAGCAGCGCGAGGCCCTCCATCACGCCCCGACTCTGGTCGTCGAGGGTGGTCGGGACCTTCAGCAGCTCGACGCCGGTCTCGGGGCTCGCGAGGATGAAGTCGGTGAAGGTGCCGCCGACGTCGACGCCGATGCGAAGACCCACGGTCAGCTGCTCTCCACCTTCAGGGCTCCGCCCGGCTGCGCCTCACTGCCCGCGGCCTGCGGCCTCTTGCCTGCGCGCAGCGCCTTCGTCGCCTCGGCATCCACCGCGAGGGTGTCCTCCTCGAGGCTTCCCGTGAAGACGACGCCGTAGTCGCGCTCGGCCGAGGCCTCGGAGACCAGCTCATCGTAGACGTCGTCGAGCACCGCTTCGGGGTCGCGCCGCAGCGGATCGCCCCAGCCCCCGCCACCTCCGTAGACGTAACGGAAGGCGCTGCCCGGGGCGTGGGGCACGCCGTTCGCCATGCAGGTGATCTTCCGGGCCGCGTCGTTCTCGAAGTTGGTGACCAGCTCGTTGGGCGAGCCGTCGTGCCCGCCGGCCACGCCCGACATCGGGTACTTCATCCCGACCATGTAGGTCGTGACGGTGGAGGGCGCGAGCATGCGTTTCACCACGCGCGAGCCGGGACAGCCGCGCCACTGTCCGGGGCCGCCCGTGTCGATCTCGTAGTCGCAGCACTCGTGCCGGACCGGAAAGATCGACTCGTTCACCTCGGCGGTAGCGCGGATCAGGTTGCCGAAGGAGGCCGGCATCGACCCCCAGCCGTCCTGGCCCTGGACCGCGTTGCAGTAGGCGGCCAGCACGTCCACCGAGTGGTCGACGAACACCTGACCGGAGTCCGGGTGCTGCCCGAAGATCACCGTGGGCATCCCGAGCTTGTAGATCTGAGGACACGAGCGCTCGGGCAGCACCTGGGCGAGCGCCTTGCAGATCGCCTCGCCCACCTCCACGCCCGGGTGATGGGTGCCGGCGGCGACCGTCTTCCCCGGGTACGGGTTCAGCACGCAGCCCTCGGGCACCACCAGCTCGATCGAGTCGAAGAAGCCCTCGTTCTTCGGGATCGCCGGATCCATCATCGAGGCGAGCTGCGCCACGACGTACCCCCGGGTGTTGCCGAAGGAGGAGTAGGCCTTCAGGTCCTGGCGCGTGTCGCTGCCGGTGAAGTCGACGGTCAGGCGGTCGCCGTCGATCGTCACCGCCACGTGCACGCGGATGTCCGGGTTGCCGATCGGATCGTGGTCGACCCAGGCGTCGGCCTCGTAGCGGCCGTCGGGCCAGGAGGCGACCTCCTCTCGGAAGCGGCGTTCGGCGTACTCGATCGAGTGTCGGCAAGCCGCCTGCACCGCCGACACGCCGTAGCGGTCGATGATCTCGCCGAGCCGTCGAGCCCCGAGCTGGGCGGCGCCCACCTGGGCGCGCAGGTCGCCGATGAAGGTCGGGGTCCGGTTGTTCACCTTCATCATGTAGGTGACGTCGCGCCGCTCGACTCCGCGGTCGTAGAGCTTCACCGCCGGGAAGCGCACGCCCTCGGCCCAGATGTCGATGGCCTCGGCGTTGTAGCCGCCGGGCATGCCACCGCCGGTGTCGGCGTGGTGGCACTGGATCGAGGCGATCAGCACCAGCTCGCCGTCGCGCACGACCGGGGCGAACACGTTGTAGTCGGGCAGGTGCCCGCCGCCGTGGTAGGGATCGTTCGCCACCAGGACGTCGCCGGCGTGGAGGCCCTCCTCCCGGAAGAAGTCGATCGCGAAGCGCACCGGCAGCGTGGACGAGAGCATGAACTGCGGAATCCCCACCGAGAGCGCGGCGAGCGCGCCGCGCCCGTCGAGGATCGTGGCGTTGCGCTCGTTGCTCTGGTTCAGGATCGGGGTCGTCGCGGTGAGCGAGACGTGGGTGGCCATCTCGTAGGCCACCGTCTCCATCGCTCCCCGGATCACCTCGACGGTGACGGGGTCGACCGGGGCGTCGGCGCGGAGGAGACCCGGATCGGGCTGTGTCGCCATGCGCACCCCGCGGCGGAGAAAGAGATCTGACGCTCCGTCAGATCGACCAGTATGCCCGCTGGGACGGGGCCTTGTAAAGCGGCGCGGGGGCCTCCGGTGCTAGCGTCGCGCGGCCCGACCCAGGACCCCGCCCGATGGCCGACTACGACCCCGCTTCCAGCCTGCGCGAGGCGCGCGGCCGCTACTTCGAGGCCAACGGCTTCGAAACCTCGGGCGGCTACGAGAAGAAGTGGGTGCCCCTGGCCTTCGGACCGCTGCGCTTCGCGATCCCCAACACACCGGGCCGCGTGCGGGCCGTGCGCTACCACGACCTCCACCACGTGGTGACGGGCTACGACACGAGCTGGGTCGGCGAGGCGGAGATCGGCGCCTGGGAGGTGGCCTCGGGCTGCCGCGACATGATCGCGGCCTGGGTGCTGAACCTCTACGCCATGCAGATCGGTCTGTGGATCGCACCGAGTGCCGTCTGGCGTGCCTTCGTGCGCGGACGCCACACGGGCAATCTCTACGGCGAGCCCTTCACCGACTCCCTGCTCGAGGAGTCCGTGGCGGGCATGCGGCGACGCCTGCGCCTCGACGTCCCGAGCCCCGCGGCCTCCGCCTCCGACGGCACGAGCTTCGCGGGCTGGTCCGCCCTCGCCCTCGCGCTCGCCTTCGCGAGTGGCGCCCCGCTGTGGGCGCTGCTCTACTGGATCGGCACCCGCTGGCTCTGAAATCCGGAAGAGAAGGAGAATCCCCGTGTCCTACACCTGCTTCGAGGTGACCCTGAGCGACAAGATCGCCCACATCACCCTGCGCCGTCCCGAAGCCTACAACACGATGATCCCGGAGTTCTGGCGCGAGCTGCCCGAGATCGTGAACCACCTCGACGAGTCGGGAGAGGCGCGCGCGATCGTGATCTCCTCGACCGGCAAGCACTTCACCGCCGGCATGGACCTGGCGGTGTTCACCTCGGACGACGGAAACGACCCTGATGCCGAGGTCGGGCGCCGGCGCGCCAACTTCCGCCGCGAGGTCCTGCGCCTCCAGCAGACCTTCGGCTGCCTCGACCGCGCGCGCATGCCCGTGCTCGCCGCGGTGCAGGGCGGCTGCATCGGCGGCGGCGTGGACATGATCAGCGCCTGCGACATCCGCTACTGCAGCGAGGACGCCTTCTTCTGCATCCAGGAGATCAACATCGGGATGACCGCCGACGTCGGCACCTTCCCGCGTCTGCCCCACCTGATCCCTCAGGGCCTGGTGCGCGAGCTGGCGTACACCGGAAGGCGGCTCACCGCGCCCGAGGCCCTCGCGGCGGGACTCGTGAACCGCGTCTACCCGAGCCACGAGGCACTGGTGGAGGGCGTCCTCGACACGGCCCGCGAGATCGCCGCGCGCTCGCCGCTGGCCGTCTGGGGCAGCAAGGAGATGCTCAACTACGCGCGCGACCACTCGATCGCCGACGGGCTCGACTACATCGCCACCTGGCAGACCGGCATGTTCCAGCCCGCCGACATGATGGAGGCCTTCGCGGCGAAGTCCGAGAAACGCGATCCGGTGTATTCCGACCTGCTTCCCGTGAAGGGGAAGATCTAGAGGCCGGAGCCGACCTTCGCGGTCAAGCCTTTGGCCGGGAGCGTCGAAACGACCCGCCGAGGGGCTCGGGAGCGCTCGCACTGCAACGGTGCCGTGGCGGCGGAAACCGAGCCGGACAGGCCGATCTCGACCCGGATGAGCGACCAGCCGACTCCCGAGGAAAGACGCTTCCGCGCGCTCGCCGGCAGCGCCGCCGACCGCATCGTCGAGCTGGCTCCCGACGGAACGCTCGTCTTCGCCAACGGCGCGCGGATGTCGCCGGACTCCCGGCTGTTCGGCTCCATCGACGCCGTGCACCCCGACGAGCGCGGCGAGGTGATGCGCCACTTCAAGGCGGCCTTCGCCGGCGAGAACCGGCTGGTCTCCTTCCGGGTGGTCGACTCGGACGGTCGGACGATCTGGGTGGAGTCCACGCTGACCCCCTTCGAGGCGGAGGGCGGGGAGCGCCACGTCCTGGTGGTGAGCCGCGACGTCAGCGAGGCCCGGTGCCTCGAGCAGCACCTGCGCGAGAGCCAGGAGCGCTTCCGGCTGATCGCCGAGAACGCCTTCGACATGATCGTGGAGTTCGACGGCGACTGGAACCTGCTCTACGCGAACGAGCGGGTGGACGACACGCTCGGACTTCGCACGGGCAGCCGCGCCGACGCGGTGGAGGTGCATCCCGAGGACCGCGAGCGCGTCATGCTCGCCTTCGAGCGCGTGGTCTCCGGTATCGAGGACTCGGGCGCGGCCACCTACCGGGTTCTGCGCCGGGACGGTCGCTGGTGCTGGGTGGACGCGACGCTGCTCGCGGCCCCGCAGCGGGACGGGCGCCAGCACCTGCTGATGATCGCGCGCGACGTCACGGCGCGCGTCGAGGCCGAGCAGCGGGTGCGCGAGAGCGAGCAGCGCCACCGCGAGCTGGTCGAGAACGCGCCGCTCGGGATCTTCGTGGTCCGAGACGAGGTGATCGTGTACGCCAACCCCGCCGCGGCGATGCTGTGCGGCGCGGCGAACGCGGCCGCCCTGTGCGGCACCGGCATGGGAGCGCTGTTCGACCCCGACTCGGTGCGCGAAGTCACCTCGGCGCACGCACGCGCCCCAGCCGACGCGCGCCACGGGCAGGTCTTCGACCTGCGCGTCCGTGGTCTCGACGGCGTCGCGCGGCACCTGTTGGGCGTCGGGAACCCGACCACCTACGACGGGAGACCCGCCTTCCAGGCGATCGTCCGCGACGTCACCGAGCTCGAGGACTCGCGCCGCGAGCAGGAGCGCCTCGCGCTCCAGCTCCAGGAGGCCCGCAAGCTGGAGAGCCTCGGCGTGCTCGCCGGCGGCATCGCCCACGACTTCAACAACCTGCTCGCGGTGATCCTGAGCAGCGTGCGCTACGCGAGCGCCTCCGACTCCACGCCCGCCCATCGCGGGGAGGCGCTCTCCGACGCGATCGAAGCGGCGGAGAACGCGGCGCGGCTCGTGAAGCAGCTGCTCGCCTACGCCGGACGGCGCTCGCCCGAGGTTCGCAGCCTCGACCTCTCAGAGCTCGCGGGCACGCTCTCGGATCTGCTCGCGACGGCGCTGCCCGGCGACGTCGAGCTGGTGCTGGAGGCCGCACCCGAGCCGCTGCCGGTGCACGCGGACCTCGTGCAGCTCGAGCAGGTGCTGATGAACCTGGTCCTCAACGCGGCCGACTCGGTCGGCGCGGGTCCCGGCAGGGTGACCGTGCGGACCTTCTCCCGCCGGCTTCAGCCCTCGGAGCTGCTCGGCTGGCTCGGCGGCGACAGCCTGGCCGGGGGAGCCTACGCCTGCCTGGAGGTCGAGGACACGGGACGCGGCATGGACGCGGACACCCGGGCGCGCATCTTCGAGCCCTTCTTCACCACGAAGAAGGATGGACACGGCCTCGGTCTGTCGGCCGTGCTCGGGCTGGTGCAGGGCCATCGCGGTGCCATCGACGTACAGAGCGAGCCGGGCGCAGGCACGCGCTTCCGCATCGCCCTGCCGATGAAGCCCCAGCAGCCCGCGCGCGCGGCCAGCGATTGTCTCGTGCTGGTCGCGGACCCGAACCGCGAGCGCTGCCGCACCTCCGCGGCGGCGCTGCGCGGCGCCGGGCGCCAGGTGGTGGAGGCGTGCGACCCCGAGCAGGCGCGCGACCTGTGGAGGCTGCACGGCGAGGAGCTCGACGCCGCGGTGATCGACGCCGACTTTCCGGCCTCGGGCTCCCCGCAGCTGGTCGAGCTGCTGCACACGGCACGTCCCGAGCTGCCGATCCTCGTCCAGGTCGCGTCCGCGGAAGTTCCGTCGTGGGACGGGAAGGAGCCCGCCGCCGCGCTGCTGCACAAGCCCTTCTCGGTGCCCCAGCTGATCGACCGGCTCGCGGAGGTGCTGGTGAAGCGCTCGTCGGCCTGACGCTCGCGCCTGGGGCGGGGCCCTGGGTCAGCGCAGATCCCGACCCTTGATGCGGATGCGGAGGTTGGGAACCTCCAGCACCTTGCCCGTGAGCCCCTCGATCAGCCGGCGCAGCTCGCCGCGCAGCCCCTCGACCTCGAGGGTCAGCGTCACGCGCTCGCCGTCGGGAGCCGCCGCCGCCTCCTCGTCGAGCTCCCACACCTCGGGAGCCGGAGGCTGCGCCTCCACCGCCTCGCCGAAGGAGAAGTCGTCGATCGGGTCGGGCTCGAGGGTCGCCACCTCGGCATCGAGGTCGCGCGTGCGCCCGGCCTTGGGCGTCAGCGTCTCGAGGTCGAAGTCGCCCGCCGGGAGCACCTCGAAGTCGTCGTCGTCAGCGCCGCCCGGTACCTCGAGGCCGAGGCCGAGGATCGTGGCCTCGCCGTCGCCCGAGATGTGCGCCGTCGGCATCCCGAGGCTCTTGAGCTGGGAGGCGTACTCGACCACCGAGCCGAGTGTCGCCGGATTGCGGGTGGTCTCCGCGTAGGTGATCTCCACCTCGCCGATCTTGACCACGTCGCCGTGGGACAGCACCGCGTGGCTCACCGACTCGCCGTTCACGTTCGTGCCGTTCGAGGTGCCCATGTCCTCGACCCGGCACCCCTCGCGGGAGCGCTTGAACACCGCGTGCTTGCGCGACATCTCGGGCTCGTCGATCGCGAGGTCGTTCTCGGGCGAGCGCCCCAGCGAGAGGTCCTGGGTATCGAAGACGACGATCCGGGTCTGGCCTGCTGCCTTGACCTTGAAGATCGCGTGGACACGCGCTGCGCCGGCGTTCGCCATACCGGCAGGCGTATCGGCACACCGGCGCCGGCGCTAGAGGCTTTCGGCCACGCGCTGTCCGAGGCGGCGGGCCAGGCGGTCGAGGCGCTCCTCCCGGTCGCGCCAGCCATAGCCGGCGAGCGCGCTCTCGACGCGCACCGGGTAGCGGGCAGCGAGCGCGCCCTCCCGGCGCACGCTGACGGTCGCCGCGAGGTAGTCGGGCGGCACGAGCGCCGCGAACAGCCACGTGGTCAGGGCGCCCCGCAGGTGGGCGGCGTCGACGTCCACCTCGAGCTCGAGCTCGCCCTCGAACGCCAGCCGGTCCTCGTGCTCCAGCCAGTCGCGGGCGCTCTGGCGCACCGTGGCCGCCGTGCGCGAGGCGGCGTCGGGGCCGAAGGGCTGGGTGCCGCCCTCGCTGACCGAGACGGTGACCCGGGAGAAGCGTCCCTCGACCGCCGGGGCGGGGGACGCCGCCGGCACGCCCGACCCGGCGCAGGCCAGGGTGGCGCAGGCCAGGGCAGCGAGGGCGAAGGGCGGGAGCGCGCGGGGCATCGGCCGGGAGCAAAGCGCCGGGGGCGGTCGGACGCAAAGACTGGGGGGTCCGTGATGCCGGTCACGGGCTTCCGGCTGGGGAGGGCGAAACGAGATTGCGAGGCGAAGGACTCCTTTGAGCGAGCGACGCGGCCCCGATCTGTCCAGGCTCTCGGACGCCGAGCTGCGCGCGCTGCGCGAGCGGATCGACGCCGAGCTGAGCCACCGCTTCCGCAGCCGCCAGCGCGGCGAGCGGGCGCGAGGTGGCCTGGTGGAGGGTCCGGCCCCCCGCTACCGCAACCCCGAGAACCCCGCCGAGACCTGGTCCGGCAGGGGACCCCAGCCGGCCTGGGTGGAGGCACTCCGGGCGCGCGGAGTGCGCCTCGAGTCCCTGAGCATCGAGGACGACCGCCCGATCCCCGCGGACGGGACGCGCCGGCGCCGCTGACCGACGGCCCCACAAGGGGAGGCGCCGCGCGCTCGCAGGACCGGTCCAGAGCGGCGAACTCGTGCCGCTACGGCTCGCTGCGCGCCGGCTTTCCGGCGCGGTAGTCGCCGAAGGGCGCGTCGCGCTCCTGGAGCGCTCCGGTCAGCCCCTTCTCGCGCGTCGCCTTCAGGAACTCGTGCATGCTCTTCTGGTGCGTACCGAGCGCGCACAGCTCCGAGCCGACGCGGATGCCGGTGTGCAGGCCCATGATCTCCATCTGTCGGTGGACCACGCGCTTGTTGAGCTGCACCAGATCGGCGGGCACGCCGACGATGCGCCCGGCCACGTCGAGCACCTTCGCCTCGAGCTCGTCGGCGGGCACCGACGCGTTCGCCCAGCCGAGGCGCGCCGCCTCGACGCCGGAGATCGAGTCGCCGGTGACCATCATCTCCATCGCCTTGCGCATGCCGACGAACCAGGCGTGGAAGTGGTTGTCGGGGACGCCGAAGCGGACGGCGGGGTACCCCATCTGCGCGTCGTCGGCGATGTACACCAGGTCGCAGCAGGTCGCGAGCTCGCTGCCCCCCGCCAGGCAGTAGCCGTGGACCTGGGCGATCACGGGCTTGCCGAGCTCCCAGATGCTCATCCAGCCCTGGGTGACGTGGCGCGGCCAGTGGCCGTCGCCGCCGGGCGTGTACCAGGGCAGCTCCTGCCCCTCGTTGCCACCGCCGAGATCGTAGCCCGCGGAGAAACACGGCCCTGCACCGCGCACGATCATCACCCGCACGTCGGGATCGGCGTCGGCCTCGCGGAGCGCGGAGACGATGCCCCCGCGCAGGGCGTGGTTGAGCGCGTTGCGCTTCTCGGGCCGGTTCAGGGTGACACGGCGCACGTGCGGCGCGGGGTCGTCGATCAGGACCACGTCGGTGCTCACGGGTTCCCTCCGTCGGTTGCTCGGAGGAGCACTCTAGCCCTTTCGATCGTCGCTCGGCGCCGACTCGCTGCGCGCGCCCTCCGGGCGCTTGCGCGTCAGCCGACCCAGTGGGGCCGGTAGCGGAGGCCGAGGTCGACCAGACGCTGGAGGAGCTCCGTCGGCGGGAGGCCGGCGTGGGCGGCCGAGCGGGCAAAGTCCTCGTGGAAGTCGACGTCCGGATTGGCGTTGACGTCGATCAGCCAGGGCCGACCCCCGGCGTCGACGCGGAAGTCGATGCGTGCGAAGCCCGACAGGCGCAGCACGCGCCAGGCGCGGCGCGCCTCGCGGGCGATCGTCTCGGCGGTGCCGCGCGGCAGCCGACGCGCCGGGCCCGAGCGCACGCCGCAGGCGCGCCGGTGCTTCAGGTTCCACTTGATCCGCTCGGTGGCGATGTGCGGCGCGCCCGCAGCGAGCCCGTCGAAGCGCGTCTCCCACAGCGGCAGGCAGCGCGGCCGGCGATTGCCGAGCAGCCCGACGGTGATCTCCCGGCCCTCGACGTAGCGCTCGGCGACCGCGTCGCAGCCGCACTGCTCGTGCACCCAGGCGACGCGACGGGCGAGGGCCGCGTCGCTGCGCACCAGCGATGCGCGGCGGATCCCGTAGGAGCCGCCCTCGTCGATCGGCTTCACGATCGCCGGGAGGGGCGGCGCCGGCGGACGGCGGCGCCGGCCGCGGCGGTAGGTGGCGAACTCGGGCATCGCGATCCGGTGCCAGCCGAGCAGCTTCTTGGTGATCGCCTTGTCGCGGGTGAGCACGAGCCCCTCGGAGTTGCACCCGGTGTAAGGCACGCCGCGGGCCTCGAGCGCCGACACCACGTGGGGCTCGAAGCCCCCCGAGTCGCGCAGCTCGATCAGCAGGTTGAAGACGATCTGCGGCGCGAAGCGGTCGAGCGCCGCGTGCAGCGGAGCGAGGCTCGCGTCGAGACCGAGCTGCTCGACGGTGTGTCCGCACGCCCGCAGGCCGCGCACGACGTGGTACTCGGTGCGCCAGGGCAGCACCTCGCGTTCGCTCTTGCCGGCGATCGAGTCGCGCGCGTAGAGCTCCCGGTGCGTCAGGACCAGGATGCGCAGGCGCCTAGGCCTTCCCATCGATCCCGCCCGGCACGCGGGCGACCCACAGGTTGCGGTCGATCGCGGGCTCCCGGTGCTGATCCGGCCACGGGCTCCAGGGCTCGCGGTGGATGCGCTGGAAGCCGGCCGCGCGCAGGGCCGAGCGGAGCTCCCCGTCGCCGTGGTAGCGCTCGACCAGGGTCGTCTCGACCTTCTCGTAGCGACGCCCCACGCGCGCGTAGCCGACCATGCGCGCCGTGGCGAGGCGGCGTCTCGCGTCCCACTCGCAGCACATCGCCAGGTCGCCGCCCTCCCCTTCCATCAGGTAGTCGCGGTCGTTCCAGTAGTGCTCGTAGCAGAAACGGTTGTGCGCCTCGAACACGAGGACGCCTCCGGGCAGCAGATTCTCGCGGATCCGCCGCAGCACGCGCACGAGCGGCGCCCGGCCGAGCATGTGGTTCATCACGTCGCCACTGGCGGTGGCCACGGAGCAGGGCTCCCGGACGCGGAAGCAGGCGAGGTCGGCGCGCTGGAAGCGGACGCGCCCCACCAGGCCGCGGCAGCGGCGGCGCGCGATCGCCAGCATCTCGCGCGATCCGTCGACACCGACCACCGGAACGCGCGCGCGAGCGAGCTTCTCGGCGAGCACACCGGTTCCGCAGGCGACGTCCAGCACCCAGGTGCCGCGCGGGCGCGCCCGCACCAGCGGACGCGCGGCGGCGAGGAAGCTCGCCGTGATCTCGAGGTGATCCGGCGTCTCGTAGACGCGGGCGAGCAGATCGTAGGTGCGGCTCACGGAGATTCCCCTCGGAGGAAGGGGGAGGGGCGCCAACAGAGTAGGCGACCGCGGCGCAGTGAGGCAGTAGGATGGTCCGCAAGCGCGGCGCCGTCGTCGCGTCGCATGTCCCGACCGACCACGGCCCTCTGCTGTCTCCAACCCCTGGAGGAAGACCCGTGAAGCCCATGATCCGACTGATCGCTCCCATCGCGGCCCTCGCCCTGGCCGGCTGCCAGCTCATCTCCGGATCGAGCGAGTCGATCTCCACCTCGGTCCGCGGCGTGTCGAACTCGATCAGCGGATCCTTCGAGTCGGTCTCCGATTCCTCGGGCTCGAAGAAGGAGGAGTCCTCCGCGGCGCAGTACCGCGAGGACGTCCGGCTCGCGACGCGCTCCTTCGTGGCCTCGGGCGAGAGCGACGCGGCGTTCCTGCGCGAGCTCGGCCGCATCGCCGAGCGCCACGGCATCAGCGACTGGGAGAGCCGCCCGGAGACGCCGATCGGGATCGGCTCGGGCGCGCGACAGGCCGGACTCGCCGAGGGCGACCTCGAGGCGCTGCTGGCGCGGCTCGGCCAGGACGGCGAGCGCCAGCGCGCGCTCGCGCGCGAGGGCTGGAGCTCCGCGAGCCTGTGAGGCGGCTCGCCAGGTGCGTCGCCGTCGCGGCGGCGCTGGCGGCAGCGGGCACTACCGCCGGGGAGATGCCGCCCTCCGGCCTGGCCTTCGTCCACGTGGAGGCCAACGTCGGAGGAGCCAGCGGTGGACACCTGGCGCTGCGGGTGGACCGGCGGGTCTACAACTTCCAGTTCCAGACGGACGGAGGACGCGCCGGCGCAGGCGCTGGGCTGCTCGTCCTGATGCGCGAGGACTGGGACCGCGTGCTCTTCCGCTACAGCACGCTCGAGAACCGCCCGCTCCACGTCGCCTCGATTCCCCTCCCCGACGCGGACCTGGCCCGGATCCG
This sequence comes from uncultured Spirochaetales bacterium, assembly GCA_964653555.1. GTDB lineage: Bacteria > Myxococcota_A > UBA9160 > UBA9160 > SMWR01 > JAHEJV01. Next base: position 10,018 of record CAZZFT010000049.1, on the reverse strand, counting down.
GGACTACTTCGACCGCTTCTATCTCGACCAGCAGCGCGCGCTCGACGAGCTCCGTGCGGCGCGCGACGACGTGGACCACCTCGAGACGCTGGCGCGAGGCCGCGCGACGGTGCGGCTACGGGGCGCGGGCCTGCTCGACCCCGGGCGGCGGGGCGCCCCCGCAGCCGCTGCGCTGCGCGAGCGCATCGCCGAACGGCTGGGCCCCGCCTTCCTCACCGCCGCGGCGGAGCGCGCGGCGGCCGGACGCGAGGCCCTCGCCCTGCCCCTCGGCGACGTCGGGATCGAGCCCGAACGCCTGCGCCGCGCGCGCGAGCTGCTCGCCGAGCAGACCGCGCTTGCGGCCCTCGGCGAAGGCTGGGACCTGGCACCGGGGGCGTGGTTCGCGGATCCCGACGATCGCCCTCTCGCGCCTGAGCAGCGCGCTCGGCTCGAGGCGTTCGGCGTCGCGCTGGAGGAACGCGTGCTGGCGCTGCTGGACTCGCCGCGCCCGGACCGGGGCTTCGCGCTGCTGCTCGCGACGGCCCGACGCCTGGCGGTCGCGCGGTCCCTGGACGAGGGACGGCTGGTGCTGCTCGATCCCCTGCCGGACGGGGGTCCCACCGTGTCGCCGGAGGAGGTGGGCCGTCATCGCGAAGAGCTCGCGGCGGCCGTCCGTCTCGCCGAGCGGGCCTGGCCCGAGGAGCGGCGGGCCCTGCTCGTGGATCCACTCGACGAGATCGCCTACAACCAGCTCGAGGAGCGGGCGGCGCGCTACCGCGAGCTGCGCGACGCGCTCACCTCCCAGGGTGGTCTCCGGCTGGCGGGCGGCCCGCTGATCCCGTCGCGCGCGCGGCGCGTGGCCGTCGGATCCGCCGGGGTCTCTCGCGAGGCGCTGGCCGACGCGCTGGCCCAGGCGCGTGCGCGACGCGACCGGCTCCGCGCGACGCTCGCCGAGCGCTACGGCTACGACCTGATCTCCGACAATTGCGTGCACGCGCTGGCCGCCGGCCTCTCCCAGGCGCTGGGAGGAGACGCGGCACTGCGCGCGGCCCTGGGGATCGACCGCGATCCGGAGCGCGCGCTCGGCTTCATCCCGAGGGTCTTCTTCGCCCAGGCGCGTGCGGGAGTGCCCGACGGCCAGGTCGAGCGCATCGCCTCCTACCGCGAGCGCGCGCTGGAGGCGCTGTATCGCTCCGGCCGCCCCGCAGCGGTGTACCTGCGCGAGTCGAACCAGCTCACGTCCACCCTCTATCGCCACCGGGACGAGGACGGAAGCTTCCTCTTCTTCACCAGCGACGTGGTGTGGCCGCGACCCCTCTACGGGCTCGCCAACGTGCTGTGGGCCTTCGGCGACGGCGTCGTCGGGATGGCGACCGCGCCCTTCGACCGCGGGCGTCGCCTCGAGCGCGCGGCCCAGGGAGTGCTGTTCTCGGCGCCGGAGCTCGTCTTCGAGAACATCCGGAAGGGCAGCTTCGACGCGGCCGGTCTGGAACGCCAGCGCTAGGCGGCCGCTACGGGCTGCAGTGGGGCCTGCGGCCGGCGGCCCGCGCCTGCTCGGAGAGCGGGAGGGTCTCGGGAATCCGCTTCTGGAGGTCCTCGATCCGCGTCTCCGGCGAGGGGTGCGTGGACAGGAACTCGGGCGGACGCGCGCCCTGGGAGGCGGCCTCCATGTTCTGCCACAGGGGGACGCTCTGGCGCGGGTCGAAGCCGGCGCGCGCCATCAGGTCGAGACCGTAGAGGTCGGCCTCGCTCTCTTGCGTACGGCCGTAAGCCATCGTTCCGAGCCCGGCGCCGACGCCGAGCACCTCCATCGCGAGCCCGTTGAGCGGGTTCGAGGGATCGCCGGCGGCGCCGATCAGCACGCCCGCGGCCTCGACCCCGCCCTGGGCCACGATCTGGTTCGACACGCGCTCGGCGCCGTGGTGCGCGATCACGTGGGCCACCTCGTGGCCGAGCACCGTCGCGAGCTGGTCCTGGTTCTTCGCCACCGGCAGGATCCCGGTGTGGACGCCGATCTTCTTCCCGGGCAACGCGAAGGCGTTGGCCGTGTCGTCCTGGAAGACGACCACCTCCCAGTCGCCGGCGAACTCCGGGGGCAGCTGGTCGGTGATCGCCTTCGCGACGCACTTCACGTAGGCGTTCTGCTTCGGGTCGGTGGAGATCTTCCCCTCGCTCTTGAGCTGCTGGAAGGCATCGATACCCATCTGGCTCATCTGCGCGTCATCGACCAGGATCAGCTGCGAACGCCCGAGCGGCGACGTGGCGCAGGCGGCCGCCAGGACCGCGGCTCCGCACGCGAGCGCGGCGCGCGTTCCCGACATCGACCCTCCTCGCTCCATCAAAGGCCCTTCTGCGCCAGCCGCCAGGCGTCGTCGGCGCGCTGGCGAACCAGCGCACCGAACTGGTGCGCGTAGTCGGAGCTCGCGTTGCCGTCGAGGCCGCGCTTGTAGACGCCCTGCACGATCGCGGCGGAGCGGAACATCACGAACACCATGTAGAAGGTCCAGTTCTCGATCGCCGCGCGGCCGGTCAGCTCGCAGTAGCGGGCCACGAAGCGCTCCTCGGTGGGAATGCCCAGGGCCGCCAGGTCCTCGCCGACCAGCGTGCTGCCCGGCGTCGCCTCGCCGTGGTAGCCCTGACAGAAGTAGGCGAGATCGGCCAGGGGATGTCCGAGGGTGGAGAGTTCCCAGTCGAGCACGGCGGCGATCTTCGGCTCGCGCGGGTCGAGGATGCAGTTGCCCACGCGGTAGTCGCCGTGGACGATGCGCGTCTCGTCCGAGGCGGGAACGTTCTTGGGGAGCCACTCCATCAGCGCCTCCATCGACGCGATGTCGTCGGTGCGCGATTCCTGGTACTGGCGGCTCCAGCGCGAGATCTGGCGCTCGTAGTAGTTTCCGGGCCGGCCGAAGTCGCCCAGGCCGACGGCCTCCGGATCGACCCCGTGCAGGGCGGCGAGCACGCGCGCCATGTCGTCGTAGACGGCCCCGCGCTCGGCGGGAGCGAAGCCGGGCAGGCGCTGATCCGCGACCACGCGGCCGGGCACGTGCCGCATCACGAAGAAGGTCGTGCCGATCACGGCGTCGTCCTCGCACAGAGCGAGGGTCTCGGGCACGGGCACGCCGGTCCCGCGCAGGGCGGTCATCACGCGGTACTCGCGATCGACCTGGTGGGCCGAGCGCAGCAGCTTCCCGGGCGGCTTCTTGCGCAGGACCAGGCGCTCCGCGCCGCGCTCGACCAGAAAGGTGGGGTTCGACTGGCCGCCCTCGAACTGCCGCACGGAGATCGGGGAGCGGCCCCCGAGCCGCGCGTCGAGGAAGGAGGCGAGCGCGTCCTCGTCGAAGCGGTGGGCCGGGCGGACCGGCGTGAGCTCGGGTTCGCCTTGCATGGAAGGGGATCTTCCCATCGCCTTCTCCGGCGGGCAAGCGCAGAGCCGGCACCCCCGCCAGCCGGTACGATCCACCCGGAGGACCCCGCGATGACCCTGCGCTTCAACCACATGGAGCTCACCCTGCCCCAGGGAGCGCTCGACGACCGCACCCGATCCGAGATCGCGCGCTTCTACGGCGAGCTCTTCGGCTGGAACTCGCTGGAGGTCCCGATCCTCGGACAGAAGGCACTGCTGCTGCGCACCGACGAGGAGACCAGCCAGTTCATCCTGGTCGCGGAGAGCCGCAAGCCCCTGGAGGTCCCGGGCTACGACCACCTCGGCCTGCTGATGGAGACCCGGGCCGAGGTCGACCGGGCGCTCGAAGGCGTCCGGCGCTGGCGCGAGCGCGACGACCGGGTCCGGATCAAGGAGTACGAGGATCTTGATCAAGGTGACGTGACCGTTCACGCGTTTTACGTGCGTTACCTGCTCCCGATCTGGTTCGACGTGCAGTGCATGGAGTGGAAGGAGGGCGCCGAGCCGGCGCGCCGCTGGCGCTACGCGTAGAAATCGCTCTCGCTGGGTACGGCGCCGTCCGAAACGTGCCGATAGACTGCCGTCCGGAGGAACCGCCATGGCCGAAGCTGTTCCGCTCGAACCGCGCAGCCTCGTCGAACCCGCGGACTACGCGAACTACGGATATCCCCACGACATCTGGACCCGCCTGCGCGCCGAGGAGCCGGTGTCGTGGTGGGAGCAGAAGACGGGTGTCCCCTTCTGGGCGATCACCAAGCACGCCGACATCGTCACGATCGGCAAGCAGCCCGAGACGTTCCTGAACGGACCGCGGCTCGTGATCACACCCGACGACAGCGACCAGAACGATCTGTTCCCGCCGACGCTGATCCAGCTCGATCCTCCGAAGCACGGCATCTACCGCCAGCTCGTCAGCAAGCGCTTCACGCCTCGCTACCTGAAGCGGATGAACGACGACATCGAGAAGATCGGAAAGGAGATCGTCGACGCCCTGGTCACGGAGAGCGACGAGGGAGAGTGCGACTTCGTGCAGCGGGTCTCCGCGCCGCTGCCGATCGCGGTGATCGCCTGGATGCTCGGCGTCCCGCGCGAGGACTGGAACCTGCTCTTCGACTGGACCAACCGCACGATCGGCGCGGACGATCCGGAGTACCGCAGGGAAGGCATCACCGGCCAGGAGACGGCCCAGCAGGCGATGGTCGAGATCTTCACCTACTTCGCGAAGCTGGTGGAGGAGAAGAAGAAGAACCCCGCCGACGACCTCGTCACGATCTTCGCCCACGCCGAGATCGACGGGAAGCCGCTGCCTCCGATGGACGTGCTCGCCTGGTGCCTGATCATCGTGATCGCCGGGAACGAGACCACCCGCAACGGCACCACCGGCGGAATGCTCGCCTTCATCGAGCACCAGAACGAGCTACGGCGCCTCCAGGCGAACCCGTCCCTGCTCGTCCCCGCGGTCGAGGAGGTGGTGCGCTGGACCAGCCCGATCATCCACTTCGGGCGCACGGCCACGAAGGACGTCGAGATCCGCGGCAAGCGGATCCGCGAGGGCGACGCGCTCGCCCTCTTCTATCCGTCGGCGAATCGCGACGACGAGATCTTCGACGACCCCTTCGAGTTCCGCATCGATCGCCGCCCGAACCCGCACCTGGGCTTCGGTGTGGGCGAGCACTTCTGCCTCGGATCCCACGTGGCGCGGCTCGAGATGCAGGTGGCCTACAAGCACCTGCTGCCTCGCATTGAGGAGATCGAGCTCGCGGGGCCGGTGTCGCGCCTGCACTCGGGACTGGTGGGCGGCGTGAAGCACCTGCCGATCCGCTACAAGCTCAAACGCGCTTGATCGTCCGACTCGGTTCGCGCGCAGCTCGCTGCGCGCGGCCCTAGGCCGGTTGCACCGGCTCGTGGCGCGCTCCCTCGGGATTCGCGAACTCCCAGTAGGCGCGCAACGAGAGCAGCTTCCCCGCTTCGTCCACCCGGTAGACGAACACGCCGGAGGCGCGGAACTCCTTCCCGTCGGCGAAGGTGTTGATGACGGTGCCGGTGAAGGCGCACTCGTCGCCGGCGGCGAAGGAGCGCGGATAGTCGAAGCTCACGCGTCCCTTCCCGATCACGTTGTCCCAGAAGGCCGCGATCGCGGCCTTGCCCCGGTGTCCCTTGCCGGTGGGGTCGAGGGGCGACGGGCCGACCGGGTCCTGGATCACGCCGTCCTCGGCGAACAGATCGAGCCAGCGCTCGCGGTCGCCGTTCGCGACGTAGCGCTGCGAGAGCAGCCCGGCGCGGCGGGCCGGATGGTCGTCGGACATCCCGGTTCCTCCCGGCGCGCAGTCTACACCGGGAGCGCGGGCGGGCGAGCGCTCAGGGAAGCAGCGCGACGAGCTGCCAGGGCGAAGCCGGATCGAGCGGTCGCAGCTCGTCGCCGGGCAGGTAGGCCATGCGCACTGCACCGTCGGCGACGAGCACCAGCTCGTCGCTCCCGTCGCGATCGAGGTCGGCGCTGCCCAGCGCCGTCCAGCCCAGCGCGTTGGCGAGGTCGGTGACCTCGAAGACCGGCGGGACGGCCAGCGGGCGGAGCAGGAAGACGTCGCCCTGCGCGTCGCGCACCGCGAGCTCGTCGGCGCCGTTCCCGTCGAAGTCGCCGGCGGCGACGACCTCCAGGCCGGCGTCCAGGGTGACCTCGACCGTCACGTCGGTCGGCGAGGCCATGGGCCAGATCGCGAGCACTCCGTCGGGGCTGCGCCAGACCAGGTCGTCGGCGCCGTTGCCGTCGAAGTCGCCGACGGCGGCGAGCGTCGACTGTCCGGCCGTGCCGGCCTCGGCGATCTCCGGCGTTCCGCCCGCGCCGAGGAACCAGAAGTCGACGGCTCCGCCCTCGCGCCGGACGAGCAGATCGTCGAGACCGTCGCCGTCGAAGTCGCCCGTTCCGGCGACGCTCTCACCCGGCGCGAGCGTGCCGACCACGATCGCGGGGGTGGGGGAGAGCTGGAGCAGCAGGGCGGTGGAGGGCGTGTAGGACACCTGGGTGGAGTCGGTCACCCAGAGCAGGTCTCCGAGACCGTCGCCGTCGAAGTCGCCGATGCCGGCGAGCACGTCGGACGGGGTCGGCCGCGTGAACAGGAGCTGGGTCTCGAGCGCGGCGTTGGTCACGCGCAGCGCGTCGCCCGACTGCCATACCAGCGCTCCGTCGAGGACGTCGACGCCGGCGGTGGCGACGTCTCCCTGCTGGGTGGTGGTCTCCGCCGTCGAGCCGCCGGCCGACGAGGAGGACGAGTCCGACGACGAGACCGTGCGCGCGGTCGCCGACGGCGCGACGAGCGCCGAGCTCGCGGCCTGCGCCGCGGCCGCGGAGGTCTGGCTCGGAGCCTCCGCCGCGACCGAGGAGGCGGTCTGCTGGTCGGGGAAGAGGAAGGCCGGTGACGGCGTCGAGCTGGGACCCAGGTTGCCCGAGGAGTCGAAGGCCGCGACGACGACGCGCGCCCGCTGGCCGGGCGGGCCCGTGAGCCGCACCACGGGATCGGGAACGTCGCCCTCGTAGTCGTAGCTCCCGCCGTCCCGCTGGACGTAGACGCTGTAGCCCGCCACCGGGCCGTCGGCCGCGTCCCAGCCCAGCGTGACGCTCGTGGCCGCGGCGGGCGTAGAGCCGGAGAGCGTGGCGTCGCTGCCGCTGCCGCCGCCGCTGCACGCCGCGAACAGGAGGGCACAGCAGGCAAAGCCGAGGAGCTCCCGGCTCCGATCCCGTCGCGCTCCTCGCGCTGTTCGCACCCGGGCCTTAGGCATTCGCGGATCCATCCCCCACATCCGCGTCGGCCCCTGGCCTCCTGCCCTCGGCGAAGAACTCCGACGCAGGGGGATCAACGGCCAGATCGCGACTTCAATCTGTGCTTGGGATCACAAGTTCGAGGACGCGGAGGAGGGATTCGGGAGGCCGGGCGAGAAGATAAGCAAAGCCGGGGGCTTACGGAACCGTCTGCCGCGTACCGAACAGCGCTTTTTTCGGCCGTTTCGGCCCCGAAGTTGAGCGAACGTCGTTCTAGAATCGACGGGCGCCCTCCGCCGGGCGATCCGCGCCGGGACGCAGCCGCCCCGGACGGCTAGCGTCCTCTACCCACCCCTGGCCGAGTCGAAGGAGTACCGCCGTGGACTTCGCGTACAGCGACAAGACGAAATTCGCGCTCGAGAAGCTCCAGAGCTTCATGGACGAGCACGTCTACCCGAACGAGGCGACCTACTACGAGCAGATGGACTCGTTCGGAACCGATCGCTGGCAGATCCCGCCGGTCATCGAGGAGCTGAAGGAGAAGGCGCGCGCGGCGGGTCTGTGGAACCTCTTCCTCCCCGAGAGCGAGCTAGGCGCCGGCTTCACCAACCTCGAGTACGCCCCGCTGTGCGAGGTGATGGGGAGCGTCGGCTTCGCGCCCGAGGTGTTCAACTGCGCGGCGCCCGACACCGGCAACATGGAGGTGCTCGCGCGCTACGGAAACGAGGCGCAGCAGGAGCGGTGGCTCAAGCCGCTGCTCGACGGGAAGATCCGCTCGGCCTTCGCGATGACCGAGCCCGAGGTGGCCTCCTCGGACGCGACCAACATCTGCACGGAGATCCGGCGCGACGGCAACGAGTACGTGATCAACGGCCGCAAGTGGTGGACCTCGGGCATCCTCGACCCGCGCTGCGAGATCATGATCGTGATGGGCAAGACCGATCCGAAGGGGCCCGCCCACGCCCAGCAGAGCATGATCCTGTGCGAGCGCGACCTACCCGGCGTGACGGTCGAGCGCGCTCTTCCCGTGTTCGGCTTCGACGACGCGCCCCACGGCCACGGCGAGGTGCTGTTCGAGAACGTGCGGGTTCCCGCGAGCAACATGCTGCTCGGCGAGGGGCGCGGCTTCGAGATCGCCCAGGGGCGTCTGGGCCCCGGCCGCATCCACCACTGCATGCGCGTGATCGGCGTGGCCGAACGCGCGCTCGAGAAGATGTGCCAGCGGCTGATGACGCGGACCGCCTTCGGCAAGAAGATCTACGAGCACTCGGTCTGGGAGGAGCGGATCGCCGACGCGCGCATCGACATCGAGTGCTCGCGCCTGCTCACGCTCAAGGCCGCCTACATGATGGACACGGTCGGCAACAAGGTGGCGCGCTCGGAGATCGCGATGATCAAGGTGAAGGCGCCGAACGCGGCCTTGAAGATCATCGACGACGCGATCCAGGCGCACGGCGGCGGAGGCGTCACCGAGGACTTCGGCCTGGCCAAGGCGTGGGCGGGGATGCGCACGCTGCGCCTGGCCGACGGACCCGACGAGGTGCACCGGCGTGCGATCGCCCGGATCGAGCTGAAGCAGCAGGCGGAGAAGGCGGGGATCTCGCTGAAGAAGTAGCACTCAGCCGCGCAGGGCGGAGAGACAGCCGACGGCTTCGAGCGCGGCGTCGAGGGCCGGGCTCGCCGCCGCGGCGTACTTCCCGCGCAGCGCCTTCAGCGACTTCGCGTGGTACTTCTGCGGCTTCTGGGTCCAGGGGCGCCCCTCGAGCTCGACCGTGAACTCCTCGGAGCCCGCCTCGATCGCGGCCGCGTTCGCCAGCGACCAGGGCAGGAAGAGCCCCGCCACCTGCTCCTTCAGGAAGGGCGCCAGCGTGGGCGCCAGCGCGCGCCAGGCCTCGAAGTCGCCCAACCCCTTGGGCTCGAGCATGCGTTCGCACCAGGCCACCACGGCGGGCGCGGTCTCCCGCAGATGCGCGCCGGGGGTGGGATCGGTCCACAGGTTGTAGAGCTGGCCCCAGAGTCCGAAGTCGCCGAAGGCCGGCCGCGCCCCGAAGAGATAGGGGCGGCTCGCGAGGTGGGCTTCGAGCTGTGCCACGGCGCGGCGATAGGAGTCCTCGATCTGCGCCGCCGTCTGCGGGCTGCTGCCGACGAACCAGACGCGCCCGACCATCCGCTCGCGGATCCCCGCGGCGGCCTTCTCGAACGCCTCGCCCTCCGCGTCGGGCATCATCGCGCGCACGATCCGCTTCGACGCCGAGAGCCGATCGACCTCCCGCGCCCAGCGGTAGTGGAACATCCACTTGTTGCCCCATTCGTCGGCGAACTCCTCGATCAGCGCGGAGACGAAGGCGGCGACGGCGTCCCCGGGATGGATCGACGGCTCGGGGAAGCGCTCCTCCAGCGCCTCGAGGATCGGCGTGGAGTCCTGCAGCGCCGTCCCGTCCGGCGCGACCACCAGCGGGATGATCGGCAGCTTCGCGTACCTCTGGTACTCCCCCATCGTCGCAGTGTCGCGGACGATCCACTCGTGGGGGATCCGCTTGTAGCGGAAGTAGGAGCGCACCTTCACCGAATAGGGAGAGACCTCGGCCCCGAAGATGCGATAGCGCTGCGCCTCGCTCATGCGTTCCTCCCGGCGCACGCGCGCCGGGCGCGATTATCGCACGGGCGAGCGGCGGCGGGGACGCCGCGATCGCTCTAGCCGCAGCAGCTCGTCGGAGCGTCGACCGGCTCCTCCGCGGCGGGCGCCTCGGCCGGGGCGGCGCCAAAGGTCTCCGAATCGCCGGTCACCTTGTACCACTCCCAGCGCGCACCGTCGGGATCGACCGCCCACACCTTCGTCGACTTCGCGTAGCAGCAGGTCGTCTCGTCCTCGACGAGGT
>CAZZFT010000048.1:0-31856 GCA_964653555.1 uncultured Spirochaetales bacterium | reverse complement strand
CTTCCTGGCACCGGAGCGCTGAATCCCACTGGCCCGCACCGAGTCGAGCACCCGTCAGACCCTCGTCTTCGACGACAACGCCACTGCCGCGGCGCTCTACGGAGAGGGCGACCGCACCTTGCGCACGCTCGAGCGCGAGTTCGGCATCCACGCCGGGGCGCGCGGCAACGAGGTGCGGCTGGTCGGTCCGGTCGTCGAGGTGGGGCTCGCCCGCAAGGTGCTCGAGCACCTCTACGGCCTGCTGCGCAGCGGCCAGTCCGTCGGCGCGCACGAGGTGCGAGATGCCGTGCGCATGGTGACCCAGGAGCCGGACGTCGACCTGGCGGACGCCACCGACGACGTGCTCGCCGACGTCGGGTCCCGGCGGCGGATCGGAGCCAAGACGCTCGCCCAGCGCGAGTACATCGATCTGATGCGAAAACGCGACGTCGTCTTCGCCGTGGGGCCGGCGGGCACGGGCAAGACCTACCTGGCGATGGCGATGGCGATCGCGGCGCTGAACCGGCACGAAGTGGCCCGCGTGGTGCTCACGCGGCCCGCGGTCGAGGCTGGCGAGAAGCTGGGCTTCCTGCCCGGCACCATGGCCGAGAAGGTGAATCCCTACCTGCGCCCGCTCTACGACGCCCTCGGCGACATGATGGACTTCGAGAAGTCGACGCGCCTGATGGAGCGCGGCGCGATCGAGGTGGCGCCGCTCGCCTTCATGCGCGGCCGCACCCTGAACGACGCCTTCGTGATCCTCGACGAGGCGCAGAACACGACCCCCGAGCAGATGAAGATGTTCCTGACCCGGCTGGGCTTCGATTCGAAGGCGGTGGTAACCGGGGACGTGACCCAGATCGACCTGCCCCCGGAAAAGCGGAGCGGCCTCGTCGACGCGGTCGAGATCCTGCGCGGCGTGGAGGGGATCGGCTTCATGGCGTTCGACGAGCGCGACGTCGTGCGGCATCCGCTCGTCCAGTCGATCCTGCGCGCCTACGAGCGGGCCTCGAACCGCGGCGAGCCCGCGAGTGGTGGCGGAGGGAGCGAGAGCGTCCGATGACGGTGCGCCTGCACGGGCGCCGCGGCCTCCCGCGCGTCGACCGCCGGCGCCTGCGCTCGCTCGCCAGTCGACTCCTGCGCGAGCTCGGCTGCCCCCGGGCCGAGCTGTCGATCGCGCTCGTGGACGACGCGACGATCGCCGACCTCAACGCGCGCTACCGCGGTGTGGCGGCGCCCACCGACGTGCTCTCCTTCTCGCTGCGCGAGGGATCCTTCGCCCAGCACCGGGGCGTGCTGCTCGGCGACGTGGTGGTGAGCCTCGATACGGCCCTCCGCCAGGCGCGCCGCGGCCGTCGCACGCTCGACGACGAGGTCCTGCGGCTGCTGATCCACGGCACGCTCCACCTGCTCGGACACGATCACGAGCAGCCCGGCGAGGCGCGTCTCATGCGCGCGGAGGAGCGCAGGGCGTGGCGGGCGCTCTCCGCGTGACGACGCGCGCACGCCTCGTCTGGGGAGCGGCGGCGGCCGCCGCGCTCTTCGCCTGCTTTCCCCAGTGGATCGCCGGGCGGGTCGTCGATCTCGGGGCCGGTCTCGCCTGGCTGGCGCCGGCCCTGTTCCTGATGGCGATCCGCGGACTGACGCCGCGCCGCGCGGCGGTCTGGGGCCTGGGCGTCTCCTGGGTCGCCGACTCGGCCATCCTCTACTGGATCTACGTCGTCACCGTCGAGTACGGACACGCCCATCCGCTGGTGGGGGTGGTGGCGCCGATCGCGCTCGCCCTCTACATCGCGGTCTTCGGGGCCGCCTTCGCGACCGGCCACGCCTGGCTCGCCGAGCGCGGGCTCGCCTCCCCCTGGAGCGCGGCCTTCGCCTGGACCGCGCTCGATCACCTGCGCTCCTTTGCGCTGACCGGCTTTCCCTGGGCGACCCTCGGCTACGCCCAGCACGAGAACGCACCGCTCCTGGGGCTGGCCTCGTTCACCGGGGTCTACGGGCTCTCCTTCGTCAGCGTCCTCGGCAGTGCCGCGCTGCTCGAGGCCGGGATCGCGCTGCGCGAGCGCCGCCGGCCCGGGTACCCGGTGATCGCGGCGGGCGTGGCCGTGCTCGGGCTGCATGGGCTCGGTCTCGCCGCGCCGCACGTCGAGGGCCAGCAGACGGTTCGCGTCGCGGTGGTGCAGGGCAACATCGACCAGGGGGTGAAGTGGAGCTCGGCCTGGGTGCTCCAGACGCTCGAGACCTACGAGTCGCTCTCGCGCGAGGCGGTGGAGGCCGGGGCCGAGATCGTGGTGTGGCCGGAGACCGCGGTGCCCGGCGCCATCGAGCTCGATCCGGCGCTGCGGGCGCGGATCGCCGCCCTTGCGCGCGAGACCGGCGCCGGGCTGGTCGTGGGCGGGGTCGGGCTCGCCCTGGACGAGCTCGGCCAGCCGGCCAGCTACTTCGACAGCGCCTTCCTCTTCTCGCCCGACGGCGAGCTCGGCGGGCGCTATGACAAGACCCACCTGGTGCCCTTCGGCGAGTACATCCCGTTCCAGGAGCTGCTGGGCCGCTTCTTGACCGCGGTCGCGCGGGGGATCGCGCGCGTGGGCGTGGAGCCGGGAGCCGCGCCGCGCGCCGTCTCGGTGGTTGCGGCCGGCGGGCGCGAGATCGCCTTCGGCGTGCCCGTGTGTTACGAGCTGCTGTTCCCCGACCTCGTGCGCCGCTTCGCGCTCGACGGGGGCCGCGCCCTGCTCGCGATCACCAACGACGCTTGGTACGGGCGCACCGGTGCCCCCTATCAATTCCTCGCGATCACGGCTCTGCGCTCGGCCGAGACCGGGCTGTGGACCGCGCGCGCGGCGAACACCGGCGTCTCGGGGTTCATCGACGGCAGCGGCGAGGTGCGCGTGCAGACCCCGATCTTCGAGACGACCTGGCGCGTGGCCGACGTGCCACTGCATCCCGATCCTCGCGAGGCCACCTTCTACGTGCGGCACGGGGACGTGTTCGCATGGGGCTGCTGGCTCGTCTGGCTGGTGTACCTCGGCGCGGGCGCACTCCGCGCGCGGGGCCGCGACGGGGTGCGCGGCCCAGGCGGATGAGGGATGCTCCCGGGCCATGAGCGACGCCAAGCCCGCGGTCCCGACCGATCACGAGCTCTCCCAGCGCCTCGAAGAGCTGAGCGAGCGCTGGAACGAGCTCCGGGGGCGTCTTTGACCTCGCGCGCATGCGCGAGCGGCTCGAGCAGCTCGAGGGCGAGGCGGCCGATCCCCAGCTGTGGAACGATCGCGAGCGCGCCGAACGCGTGCTGCGCGAGAAGCGCGGGCTGGAGCGGGAAGTCGCGCGCTACGACGCGCTGAACACCGCTTTCGAGGACGTCCAGGTGCTGATCGAGCTGGCCGCGGAGGCGGACGACGCGGCCACGCGCAGCGAGGCCCTGGAGAAGCTCGATGCCGCCGAGCGCGATCTCGACGGAGCGGAGCTCCAGCGCATGCTCGGCGGAGAGCACGACCCGGGCCCCGCGATCGTGTCGATCAACGCGGGCGCGGGCGGCACCGACGCCTGCGACTGGGCGGAGATGCTCCTGCGCATGTACCTGCGCTGGTGCGAGCTCCAGGGGTACGCCACCGAGATCCTCGATCTCCAGGCCGGGGAAGAGGCGGGGATCCGCAGCGTCACCTTCACGGCCACCGGCGAGTACGCCTACGGTTACCTGAAGGCGGAGGAGGGCGTGCACCGGCTGGTGCGCATCTCCCCCTTCGACTCCCAGGCGCGGCGTCACACCGCCTTCGCCAGCGTCGGCGTCTTCCCCCAGATCGACGACTCGATCGAGATCGACATCGACGAGAACGATCTGCGCGTCGACACCTACCGCGCCGGCGGAGCCGGCGGGCAGCACGTGAACAAGACCGACTCGGCGGTGCGCATCACGCACCTGCCGACCGGCATCGTCGTGCAGTGCCAGAACGAGCGCTCTCAGCACAAGAACCGCTCTGCGGCCCTGAAGGTGCTCCGCTCCCGGCTCTACGAGCACGCGCGCCGGGAGCAGGAAGAGAAGATGGCGGCGCTGCGCGGAGAGAAGGCGAAGATCGACTTCGGCAGCCAGATCCGCTCCTACACGCTCCATCCGCAGCAGCGCGTGAAGGACCACCGCACCGACGTGGAGACCGGGAACGTCGAGGCCGTGCTCGAGGGCGACCTGGACCGCTTCATCCGGGCCACGCTGCTGCAGCGCGCCGGCCGGTCCCAGAGCGCAGCGTGAGCGAGCGCGAGCGCGAGTCCCGCCGAGAGAAGCTCGCCGCGCTGCGCGCGGCGGGCGTCGACCCCTACCCGCCGCGCGTCGGGTCCCGGGAGCCGATCGCCGCGATCCGCGCGCGCTATGCCGACGTGGACGGCGCCGCGCTGGAGACGGATCCGCCCGAGGTGGGGGTGGCCGGCCGGGTGGTGGCGCTGCGTTCCTTCGGCAAGCTCCTGTTCGCGACCCTGCTCGAGAATGGGGAGCGGCTGCAGATCAGCGCGAAGAAGTCCGAGCTGCCCCCGGAGCTGTTCGACTTCGTCAAGAAGCTCGATGTCGGCGATTTCGTGCGCGTCGCGGGACCGGTCTGGCGCACCAAGACCGGCGAGTTGACCGTCGATGTGCGCGAGGCGCAGATGCTCGCCAAGGGCCTGCGACCGCTGCCCGAGAAGTGGCACGGGCTGTCGGACGTCGAGGCGCGCTTCCGACGCCGGCACCTCGATCTGCTGGTGAACCCCGAGGCGCGCCGGATCGCGATCCTGCGCAGCCGGCTGGTCTCGGCGATGCGCGCCAGCCTCGACGCGCGCGGCTTCCTCGAGGTGGAGACACCGGTGCTCCAGCCGATCTACGGCGGCGCGGCAGCACGTCCCTTCACGACCCATCACAACACCTACGATCAGACGCTCTACCTGCGCATCTCCGACGAGCTCTACCTGAAGCGGCTCGTCGTCGGCGGGCTCGACCGGGTGTACGAAATCGGACGCGTCTTCCGGAACGAAGGCGTCTCGCGCAAGCACAACCCCGAGTTCACGATGATGGAGTGCTACCAGGCCTACGCCGACTACCGCGACATGATGGCTCTGGCCGAGGCGCTGGTTCAGGAGATCGCGGAACGCGTGGTCGGCTCGACGCGCATCGACTATCAGGGCGAGACCCTCGAACTCGGGGGCGAGTGGCGGCGCGTGACGCTTCGCGACGCGATCGGTGACGCCACCGGCATCGACGTGCTGGCCCACGGCGACCTGGACTCGCTGGGCGAGGCGGTGCGGGCGAAGGGCTGGGATCCGGGAGACGCGCCCAACTGGGGGCGGCTCGTCGACGACCTGTTCAGCATCCACGTGGAGCCCACGCTGATCCAACCGACGCTGGTCACGGACTACCCCGTCGAGCTCTCGCCCCTCGCGAAGCGTTCGCCCGCCGACCCGCGCCTGGTCGAGCGCTTCGAGCCCTTTCTGGCCGGAATGGAGATCGGCAACGCCTTCAGCGAGCTGAATGATCCCGACGACCAGCGCGAGCGCCTGCTGGCCAGCCGGCGCGCGCTCGAGGCGGGCGACGAGGAGGCGCACCCCCTCGACGAGGACTACCTCCGCGCGCTCGAGGTGGGACTGCCGCCGACCGGAGGCCTGGGCATGGGCGTGGATCGCCTGGCGATGATCCTCTGCGATGCGCCCAATCTGCGCGAGGTCGTCACCTTCCCGCACATGCGGCCCCGCGCAGGATCGGCCGATCCGGACGGCGACGAATCCGAGCTGGAGGAGAAGGAAGCGTGAGCGAGCTGGCTGCCGCCGCCTGGAGTCTGTTGACCGCCGCCGGCGGGACCGTCGCCCTGGCGCTGATCGTGGCGCTAGCGGTCGGGATCAACGCCATGACGCTGCTCTTCTTCGGCTCGGCCGTGGTGGCGCTCGAGGGCTTCGGGCGCGCCGCAAAGCGCTGGAGCGTGATCGCCGTCTGCGCGCTGGCGTGGGCGGGGATGATCGGATTCGCGGTCGTCTACGCGCGCTCGGCCGAGCTCGCGGGAGAGCCCTTCGCCGTCCGCGCCCTCGCCTGGCTGAGCGGCGCCGGACTGGGCGCGGCGGCGATCGCGGTCTATGGGCTCGCGTGTCGGCTCGCCCTGCGCCGCGTCGCCCCGGCTCGGCTCGGGTGGGCCGTCCTCGCCGTGCTCGGCGTGGGAGGCGCGCTCGTGCTGGGCGGCTCGGCGCGTCCCGCCTACGCCGCGGCGCCCGCGCTGGTGGCGGGAGCCCTCGCCCTCGCGCTCACCTATCGCCGGCGGCGCCGCCGCGAGCCCGCGCGCGACTCCGCCGAGATCGGGTCCGCAGTGCTGGCCGCGGCCCTCGCCCTGGGCATTCCGCTCGCGCTCGTCCTGAGCGAGCCCGAGCCGCGCGTCGCGACCGTCGGCGCCTATCTGTTCGCCTTGCTCTTCGGACTTGTGGTATTCGGGCTGGTGCCGCTGGCGATCGCGGGGATCGTCGACAGCCGGCGCACGGCCGAGTGGTTCATCGCGGTGCGCTACCTGCTCGCAAAGCGGCGCCAGACCTTCATCTCGGTGATCACCGGGATCTGCGTCGTCGGGATCGCCGCCGGAGTGTGGCTGATCATCACGGTGCTCTCGGTGATGAACGGCTTCGAGCGCACCTGGCGTGACGAGATCATCGGCAACCGCGCCCACTTCACCGTGCAGAGCGGTCTCGGCGAGATCTCCGACTATCACGAGGTCCTCGACGTCGTCTCGCGGACCGAGGGCGTGGTGGCGGCGTCGCCCTATCTCGACGCGGAGGGGATGGTGCGCGGCGAGGCGGGCGAGATCGTGGCGGTCCGGGTGCGCGGAGTCGATCCGGAACGCGTCGCCCAGGTCACGGACCTGCGCGACGATCTCGTCGCGGGCTCGCTGTCCGACCTGTCGCTCGAGAAGTCGGATCCCGAAGCGCCGGCGATCCTGATCGGCAGCCAGCTCGCCCGCTCCCTGGGGCTGCGCGTCGGTCAGTCGCTGCTGCTGATCTCGCCCTTCGGCGGCCCCCAGACGCCGCTGGGTCCGGCGCCGCGGCTGGCGCGCTTCACCGTCGCCGGCGTCTTCGAGTCGAGCTTCTTCCAGTACGACGAGGTCTACACCTACGTGAACCTGCCCGCGGCCCAGGACTTCAAGCGCGTAGGGGACGTGGTCGACGGAATCGAGGCGCGCACCACCGACTTCTACCGCTCCCGGGCCGTCGCCAATCGCGTGCAGGAGGCGCTCGGCTTCCCCTACTACACGCGGGACTGGAAGGAGTTCTTTCCCGCCTTCTTCCAGGCACTCAAGAGCGAGCGGGTGATGATGTTCATCCTGCTCACGATGATCATGGTGGTGGCCGCCTTCTCGATCGTCTCCACGCTGGTGATGATGATCATGGAGAAATCGAGCGACATCGCGATCCTGAAGGCGATGGGCGCCGAAGACGAGGCGATCGAGCGGATCTTCGCCCTCGAGGGGACGCTGATCGGGCTGGTGGGCACGGCGCTCGGTGTGGTGGCCGGCATCTCGGTCACCGCGCGGATCGCCTTCATCCAGCACCAGATCGAGAACGTGCTCGGCATCGACACGCTGCCGGCGAGCGTCTACCAGTTCTCGACGCTGCCGGCCGAGCTCGATGCGGGGCAGATCGCCTTGGCAGTGGGTGTCGCGATGGTGCTTTCGCTCGGGGCGACGCTGCTACCGAGCCGCCAGGCGGCGAAGCTCGATCCGGTGGAGTCCCTGCGTTATGAGTAGCCCGGTGCTCGAAGCCCGTGACCTGCGCCGCTCCTTCGCGACGGGCGACGGCACGATCGAGGTTCTGCGCGGCGTCGACCTCGCGATCGCGGATCGGGAGCGGATCGCGATCCTGGGCAACTCGGGGGTCGGGAAGTCCACGCTGCTGCACGTGCTCGGCACCCTCGACCGGCCGACGGCGGGGCAGCTGCTGTTCGAGGGCGAGGACCTGTTCGCGCGCGACGCCTCCGGCCTCGCCCGCTTCCGCAATCGCACCCTGGGCTTCATCTTCCAGTTCCACCACCTGCTGCCCGAATTCGACGCCTGCGAGAACGTGATGATGCCGGGCCTGATCGGCGGCTCGGGTCCTGAGGAGATGCGCGTGCGCGCGGTGCGCCTGCTGACCGAGGTCGGACTGGAGCACCGGATCCACCACCCGGTGACCAAGCTCTCGGGAGGCGAGCGGCAGCGCGTCGCGGTGGCGCGGGCGCTCGTGCTCGAGCCGCGTCTGCTGCTGGCGGACGAGCCGACGGGCAATCTCGATCCGAAGACCGCCGACCAGGTACTGGAGCTGCTCCTCGAGATGAACCGTCTGCACGGGACGGCGCTGGTGGTCGTCACGCACAGTCCGGAGCTGGCGCGCCGCCTCGGGCGCCGCGTGGAGCTGATCGACGGGTACCTGGTCGAGTCCGGGTCGTAGCCCGGGCGGGAACCCGAACCCTCGCTCGTCCAGCTTCCGATCTACGCTCGGCTTCGCCTCGCTGCGCGACCTTCGGGCTTGCGGGCTCGCTGCGCGTCGGCCGACTCTCGGGTCGGCCTCCTGGTCGCGGGCTCGGCCTAACTTACTGCGATCGCAGCGGAATCGACCCCTGGACGGGCCTTGTCACGCTGTCGGGTGGATCGTAGAGTCCCCGCCACCCCCCGCCAACTCCGCAAACACCTCGCGATCATCGGCACTTCCGACACGGGACGACGGCCGACAGCACGGGCAGCACGAGCAGCACGGGAAGCGACTGGCAGCGATTGGAGGATCGGGTGCGCTCACATCGGCTCGGCCGCGCGATGCGTCGGCTGAGGCACGGCTGGATCGCCTGCCTGGCGATCGGGCTCGCCGTCGACGCCGCCGCACAGCCGGTCCAGCCCGATCTGAGCACGGCGCGTCCGCGCGTGGCCGTGCTCGCCTTCGAGGTGCAGAGTCCGGATCCAGACAGCGAGCTCGGCGGGAAGCTGGCGCGGGAGCTGGTGTCCATCCTGGCCGAGGACGGTCGCATCGAAGTCGTGGACGACGCGGTGCGACGGACGCCGCCGGCGCCCCGTCCCGGCGAGACCCGGGACGCCGCACTGCGCCGACTCGGCGACGAGCTCGGGGCCGACTACCTGGTCACCGGTCGCGTGACCCAGCTCGTCCGGGGCGGCAGTCTCGACGTCGCCGTCCGCCTGCTGCCGCGCGAGCAGGGGGCGACCAGCGACACCCAGGTGCTCACGGCCCGGACGGAGCAGGAGCTGCTCGGGCGCTGGGACGAGGTGGCGCAGCGCATCCTCACGGTCGTCGTCGGGACGCCGCCGGCGAAGGTGGCGAGCGTGGTGATTCAGGGCGCTCCCGGCTTCGAGCGGCAGCTGCGCGAGCGGCTGGCCACCCGCCCGGGAGAGCCCTACGACCCGTTGGTGGTGCGCGACGACCTGACCACCCTGCGTTCCAGTCCCGCGATCGTCTCCGCCGAGGCGCGCACCGAGCGCAGCGACGAGGGCGTGATCGTCCGCTTCGACGTCGTGCTCGCCGACCCGACCGCTCAGCGTCTCGCCAGCGGGGAGACGATCGCGCGCATCGACATCGAGGGGAACCGACGGATCGACGCCGAGGCGATCCGCAGCCGCATCGGGTCGAAGGTCGGCGCGCCCCTCGATCAGACCCAGATCGCCAGCGACGTCCGGGAGATCTACCAGCTCGGCTTCTTCCGTGACGTGCAGGTCCGGGGAGACCGCACCCCCGACGGCATGGTCGTGACCTTCGTCGTGGAGGAGAACCCGCTGGTCCGGCAGATCTCGATCTCGGGAAACGACCACATCGAGAGCGACGACATCCGCGAAGCGCTGACGCTCACCACGGGCTCGACGCTCGACTACCCGCTGCTCTACGAGAACCGCCAGCGCGTGGAGGGGCTCTACCGCGCCCAGGGGTACTACCTGGCCCAGGTGACCTTCGAGATCGAGCCGATGGGCGATTCCGTGGTGGGCATCCACTTCGACGTGGTCGAGGGCGAGAAGCTGAAGCTGCGGGAGATCGAGTTCACCGGCAACGAGCACTTCACCACCGCCGAGCTCACGGAGGGCTTCCAGACCAAGATCTGGCACTTCTGGTCCTACGCGACCTCCTGGCTCGACAAGTCGGGCACCTATTCCGAGCCGCTCTTCCTCCAGGACCTGCGCAAGGTGGAGCGCAAGTACGGCGACGCGGGGTTCCTCCAGGTGAAGGTCGGCGAGCCGGAGGTGATTGCGGACGAGAAGGGGCTGGTCGTCCGCGTCCCGATCCGCGAAGGCCGCCGCTTCTACGTCGGACAGATCGACGTGACCGGCGACTCGACCGTCGACATCGACTCCCTGCGCGACAAGCTCAAGCTGAAGACGGGAGACGTCTTCAACCGCAGCTACCTGAACGACGACATCCAGTCCCTCACCGAGCACTACCAGGACCGGGGCTTCTACTTCGCGCAGGTGACTCCGCTGTCGAACCTCTCCGAGGCGACGGAGCGCGTGGACCTCGACTTCGAGGTGCGCAAGGGGCCGCTCTACTTCATCCGGCAGATCGACGTCTCGGGCAACACGGTGACGGTCGACCCGGTGATCCGGCGCGAGATCCCGATCGCCGAGGGGCAGCTCTACTCCCAGCGCAAGGTCCAGCTCGGCCGCTCCCGGGTGGAGCGTCTCGGCTACTTCGAGGAGGTGGACTTCAAGATCGACCCGACCGACGAGCCGGACCAGCTCGACCTCAAGGTGTCCGTGGTCGAGCGGCCCACCGGCTCCTTCAGCTTCGGGGCGGGCTTCTCGTCCCAGGACGGTCTCGTCGTCACGGGCTCGCTCTCCCAGTCCAATCTCTTCGGGCGCGGCTACGCGGCCAACGTCTCCCTCGACCTCGGTCGCCAGTCCCAGCGCTTCTTCGTCAACCTGGCCGATCCCTACTTCCTCGGCACCACGTTCAGCCTCTCCACGACCTTCTCGCGCACGAACCTGAACTTCCAGGACTTCGAGCAGGAGCAGCTCGGAGCCGACGTGGTCCTCGGCCACACCCTCAACGAGGACAACACGACCCGCGGCTTCCTCCGTTACAGCTTCGACCTGCGCAAGCTGAACGACAACCGCAACGTCAACGCCGCGTCGCTGATCCTGCGCGAGATCCTCCAGGACGCGATCTCGAGCAGCCTGGTCGGCGCGTCGGTGGTCTCGGACACCCGGGACGACCGGCTCGCGCCGACCTCGGGGCACCAGATCGGGGTGTCGCTGGAGGGGGCCGGGCTCGGGGGCTTCTCCCGCTTCGCGCGTCTCGAGGGGCGGGCGGTGTACTTCCTCGGTGCCCCGAGCTGGCTCTTCGACCGCTCGAGCTTCGTGGTGGCCTTCCGGGCGGGCTGGGCCTTCCCCTTCAACACGATCAGCGACTTCGACACCTTTCCGGGGGCCTCCGGCGACGACGTGACCCTGGCGATGAACTCGCAGTCCCGCCGCCTCGAGGACCTCGACGACAAGCTCACCCTGCCGCTGACCGAGCGCTACTTCCTCGGCGGCCTCGGGCAGTTCCAGCTGCGCGGCTTCAAGGCCCGCTCGGTCGGCCCGCGGCGCCCGATCCTCCAGCGGATCGGGGGCGACGTCTTCGCGCCCGTGGGAACCGACCCCAACACGGGCGCGTGTGCCGACGGCTTCTCACCCGGCCCCGGCATCCCGGCCAACGGCACCGGCGACCTGAACGGCATCTGCAACAACATCCAGGACAAGCGGATCCACCAGTTCAAGGACCTGAAGGAGACCGACGTGATCGGCGGCAACAAGTTCGCCACCGCCACCTTCGAGTACCGGTTCCCGATCTCGGAGACCGTTGGCCTCCAAGGCGTCACCTTCCTCGACATGGGGAACGCCTTCGACGAGACCCAGTGGAACCTGTTGGACGTGACCCAGTGGCGCTACGGTACGGGCTTCGGAGTCCAGTGGTTCTCGCCCTTCGGCCCCCTAGCCGTGGTCCTGGGCTTCCCCTTGGATCCGCTCTCCGTCGAAGACTCCCCCGTCTTCGAGTTCTCCATCGGTGGCTCGGCCTTCTAGCTTCGCATCCCTCGGGGAACCCCATCCTGCATTGCGCGATATGCTTGCGCCGCTTCCGCTTTGCGCCGACTCCATCGCATCCCTTCGACCCACCCGCACCATCCCCGGACCCATCTCGCCGGGCCTTCCAAGGAGGTAGGAGCGTGCACGTTCACAAATTTCTCGTCGTCCTCGCGGTGACCGCGATCCTCGTGTGGGGCACCGCTGCCTCGGACGACGCGGTGAAGATCGGCGTCGTCGACATCGACCAGGCGATCAGCTCCACCACCGAGGGCAAGGCCGCCCGGGAGGAATTCGCCCGCAAGCAGCGCGAGGCCGAGGCGACGATCCAGCCGATGATCGACAAGTACCAGGGCCTCGAAGAGGATCTGAAGCAGAAGAAGTTCGTGCTCTCCGACGAGGCACTGTTCCAGAAGCAGCTCGACCTCGCCGAGATGCGCAACGAGATCGAGAACCGGATGAAGGAGCTGGAGGGGCAGCTCCAGGTGGACCAGAAGCGCCTCGAGGGCCCGCTCACCAAGAAGCTCGTCGACGTGATCGAGAGCGTGGGCAAGGATTCGGGATTCACGCTGATCCTTCGCCGCGGCTCCCCCGGCCTTCTCTACACCCGCGAAGCGCTGGACATCACCAACCAGGTGATCGAGAAGTACAACCAGAAGAGCTGACGCCAGCGGGAGCGACGCGCGGGGTGCCGAACATCCATCCGACGGCGGTGGTCGATCCGGGGGCGAAGCTCGCGGACGACGTGACCATCGGAGCGCTGGCGACCGTCGGCGGCGAGGTCGAGCTCGGACCGGGGGTCGAGATCGGCCCTCAGGTCTGCGTCGCCGGGCGCACCCGGATCGGGGCCCGGACCCGGATCTACCCCTTCGCCGTGCTCGGGCTCACCCCCCAGGTCCTCGGCTTCGACGGCCGCGCCGGCGAGCTCGTGATCGGCGAAGACAACGAGATCCGCGAGCACGTCACCATCCACGTCGGTCTCCCCCGCCACGGTGGCGTCACCTCGATCGGCAGCCGCAACCTGATCCAGAACGGCTTCCACATCGCCCACGACTGCCGGATCGGTGACCACTGCGTGCTGGCGGGGATGAGCGGGTTCGCCGGCCACATCGTGGTCGAGGACTTCGCCGTCGTCGGCGCCATGTCGGGCGTGCACCAGTTCGTGCGGATCGGCGAATCGGCCTTCACCGCCAGCAACGCGATGGTGAGCAAGGACGTTCCGCCCTTCGCCAAGGTGGCGGGCGACCGCGCGCGCTTCGTGGGAGTGAACACGATCAACCTGGAGCGGCGTGGCTTCGAGAAGAAGCGCATCGCCACGATCAAGCACGCCTACCACCTGCTGTTCCAGTCGAAGCTGCCCTTCGCGGCGGCCTGCGAGCGGGTCGAGAGCGAGTGCGGTGCGTCGCGCGACGTGCAGCACCTGCTCCAGTTCCTGCGCTCGGCCGAGCGCGGGTTCACCCGCTAGGGCGTCGTGTCCGCCGACGCGCCGCTCGGTCTGATCGCCGGTCAGGGGGCGTTCCCGCTGGAGGTGGCGCGCGTGGCGCAGGAGCGCGGCGTCCGGGTCGTGTGCGTGGCCCTGCGCGACCAGGCCCGGCCGGAGATCGAGGGCTGCGTCGCGGAGCTCGTCTGGATCTACCCGGGAGAGGTCGCGGCCGGCCTCGCGGCGTTTCGCAACGCCGGCGTGCAGGACGTCGTGATGGCGGGCAAGGTGACCAAGAGCGACCTGTTCGCCAGGCCCGACGCGCTGCGGCTCGACGCCCAGGCCGAAGGGCTGATGGGGGTCCTCGCGGACCGCAAGGACGACACGATCCTCGGCCAGCTCGCCGGCTTCCTCGCCTCCCAGGGGCTGCGCGTCCTGCCCCAGTGCGCCCTCACGCCCGAGCTGCTGGTGGGGGAGGGCGTTCTCACCGCCTCCCGGCCCAGCGAGGGCCAGTGGGCGGACATCGCCTTCGGGCTCCCGATCGCGAAGACGATCGGAGACCTCGACATCGGGCAGACCGTCGTCGTGAAGGACCGCGCCGTGCTCGCCGTGGAGGCGATCGAGGGGACCGACGCCGCGATCCGGCGGGCCGGCGCGATCGCCCCGGGCGCCTGCGTGGTCAAGGTGGCGAAGCCGAGCCAGGATCCGCGCTTCGACGTTCCCACGATCGGTCCGGACACGATCGAGGTGCTCGTCGAGGCCCGGGTCGCCGTGCTCGCCTTCGAGGCCGGAGCGACGGTGGTGCTCGAGCGCACGACCGCGGTGCGAGAGGCGGATGCGCACGGAATCGCGATCGTCGCGGTGCCGGTGTGAGCGCGCTGCGGATCGCGGTGATCGGCGCGGGCGTGATGGGCGGCCATCACGCGCGCAAGGTCGCCGACCGCGCTCGCGCTCGCGCTGACGTCGTGCTCGCGGGCGTCTCGGACAGCGATCTCGAGCGGGCCCACGGCGTGGCGTCCGAGCACGGGGTTCGCGCAGTGGGTCGGGCCGAGGATCTCTTCTCCGACGCCGACGCCGCCATCGTCGCGGTGTCGGCGGTGGCGCACTACGAAGTCGCCCGCAGCGCGTTGCGAGCCGGGCTCGACGTGCTCGTGGAGAAGCCGATCGCGGCGACGATCGAGGAGGCCGAGGATCTGGTGACGCTCGCCGACCGCGCGGGGCGCTGGCTCCAGGTCGGGCACCAGGAGTGGTTCAACGCGGCGATGCGGGTGGTCCGCCAGCAGATCGATCGGCCGCGCTTCGCCGAGATCCACCGGCTCGGTCCGTTCCACGAGCGCGGCACGGACGTCGACGTCGTGCGCGATCTGATGATCCACGACATCGAGATCCTCCAGCAGCTGCTGGGCGCCGAGCCGGAGCGGGTGGACGCCGTCGGCGTCCCGGTGCTCACCGACCACATCGACATCGCGAACGCGCGTCTCGCCTTTCCCGGCGCCTGCGTCGCGAACCTCACCGCGAGCCGCGTGACCGGCACGCCCCTGCGCAAGTTCCGCCTGTTCCAGCGCGACGCCTACTTCTCGATCGACTTCCTGGCCCAGAAGGCGATGCTCTTCCGGCGTGTGCCCGCCGCCGACGGCGCCAAGCGGATCGAGATGCAGGAGCTCAAGACCGACCCCGAGGACGCCCTGGCGACCCAGCTCGACTGCTTCGTCGAGGCCGTGCGCCGCCGCAGCGGCGCGGGGCTCGGAGGGGTCAGCGGCGCCCAGGCAGCCGCGGCGCTGCGCACGGCGCTGCGCGTCATCGCGGCGATGCCGGATACCGACGTCCTGGAATGAGCACGGTGATGCTATCCGTAGGCGACGCCTCGGGTGACGTCTACGCGAGCGACTTCGTTCGGGAGCTGGGCGCGCGCCGGCCCGGGACGCGCTTTCTGGGCCTCGGCGGCGTCGAGATGGAGAAGGCGGGCGTGGAGCTCGTGGTGCACCAGCGCGAGATGGCGGTCAGCGGGCTCATCGAGCTGTTGCCCGACCTCCACCGCATCGTGAGCGCCTGGCGGCGGATGATCGGCGCTCTGCGGGCATCCCGCCCCGATCTGGTCGTGCTGGTCGATTCCTCGGGCTTCAACATCCCCTTCGCGCGCCGGGCGCGGCGGATGGGCTGCCCGACCCTCTACTATGTGTCGCCGCAGGTCTGGGGCTGGCGCATCGGACGGATCCGCAAGCTGGCGCGCCGGGTCGACCAGCTCGCGGTGATCTTTCCCTTCGAGCCAGCGGTCTACGCGGGTACCCAGGTGCCGGTCGAGTACGTCGGACATCCCCTGGTGGAGCGGCTGCGCGCGGTGACGTCGCAGCTCGACCGCCAGAGCGCGCGGGAGCTCCTCGGGCTGCCCGCCCAGGCCCGGATCGTCGCGCTGCTTCCCGGCAGTCGCGCGAGCGAGCTGCGCAGCATCCTGCCGCTCCAGCTCGACGTGGCGCGGGTGCTCCACGCCCGCGACCCGCGCATCCACTTCGCGATCCCCCGGGCCTCCTCGATCGCGCGAGAGACCCTCGAACAGGCGATCCGCGCCGCGCGCCTGCCCTCGCTGCTGCGCATCGATGTGCTCGAAGGCCGCTCCCAGGTGCTGCTGCGCGCGGCCGACGCCGCCTTGCTGAAGCCCGGCACCTCCACGCTCGAGGCCTCGCTGCTCGACTGCCCCTTCGTCGTGGCGGCGCGCGCCAACCCTCTCACCGCGTGGATCCTGCGCCGTCTGGTGCGGGTGGACTCGCTGACGATGCCGAACCTGATCGCGGGCGAAGCCATCGTGCCCGAGTTCCTCCAGGAAGAGGCCCGACCCGAGGTGGTGGCCGAGGCCCTGCTGGGCTTGCTGGACGGACCCGCGCGCGAGACCCAGCGGTCGCGGCTGGCCGTCGTCCGGGAGGCGCTGAGTCAGGGGGGCGCGGCGAAGCGGGCGGCAGAGCTCGCCGTGGAGATGCTCGGTGGGCGTGTTCCGGCATAGCGCGGCAGCGCTCTCGGCCGTCGTCGCGGCGCCGCTCGCCGCGGGCGTTCTCGCGCTGCGCCCTGGGTGGCGGCCGCGCTGGCGCGAGCGGGTCGGCGCGGGTCCGGTCGCCGTCGAGGGGCTCTGGCTGCATGCGGCGAGCGTGGGGGAGGTCGCTTCCTCGTCGAGGCTGGTCGAGGTTCTGCGCAAGCGCGGACACGCACTGACGCTCTCCACCACGAGCGCGACGGGACGCGTTCTGTGCGAGGGGCTCCATCCCGGCGCCGTGGCCCGGCTGGCGCCACTCGATCATCCCTGGTGCGTCGACGCGGTGCTGCGCCGCGCACGTCCGCGAGCGCTCGTGCTCGTGGAGACCGAGCTGTGGCCCGTGTGGATCGCGGCCTGCCAGCGGGCGGGCGTTCCCGTCGTGCTCGTCTCGGGACGCATCTCGGATCGCTCGTTCCCCCACTACCGACGCCTGGGTGCCCTGCTCGCGCGGACGCTCGGGCGTCTGCGCGCGATCGGTGCGCGCACCGAGGCCGACCGCGCGCGCTTCGTCGCCCTCGGCGCTCCCGCAGAGCGCGTCGCGGTGACCGGAGACCTCAAGCTCGATCCGCCGGTGTCGCCGCCGGTGGTCGCCGCCGACCTCGCCGTCTGGCTGGGCGACGCGCCGCTGGTCGTCGCGGGCAGCACGCACCCGGGCGAAGAGGAGGCGCTGCTGGACGCCCAGGCCGCCTGGGAGCGCGCCGGCTTCGCCGCGACGCTGATGATCGCCCCGCGCCGACCCCACCGCGCCGCCGAGGTCATGAGGCTCGCGGAGCGGCGCGGCAGGCGCGTCTCGCTGCGCAGCGCGAGTCCCGAGGAGTCGCTCGCCGCGGGGGAGGTCGGTGTGGTCGACTCGCTCGGCGAGCTGGCCGCCCTCTACGCACGCGCCCGGGTCGCGTACGTCGGCGGAACGCTGGTGCCCGTCGGCGGACACAACGTGGTCGAGCCCGCGGCTTCCGGTACTCCCGTCGTGTACGGGGCCCACGTGTCGAACGCCCGCCACGCCGCCGAGCTGCTCGAAGCGGTCGGGGCGGGGAGACGGGTCGCGGATGCAGGGGACCTCGCCCGGGCGCTGATTGCCGCGCTCGCGGACCCGGAGGACGCGCGCGCGCGCGGCGCCGCGGGCCGCGGGGTCCTCGACGCGCACCGCGGCAGCAGCGAGCGCTCGGCGGATCTGGTGGAGGCGGCACTCGGGGCGCGCGGCGACCCGGCCCGCGGAACGGCCTCCTGATCGATGCGGCTCGCGTGGCTCGAGGAGCGCGACGAGTCGCTCGGACGCAGGCTCGCGCTCGCACCGCTCGACGTCGTCAGCTGGATCTACGGCGCGGGAGCCCTCGCGCATCGCCATCTGGCGGCCCGCGGCCTGACGCCGCGCCGCCGACTGGCCGCCCACGTGGTCAGCGTCGGCAACCTGGTCGTGGGGGGAACGGCAAAGACGCCGCTCGCCGCCTGGCTGGCGTCCCAGCTGCGGCGTCGCGGACGCAAGGTGGTGTTGGTGAGCCGCGGCTACGGACGCGCGGGGACCGCGCCCGTGGAGGTGGTGTCCGATGGCTGCACCCTATACGGATCGGCGCAGAGCGCCGGCGACGAGCCGATGCTGCTCGCCGCCCAGGCGCGCGGTGTGCCCGTCCTGGTCGGTCGCGACCGCGCGCTGGTCGGGCTGCGTGCGCTCGCGGCCTTCGACGCCGAGGTGATCATCCTCGACGACGGGTTCCAGCACCACCGACTGTGCCGGGACGTCGACATCGTGAGCTTCGACGGCCGTCTCGGGCTCGGCAATCGCCGCATCCTGCCGCGCGGCCCTCTGCGCGAGCCGTTGCGTGCGCTCGCGCGCGCCGACGCGATCGGCGTGGTGGACGGGCCGCTACCCGAGGAGGACGAACGGGTCCTGCGCCTACGCGCTCCGAGCGCCTTCCGCTTCACGGCGCGGCGCCGGCCCTCGGCCCTGCGCGCCCTGGCCGGCGGCGCACGCCTGCCGCTCGAGAGCCTCGCGGGCCAGAGCGTGGGCCTGCTGGCCGGCGTCGCCCAGCCGCGATCGGTGCGTCGAACCCTCGAGGCGCTAGGGGCCCGGGTCGTCGCCGAGCGCCTGTTTCGCGATCACCACCGCTACCGCGCCACGGACCTCGAGGGGCTCGCGCGGACGGCGCCGCACTGGGTCACGACGGAGAAGGACGCCGTGAAGATCGTCCCCTCCTGGACGGGAGCCGCGCGCGTGGAGGTGCTCGGGATCGAGCTGACGGTGGAGGAGCCGCGATCCCTCCTCGACTGGCTGGAGTCGCGGCTGCGCTAGGGCCGTCGCCCCGCTTCGGATCGTTTGCATCCCGTGGCACTCCGCTAAGATGCCAGCTTCGGTGCCCCCCCGAGCGAGGTCCGCACCCATTTCGTCCGAGCGACACGTCGCGATCATCGGCGCGGGGGGAGTCGGCGCGTGTACGGCGCTCGAGCTCGCCTCGCGGGGCCACCGCGTCGACCTCTACGAGGAGATGCCCGAGGCGGTTTCCCGAGCGAGCTTCGTCAACGAGGGGAAGATCCACCTCGGCTTCCTGTACGCGGTGGACGAGAGCCTGCGAACCGCCTCACAGTTGATCGAAGGGGCGCTCGTCTTCGAGGAGAACCTGCGGCGCTGGATCCCCTTCACGGCGGCCGACGTCGCGTCCACGCCCTTCCACTACTGCGTCCATCGCGGAAGCCTGCGTGATGCGGAGCAGCTCACCACTCACTACCAGCGCTGCGCGGCCCGCTACCGCGAGCGGGCGCGGGCGACGGGACGCGACTACCTGAGGCTCGGCGTCGGAAGCCGATTCACCCAGCTCAAGGAGGAGGAGTACGCCGACTGGCTGACGCCGGAGTACTTCAGCGCCGTATTCCGCACCACCGAGCACGCGGTGGACCCGCGCGCGATCGCGCGCTCGCTGCGAGAGGCACTCGCCGTCGAGCCGCGCATCACGCTGCGGCCGGAGCACCGGGTCGAGGGCGTGCGGCCGGTGCGCGGGGGCTACCGGGTCCGCTTCGTCCACGACGGCGCGACGCGCGAGGAGCACTGCACGGACGTGGTCAACGCGAGCTGGCACGGCCGACTGCCGATCGACCGTCCGCTGGGGATCGAGCCTCCCGAGCCCTGGCTCCATCGCTACAAGTTCGGAAACCGCCTCCACGTCCGGCTCTCGGCCGGCGCGCTTCCCTCCTGCACCTGCGTCCAGGGGCCCTTCGGCGACATCGTGAACTTCCCCGGGCGCGGACTCTTCCTCTCCTGGTATCCGGTCGGGCGCACCGGCTCGTCCACGGCCGAGACCCCGCCCGATTGGCACTCGGCCTACACGCCCGAGCAGCGGCGAGAGGTGTTCGAGCGCAGCCTGGCGCAGTGGCAGCGGCGCTGCCCACCCTTGCGTGCGCCGGAGATCACCGGCGCGCCCGTGGATCCGGAAGGCGCCGTCATCTACGCGCTTGGAGCCACGGACGTGGACGACGGCGACAGCCGGCTGCACGACCGCTTCGAGATCGGCATCCAGACTCGCGACCGCTATCACTCCGTGGACACGGGGAAGTTCACGCTCGTCCCCTACTGGGCGATGCGGGTCGCCAACCGCGTGGAGGGCCTCGGCGCTTGAAGCCGCTGGTGAGCGTGGTCGTCGCCACCTACAACGCCAGCCACCTGCTGCACCACGCGATCGGGAGCGTCCGCCTTCAGGACCTGGAGGACTGGGAGCTCGTCGTGGTGGGGGATCACTGCACCGACGACTCGGAGGCGGTCGTGGCCTCCTTCCGCGACGAGCGGATCCGCTTCCTCAATCTGCCGCGCAACAGCGGACAGCAGGCGACCCCCAACAACGTCGGGGTGCGCGAGGCGCGGGGCGAGTACCTGGCCTTCCTGAACCAGGACGACCTCTACCTTCCCGATCACTTGTCGGCGAGCCTGGCGAGCCTGCGGAGTACGGACGCGGATCTCGTGTGCACACCCTGTGCGGAGGTGCTCCCGGAGCAGGCCGGCAAGATCGCCTCGCGCGAGATCGTCGCGCGCGCCCACGGCTTCGAGACGTTCGGGCGCTTCTCGCCGAGGACCTTCCACGTGGCTTCCACCTGGTTCCTGCGCCGCGCGACGGCCTTGGAGTTCGGTCCCTGGCGGATGGAGAACGACACCTACGTGCTTCCGTCCCAGGAATGGCTGTTCCGGGCCTGGCGGCGCGGTGCGCGCATCCACTGCGCAGATCACATCACGGTTGCCGTGCTCTACAGCGGCGCACGCCGCGACTCCTACCGGAAGAGGCAGAGCCCCGAGCACGACTTCGTGTTCGCCGAGGTGATCGCCTCGGACCGCCTGCGCGGCGCCCTGCAGTCCGCCGCCAGGACGTACATCGATGACCAGATCCAGCTGCGGCGCCGCCTGCGGCGCCGCCGGCTTCGCAACCTGACGAACGTGAGGTATTTCCGACGCCATCTGTGCAAGGCACTTCGCTCGCTGTCCGAGGCGATCGCGATCCAGCTGGGAATCCATCCCCACAGCCTCTCGAATCGGTGGCGGTACGGATCGCGCGGTGGCTTGATCGCGGAGCTCAAGAAGTTCACCGGCTGAGCGCCTCGACCGGCAGGGGTGTCGGCCCCCTAGCCCAGATCGCCGCGGGGGGCGTCCAGTCGGTGCGCCCAGGCGTGGCGGGCCAGGCGCCTTCGCTCGCGACGAAGATGGGTGAGCAGGGCCCGGCGCAGCTCGCGGTCGCCATCGCAGTAGGCGACCAGGCCGGCCAGGAGACCGCGCGCGCCGACCCGTCGCTCGACGCCCCGCTTGCGCAGGCCGCGCAGCAGCCGCATGAGCTCCTGCATGCGGCGCGCCGCGTCGGGGGGCGCTCCGCAACGCGAGCGGTCCAGGTCGATCACGGTCACCTCGGTCGTCTCCGCGCACTCCCGGAACAGCAGGTTCTTCGGCTGGAGGTCCGCGTGCCGACCCCCGGCGTCGTGGAAGCGGCGGATCGCAATGCCCGCCGCGCGAATGCCGCGCCGAAGACGAACGGGATCGGGCTCGGAGGCCAGCCAGGCCAGTCCGTCGCGCCCGCCCTCGACGTGGACGGTTCCCAACACGGCCGTCCACAGCGGACCGGCCCACCGGTGCGCGGCCACCAGGACGGGGCGGGGCACGGGCGCGCCCGCCGCCCGCAGCGCGGCCGTGGTCTCCAGCTCGGCGAGCGGGCGGGTCGCACCCCAGATCGCCCCGCGCCACAGGGGTCCGAGCAGGCCGCCGTGGCGCACCGGGCGCAGATGCAGGCGCTCCCCGCATTCGGGCAGGGCGAGGATCGCCGTGGCGCCGCGGCCGTGGGAGGCCGCTTCGCGCAGCGCCTCCTCCACGGCCGCGCGCGCCGGCCAGCCGAGGGCCTCGAGGGTCGGCGCGAACGCGACGTCGACGCGCCAGTGCTGGTTCGCGTCCAGCCGTTCGAGGAAGCGCGCCGAGTCGGACACCGCCTCAGCTCTCGCGCCGGGCCTGGGCCAGCAGCGCGACCCCCAGCACCGCGAAGATCAGATTGGGCATCCACACGACGGCGACCGGGAAGCCGCTCTCCGTGGTCAGCAGATCGCAGAAGGCGTGGAGCGCATAGTAGCCGAAGGCGAGCACCGCACACGCGATGACGCCGTAGGAGCGGGCGCCGCGCTTGCGACGGATCCCGAGTGGCACGCCCACCAGCGCGAACAGCAGCGGCGCCGCGGGCAACGCATAACGCTGGTTCAGGTGCGTGGCATAGGAGGCCGGCACCTCGCGCAGCGGACCGGGATCGTCTCCCGAGGCGATCGTTTCCGCGACCGAGCGCAGCTCCGCGAGCGACATCTCCCGGGGCCGTTGCTGCTGCTGCTCGCCGAGGAGCTGCGTCACGTCGATCCGGTACTCGAAGCGCTCGAAGGAGATGCGCTGGTAGCGCTCGTCGCCGCGCCGGAGGTCGATGTGGACG
The DNA here is from genome assembly GCA_964653555.1 of uncultured Spirochaetales bacterium. Lineage (GTDB taxonomy): Bacteria > Myxococcota_A > UBA9160 > UBA9160 > SMWR01 > JAHEJV01. Next base: position 9,488 of record CAZZFT010000048.1, on the reverse strand, counting down.
GAGCCTCGCTCGAGGCGCAATGCCAGCTCGGCCCGCTCCTCGTCGAGATCCATCTCCCCCGACTCGGCGAAGATCAGGAAGGGACGCTCGGGGTCGGTCAGGTCGGAGATGACGATGCCGCGCAAGCGGCCCTCGGGCTCCCGCCTGTCGACGTAGAGCGTGCGGTCACCCACCGTGCTGAACTGCCCGGCTTCCACCGACGCCCCCCGGACGAGCAGCGTGCGGACGGCGCCCGCCATCTGGCGGCGCGCGGCGGGCTCCACGTCGAGGGTCAGCTCCAGGGTGAGCAGCGAGAGCAGGGCCGCGAGCACCATCACCGGAAGCATCAGGCCGCGGATCCCGATCCCGCAGGCGCGCATCGCGGTGATCTCGACGTCGGCGGCCATCCGGCCCGTGGCGAGCAACACGCCGAAGAGAAACGACACGGGCAGCGCGTAGATCAGCAGCATCGTGCCGAGCAGCCGGGCGACGTGGAGCAGATCCCGAAGCAGGAAGCCCGCGCCGATCAGCTCGTCGAGCACCCGGACCAGACTCCGCGCCACCATGACGATCGTGATCGCCGCCAGTCCCAGCAGCGTGTACGCGACGACCTCGCGGGTCACGTAGATCGACAGGGTGCGGGGCCCGCGCATCCGCCAGATCCTATCCCCGGGCCCGGGGAACCGCCCCCGGGGCCGTATCGCTTCGCACGCCCCGCGACGGGACCGCCGGTCCGCGGCGGCGCACGCGATGCGGCAATCCACTAATCTCTCGCGTCCCTCCCCCGGGAGTCGCGTGACCCGAACCGACATCTCTCGCCTCGAACGACTGGTCGACGATTTCGGTGGCGTGCGCCTGCTCGTCCTCGGTGATCTCGTCCTCGACGAATACATCTGGGGCGGGGTCGAGCGGATCAGTCCCGAGGCGCCCGTGCCCGTAGTCCACGTGCGCGACGAGACGACCATCCTGGGCGGCGCGGCAAATGCGGCCCGCAACGTCGTGGCTCTGGGTGGCTCGGTGGACTGCTGCTCGGTGATCGGGGACGACGCCGCGGGCCGGCGGATCGTAGGACTGCTGAAGGACCTCGGTGTCGATCCGGAAGGCCTGGTTCGCGACCCCGAGCGCCCGACCACGCGCAAGAGCCGGGTGATCGCCCAGAGCCAGCAGATCGTGCGCTTCGACCGCGAGAAGATCGAGCCCCTGGCGCCGGGTCTCGGCCGCGAGCTGCTGCGCCGACTCGATCGATTGGTCGCCCGCGCCTCGGGAGCGATCGTCGAGGACTACGGCAAGGGCCTCCTGTCGCGGCGGCTCGCCCAGGCGGCGATGAAGCGCTTTCAGGCGGCCGGGGTGCCCGTCGCCGTCGACCCGAAGCGCGACCTGGCTCCCTACCGCGGCGCCGCGTTGCTCAAGCCGAACCTGCGCGAGACCGAGCTGCTGAGCGGGATCGAGATCCGCGATCGCGACGACCTGTCCCGCGCGGCGGCGCGCCTGCGGCGGCGGATCGGCGGCGGCGCGGTAGTCGTCACGCGCGGTGCCGCCGGCATGTCCCTGTTCGAAGAGGACGGCGCGGGTGTCGACGTGCCGACAGCGGGACGGGAGGTGTTCGACGTGCAGGGTGCGGGAGATACCGCGATCGCGGCACTCGCGCTCGCTCTGCGCGCCGGCGGCTCGCTCTGGGACGCCGCCGTGATCGCGAACGCGGCGTCGGGCATCGTGGTCGCGAAGGTCGGCACCGCGACGGCGAGCTCGGACGAGGTGAAGGCGGCGCTTCCCGCTGCCGTGGCCGCGGCGCGGGGTAGGCCGTGATCCAGAGCATGACCGGCTTCGGCAACGCGCGGTTCCGCGTGGACGAGTGGTCCTTCGAGCTCGAGATCCGATCGGTGAACCACCGCCACCTCGACGTGCGCCTGCGCCTGCCGCGCCCGATGATGTCTCTCGAGCCCGAGCTGCGCTCCCGGGTGCAGGATCGCTTCGCCCGGGGCAAGTTGGACCTCGTCGTCGTCGCGCCCGACGGCGGAGCGCCGGCGCCGCGCCTCGAGGTCGATCTAGCGGCCGCGCGCCAGTACCTCGCCGCGGGTCGCGCCCTCGCCGAGAGCGACGGCGTAGCCGGGGAGCTCGACGCCGCCACGCTGCTTTCGCTGCCGGGCGTGGCGCGCCTCGCCGAGCCGCAGATCTCCGACGTGCCGCTGCGCGAGCGGACGCTCGCGGCGCTGGACGAGGCGCTGGAGGCGCTGATCGCCATGCGCGGCAGCGAGGGCGCCGCGCTGGCGCGCGACCTGTCGGCGCGGCTCGACCGGGTCGCAGAGCTCGCGCTCGCCATCGAGCAGCGTTCGGGGGAGGTGCGCGCGTCGGCGATCGAGCGCCTACGCAAGCGCACCCGTCAGCTCGAGGCCGAGACAGGGCTGCTCGACGAAGCGCGCCTGCACCAGGAGATCGCGATCGCCGCCGAGCGCATGGACGTGACCGAGGAGATCGTGCGGCTGCGCAGCCACCTGGAGCAGTTCCACGGGCTGCTCGATGCTGCCGGACCGGGGAAGCCGGTGGGGCGCCGGCTCGAGTTCCTGCTCCAGGAGCTCGGCCGCGAGACGAACACGATCGGCTCGAAGGCAAGCGACGCGCCGATCGCTCACTCGGTGGTCGAGCTGAAGACCGAGCTCGAGCGGCTGCGGGAACAGGTGCTGAACGTTGAGTAGCCGGACCCTGCTCAACATCGGCTACGGAAACCTGATCGTGTCCTCGCGCGTGATCGCGATCGTCGCACCCGGAGCGGCGCCGATGAAGCGGTTGCGCGACGAGGCCTCGAAGCGCGGAAAGCTGGTGGATTCCACCCAGGGTCGCCGAACCCGCTCGATCATCATCATGGACGACGACCACGTGATCCTGTCGGCGATCAATCCCGAGACGATTGCGACCCGCTTCGCCGGGGGCGCCGAATCCGGGGAGCGATGACCGAGCGGCGCGGCTTCCCGGTGGTCGTGGCGGCGCCCTCGGGCACCGGCAAGACCACGGTGTGTCGCGAGGTCGTGTCGCGGGACGCCGGCATCGAGTTCTCGGTCTCCCACACGACCCGGCCCCGGCGACCGGGCGAGCGGGACGGGGTCGACTACCACTTCGTCACGGCCGAAGAGTTCGAGCGGCTGGTGCAGTCTGGTGCCTTCCTGGAGTGGGCGGTCTACAACGACCACCGCTATGGCACCAGCTGGGCGGCGCTCGACGCTCCGCTCGCGGCGGGACACGAGGTCCTGCTGGAGATCGAGGTCCAGGGCGCCCGTCAGGTGCGCGCGAGGCGGAGCGACGCGCGCTTCGTGTTCCTGCTGCCGCCGAGCCTGGCCGTCCTGCGCGAGCGACTCGAGCGGCGCGGGACCGACTCCCCCGACGTGATCGCGCGGCGCCTCGAGCTGGCCCGCCAGGAGCTCCGGGAGGGCACGCTCTTCGACTACGCCGTGACCAACGACCGGCTCGCGGACTGTGTCGAGCAGGTCCTGGAGATCCTCGCCGCGGAGCGCGCCGGGGACACCGCCCTGCTGCGCGCACGCCACGCCCCGGGCGCCGCGGTGGCGAAGCTGCTCGCGTCCTAGACCGGTTGCGCCGGCCACCCGGCGCGGGCGCGGCGCCCCGGCCCGGGGTAGATTGATAAGCAACCGATCCGGAAGGGGTTTCCGGTGGCGCTCCTGCGCTTCAACGACATTGCGGACCGCGTGCTGGAGTACGACCCGGCATGCGACCTCGCCCTGCTCCAGCGCGCCTACGTGTTCTCGGCGAAGGTGCACGAGGGACAGGAACGCCTGTCCGGCGAGCCCTACCTGATCCATCCCCTCGCGGTCGCCTCGATCCTCGTCGACCTCAAGATGGACGCGGAGACCGTCGCCGCCGGTCTCCTCCACGACACGATCGAGGACACGCTCACCAGCGCCGACGAGCTCCGGCGCCTGTTCGGAGAGCAGGTCACGTTCCTGGTCGAGGGTCTCACCAAGATCGCCCACGTGGAGTTCAACTCCTCCCGGGAACGCCAGGCCGAGAGCTTCCGCAAGATGCTGCTCGCGATGTCGCGGGACATCCGCATTCTGCTGATCAAGCTCGCCGACCGCTTGCACAACATGCGCACCGTCGGCTTCATGTCCGAGGAGCGTGCCCGTCAGGTCGCCCAGGAGACGCTCGACATCTACGCGCCGCTGTCTCATCGCCTCGGCATCCAGTGGATGAAGGACGAGCTGGAGGACCTGGCGTTCCGGGTACTCGAGCCCGTCGCCGCCAGGGAGCTCGAACGCCGGCTCCGGTCGAAGCAGAAGGCGCGCGGTCGTTACATCGATGAGGTGAAGGGAGTGCTCTCGGCGCGGCTGCGCGAGGCGGACCTCGAATCCGAGGTGACGGGCCGTCTCAAGGACCTGGCCTCGATCCACGCCAAGATGCAGCGCGAAGGGGTGACCCTCGACGAGATCTACGACGTGATCGCGTTCCGCATTATCGTCGATGGCGACACGGCCGACGTCTACTCCGCGCTCGGCATCGTGCACGCGATCTGGCGTCCCGTGCCGGGACGCTTCAAGGACTACGTGGCCCTGCCCAAGGCGAACGGATACCAGTCGCTCCACACCACCGTGATCGGACCCTACGGCGAGCGGATGGAGGTGCAGATCCGCACGACCGAGATGCACCGGGAAGCCGAGCTCGGCATCGCCGCCCACTGGAAGTACAAGTCGGGGAAGATCGGCGAGGAGGCGGACCACGGGAAGTTTGCCTGGCTGCGCCAGCTGGTGGAGCGCCACCAGGACCTCTCGGACCCGAACGAGTTCATCGAGACGGTCAAGATCGACCTGTTCCCCGACGAGGTGTTCGTGTTCACTCCCCGAGGAGACGTGATCAGTCTCCCGGTCGGTGCGACGCCCGTCGACTTCGCCTACGCGATCCACAGCGAGGTCGGCGACTCCTGCGCGGGAGCGAAGGTCAACGGCAAGCTGGTTTCGCTGCGCCACAAGCTGGTCGACGGGAACACCGTCGAGGTGCTCACCCACGCGCGCCAGCTTCCGCGCAAGGACTGGCTCGATTTCGTCGTCACTGGCAAGGCACGCACGCGGATCCGCCACGCGATCCGCGCCGAGGAGAAGGCGCGCAGCCGGGAGCTGGGACGGGAGCTGCTCGAGCGCGAGTTCCGCAAGGCGGGGCTGTCGCTGCCCCGCGCGCTGGAGGACGAGGCGGCGTTCCTCGAGCTCGCCCGGCGACACGGGCGCGGCTCCGCGGACGACCTGTTCGCATCGGTGGGCTACGGACGCATCGCGGCGGCCGATCTGGTCCGGGAACACCGGGGGGAGGCTCCGCCCGCCCCGGCGCCGCGCCGGCGCCTGTTCGGCCGCGCGAAGGAAGGGACGGGCGGGCTCCAGGTGGGAGGCCAGTCCGACGTCATGGTCCGCTTCGGCGGCTGCTGCGCGCCGTTGCCCGGCGACGAGGTCGTGGGCTTCGTGACCCGCGGCCGCGGCGTCACGGTGCACCTCAAGGACTGTCCGAAGGTGTTCGAGCTCGATCCGGAGCGGCGGATCGACGTCGAGTGGGAGCCCGACGTCGAGGTGACGCGCAAGATCAAGATGCGCGTCCGCTCCCAGGATCAGCCGGGTCTTTTGGCGAAGGTGACGAAGACGATCGCCGCGGCGGGCGTGAACATCGGAGCGGCCGTCGTCACGACCAGCCCCGAGCGACTCGCGGAGCAGACCTTCGACGTGTTCGTCCCCGACGTCGCGAAGCTCAATGCGGTGATGAAGGAGATCCGCAAGATCAAGGGCGTGCTGTCGGTCGAGCGCCTGCGCACGTGAGACGCGCTGGAGCGGCGCGCGAAGTTCGCGAGTGAGGATCCTCCAGCTCTCGAGCGACTGGAAGTGGACCGGCCCCGCCGGCCCGATGGTGCAGCTCGCCGCCGCTCAACGCGCCGCGGGACACGAGGTCGACCTGGCGTGTGCCCCGGCGCCGCCCGAGAGCGAGCCCTCCCTGTGGACACGCGCGACGGCGGCCGGCTTCGCCCCGGTGCTCGATCTCTCCCGCGCGCGCGGCGTGCACCCCTGGCGCGACCGCTCGGATGTCGATCGCCTGCGCGCGTGGATCGGGCAGCGCGACTACCGGATCGTCCACACCTGGCACACACGCGATCACGTCCTCGCGCTGCGCGCGGCAGCCGGCCGCCGTCGCGCGGGCCGCACGCGGGTGGTGCGCTCCTACAAGCTCGCCGAGCCGATCCCCGCCTGGCCCTGGAACCGCTGGCTGTTCGGCCCCGGAGCGGACGCGCTCGCCTGTGTCAGCGAGGCTTCCGCTGCCGCGAACCGGCGCCTGCGCGGCGGCCGCCCGACGGCCGCCGTGTTCGGCGCGGTCGATCTCGAACGGTTCCGGCCGGCGCCCCCCGACCCCGCGGTGCGTGCGTCGCTCGGCCTCGAGGTCTCCGATCGCGTGATCGGCATCGTGGCGCGCGCGCAGCGCCACCGCCGCTTCGACTGGCTGCTGGCTGCGATGCAGCGCCTCGCCCAGGGCGACCCGCGCGCGCGCCTGGTCGTGGTGGGACGCGGAACCCACATCGAGGAGACGGCGGTGCGGCCCGCTGCACGCCTCGGCATCGCCGACCGGGTGATCTTCGCCGGCTACCGGACGGCGGACTACGTCGACGTGCTGCGCAGCTTCGACGTGTTCACGCTACTGGTGCCCGGCTCGGACGGGAGCTGTCGCGCATTGCTCGAGGCGGCGGGCTGCGGGATTCCGGCCGTGGTGTCGCGGCGCGGGGCCCTGCCGGAACTCGTGCGCCAGGGGGAGACCGGCCTGGCCGTGGAGGAGGACGCCGACGCGCTCGCGTCCGCCTGGCGCGCACTGCTCGACGACGCGCCGCGCCGCGCCGCGATGGGCGCCGCGGCCCGGCGGCGGGCGGAGACCGAGTTCAGCCCGGAGCGGCTCGCCGCCCGGGTCGAGGCGCTGTACCGGCAGCTGGCGTGAGCGGAAGGGGCAGGGCGTCGCCGAGCCCGGTCAGTCGCTGGCGCCGGTCCCGGTCTGCAGCTCGATCAGCTCGCGGTACAGACCGTCCCGGGCAATCAGCTCGTCGTGGGTGCCGAGCTGGGAGATGCGACCGTTCTCGAGTACGACGATCTGGTCGGCCGCGCGGACCGTGGACAGCCGGTGGGCAATCACGAAGGCCGTGCGGCCGGGCAGCAGCTTATCGATCGCGTCCTGCACCAGGCGCTCGCTCTTCGAGTCGAGCGAGCTCGTCGCCTCGTCCAGGATCAGGATGGCGGGGTCGCGCAGGATCGCCCGCGCGATCGTCACCCGCTGGCGCTGGCCGCCGGACAGGCGCAGGCCCGCCGCCCCGACCTCGGTCTGGTAGCCGTCGGGAAGGTCGACGGCGAACTCGTCCACGTGGGCGGCGTGGGCGGCCGCGAGGATCTGCTCCTCGCTCGCGCCGAGGCGTCCGTAGCGGATGTTCTCGCGGATCGTGCCGTCGAAGAGAAACGGCTCCTGGGACACGACCGCCATCTGGTCGAGCAGGGTGTCGCGGTGGATGCGGCGCAGGTCCAGGCCGTCGATCGAGATCCGGCCCTGGGTCGGGTCGTAGAATCGCAGCAGCAGATCGACCAGCGTGGTCTTGCCGGCGCCGGTTCGCCCGACGATCGCGACCACCTGGCCCGCGGTGACCTCCAGACTCACGTCCCGAAGCACCGGCTCGCGCCCGTAGGAGAAGCTCACGCTCTCGAAGCGCACGCTCTCGCGGATGCGGCCGATCGGCACCGCGTCATCGGCGTCGCGGATCTCGATCGGGCTGTCCAGGACCTCGAAGTAGCGCTCCGCCGAGGGCTGCGCGTCCATCACCCGGACCCAGCCGCGCGCCAGCGACCGCACCGGACGATAGAGCGTGACCGTCACCGCCGAGAAGGCCGCGAGGTCGCCCATGGTGAGTCCCCAGCGTCCTCCCAGCACGAGGAAGATCCCGAGCACCAGCACGCCGACCGCTGCGAGGTTGTTCAGTCCGTCCACCCACGATCGCGCCATCACGCGGTTCGTCACGACGCGCATCCCGCGCCGGAACAGCTTGTGGGAGGCGCGCGCGAAGCCCTCCTGCTCGTGGGCCTCGGCGCGGAACGCCTTGATCACCTTGATGCCCTCGAGGATCTCGACGAGTCGGCCCGTCACGTCGGCCACCTGTCGCTGCCGCCGGTGCGCGCTCTTGCGGATGCGTTGCCCGAAGATCGAGATGGTCGCGAAGAGGATCGGCCCCACGACCAGCATCGTGAGCGAGAGCTGCCAGGAGAGGTAGACGAGCGTCGCGACGCCCACCAGGAGCATCACGGCCGCCTCGGCGAAATCGTCGAAGACCAGGGCGAGTGCGCCCTGGGCGGTGACGACGTCGCCCATCAGACGGGTGAGCAGGTCGCCCCGGCGGCGGTCGCGGTGGAAGCGCAGCGGAAGCGCGAGCAGCTTGCCGCAGACCTCGATCTTCATGTCGAGGTCGATCCGACCGAGCACCCACTGGACGGTGTACTCGCGCGCAAAGGTGAGCAGCGGCAGCGCGATCACGATCAGCAGCACGAAGCCGATCACCGTGGTGAGGCTCTGGACGATCTCCTGGCGCAGGCGTTCGAGGGTCTCCCGCTCGCTCTGCGCGTCGCCGGGCGTCCGGGCCGGGGAGTCGGGCTGCGGGACGATGGCGCCGAGGTCACCGAGGTCGAAGGGGAGCGAGCCGCCGGCCGCACGGAGCGCCTGGGTCGGCGCGATCACGTCGTCGAAGATCGGCTTGATCAGGTAGGCGCGTCCGTACCCGGCCACGCTCAAGCCGGCGGCGAGTGCGACCGCCAGCGCGATCGCCCACACGTAGGGACGCGCATAGCCGACCAGCCGGGACAGGGCCGAGCGCACGGCGAGCGGGGCGGCCGGAGCCTTCGGTTCGGTCGACAAGCTGGGCTCCAGGCGGGAGCGGCGGACGGCGGCGGAGGGTAGCCCGGGCCTCCCGGCGCGGCCCGTCGCGGGCCCCGCCTCGACGAGTCCGGCAGGGCCCGCCTTCGCTCGCCTACGGCTCGCTGCGGCGTCGGCCGACTCTCGTGTCGGCCTCCTAGCCGAGGTCCTCGGCGATCGCGTCGCCGGCGCGCCAGCCCAGCCAGAGTTCACCCTCGCCGCCGAGCCCGCCGACCGCCGCGCGGTCGAGGGCGAAGATCGCCGGCTTCGAGGAGAGGCGCAGCGCGGGCTCGTCGGGCCAGGCTCCGCCCAGGGGCTCGGCGAGCAGTGCGTCGGTGTCCCAACGCAGCTCCGGAAGAGGTCGTCGCTCGAGGGCGCCTTCGGAGAACGGAAGCAGATCGCGCACCGCGCGCTGAATGCGGCGCGCACCGCGCGCCGGCGCCTCCGGATCCCCGGTCGGCACGACGATCGAGGCCAGCAGGTCGAAGCCGTCCGTACTCTTTCGCCCGCGGTGGACGCGCAGCGCAACGCACTCCCCGTCCTCTTCGTCGCGCCACACCACCCGGTCCGCCATGCTGGGCGGGAGCTGCTCGCGCGGT
>CAZZFT010000047.1:0-32691 GCA_964653555.1 uncultured Spirochaetales bacterium | reverse complement strand
GAAGCGCCAGAGATGCGCCTTCGCCAGTGCCGCCGTCGGAAGCAGGGCGCCGAGCACCGCCACTCCGAGCGAGATGGCGAGGCCACGCACGCCACGCGATAACAGGCTGCTCATGACCGTCACCTCACGGGGGAAAGGTAGCCGCGCGGATCCGTTCGTGGCAGCGCTGCGCGCCTGGGCCCGGGCGAGCGGGCTGACCGCGCTCGCCGTCTGGGCGACCTTGCCGGCGTGCGCCCCGGAGGCGCCCCGCACGGTCGCTTCCCTGCATCCTCCGGCCACCGCCCTCCTGACCGAGATGGGCCTCGGGTCGCGGCTGCTCCCGCGGGAAGACGCGTCCGCCGCGCCGTCGCCGTCGCTGGTGCTCCTGCCCCCTCGTGGCGCTGCGCCACCCGAGACACCCCCCGAGGCGACCGCCCTGCGCGTCGATCCCGTGGATCTCGATGGGCTGTTCGCGCTGGCGCGGCGGATCGGCGCCGCGCTGGGGGCCGAGGACGTCGCCGACCGCTGGGTCGAGCGGACGCGACTCGACCTGGCCCGGGTCTCCGCCTCCTCCTTCGGCAGCCCCCGACCGCACCTGGCGGCGATCGTGTCCCTCGATCCCCTCGCCGTCGCCGGCGGGTCGAGCCTCGAGACCGAGCTGATCGAGATCGCCGGAGCCGAGAGCGTCACCCACGGTGGCCTCGAGCTGCGGGTCGCGATCGACGAGCTGCCCGAGGAGCACCGCACGCCCGACCTGTGGCTGGTGATGACGGCGACGCCGGCGACGACGGCGGACCGGGCTCGGCTCGCGGAGGCGCTGCCGGCGGGCGCTGCGGTCGACGAGTTCCGCCTGCCGGACACCTGGCTCGCCGATCCGGTGACCGTCGCCCGACAGCTGCGCGAGGTCGTCGCGCAGATCCCCCAGCAGGGAGCCGCCTTCCGGATCCCCGGCGCGGACGGTCAGCCCTGACGGCTCACCTTGGCCCAGGTGTCGCGCAGGGTCACGGCGCGGTTCCAGACGTCGGCGCCCGGCCTCCCGTCCGGGTCGGCGCAGAAGTACCCGTGGCGCTCGAACTGGACGCGCGTCCCGGGCTCCGGGCTCGCGAGCGAGGGCTCGAGCCGCGCCCCGTCCATCATGACCAGCGAGTGGGGATTCAGGTTCGCGGTGAAGTCCCCGCCCTCGGGCACCTCGAGGGGATCCTCCACGGCGAAGAGCGTCTCGTAGAGGCGGATCTCGGCGGTCACGGCATGGGACGCGGCGACCCAGTGCAGCGTCCCCTTCACCTTGCGCCCGTCGGGCGCGTCGCCGCCGCGCGTCGCCGGATCGTAGGTGCAGCGCAGCTCCACGATCTCGCCCGAGGCGTCCTTCACCGCCTCGCGGCAGGTGATGAAGTAGGCGTAGCGCAGGCGCACCTCGCGGCCGGGCGCCAGACGGAAGAACTTCTTCGGCGGATCCTCGAGGAAGTCGTCCCGCTCGATGTACAGCTCCCGGCCGAAGGGCACCTCGCGCGTCCCGGCCGAGGCGTCCTCGGGATTGTTGACGGCCGTGAGCATCTCGACCCGGTCCTCGGGATAGTTCTCGATCACGACGCGCAGGGGATTCAGCACCGCCATCCGCCGCGGCGCCGTGCGGTTGAGCTCCTCGCGCACGGCAGCCTCCAGGCGCGCGAGCTGGATGGTGTTCTCGCGCTTGGCGACGCCCACCTCGGTGGCGAAGCGGCGCAGCGCCTGCGGCGGATAGCCGCGACGGCGCATCCCCGAGAGCGTGGGCATGCGCGGGTCGTCCCAGTCCGAGACGAGTCCGCGATCCACGAGGCTGCGCAGCACCCGTTTGCTCATGACGGTGTGGGAGAGATTGAGCCGCGCGAACTCGATCTGCTGCGGATGGCACTCCACCTCCAGCTCGTCGAGGATCCAGTCGTAGAGTGCGCGGTGATCGACGAACTCCAGCGTACACAGGGAGTGGGTGATGCCCTCGATCGAGTCCGACAGGCAGTGGGCGAAGTCGTACATCGGATACACGCACCAGCTCGTGCCGGTACGGTGATGGGGATGCTTGTGGACCCGGTAGAGGATCGGATCGCGCAGCACGAGGTTTGGCGAGGCCATGTCGATCTTCGCGCGCAGCACCCGCTCGCCGTTCTCGAACTCGCCGTTCTTCATGCGCTCGAAGAGGTCGAGGTTCTCGGCGACGCGGCGCGCCCGGTAGGGCGAGGGGATGCCCGGCTCGGTGAGCGTGCCGCGCGTGGCGGCGATCTCCTCCGAGCTGAGATCGCAGACGTAGGCCTTCCCCTTCTCGACGAGCTGCACCGCGAAGGCGTAGAGCTGGTCGAAGTAGTCCGACGCGTAGTACTCGTGGCCCTCCCAGTCGAAGCCGAGCCAGCGCAGGTCGGCCTTGATCGCGTCGACGTACTCGACCTCCTCGGCCGTCGGATTCGTGTCGTCGAAGCGCAGGTGGCAGACGCCGTCGTTCTCCTCGGCAACTCCGAAGTCGAGGCAGATCGCCTTGGTGTGCCCGATGTGGAGGTGTCCGTTCGGCTCGGGCGGAAAGCGCGTCACCACCCGCCCGCCGTTGCGACCCGCCGCGACGTCGGCCGCGACGATGCTGCGGATGAAGTCGTTCGGGGCCTTTCGCTCTTCCGGAGCCGACACGTCTCCCTCCATGCGGTGCAGGCGTAGCGCGGGAGGGCGGCCGAGTCTATCCAGCCGACCCCCGCTGCGCCGGCCCTTGCCGTCGTCTAGCGCTGCGCCCGGAACCAGACGCCGCGGGGGCCGCGCACGAGATGACCGGCGCAGGGCGGGGCGTAGTGGGTGCCGATCACGAGCACGGGCGCGTCCGCGAGCTCGTCGCGCAGGCGGTGGCGGGTCGCCGCGGCGGCCGCGCCGTCCACGTCGGCATCCATCCCCCAGTCGGGCTCCGCCCACTGCACCGGGTGGTGCGTGGCGTCGCCAGTGATGAGCGCGAGCTCGCCGCGGGAAGCGATCGCCACCGACACGTGTCCGGGAGTGTGGCCCGCGCTGGGCACGAGTCGCACGGCGGAGCAGATCGCGTGATCGGTCTCGACCAGCTCGACCAGACCGGCTTCGACGACCGGTCGGACGGCCGCGTCGAAGGTGGCCGTGTATTGCCCGGGCGGCTCCTGGGACCAGTGCTCCCACTCGCGGCGGGCGAAGAGATAGCGGGCGTTGGGGAACGTGGGGACCAGGCGACCCCCTTCCCGCATCGTGTTCCAGCCGACGTGGTCGAAGTGCAGGTGCGTGCACAGCACGACGTCGATCGTCTCGCGCGCGCAGCCCGCGGCCGCGAGCCCGGCGAGGAAGTCCTCGGCGCCGTCGGAAATCTCCTCGAAGCCGGGAATCGGGTGGGGACCCAGGCAGGTGTCGACGAGGATCCGCCGCTCTCCCGTGTCGATCACCAGGCCGTGGATCGAGAGCCGGAGGCGACCCTCCTCGGTCAGGAAGTGGGGCGTGAGCCATTCCCGGTGGGGGTCGAGGGCCGAGGGCGTCGCGTCGAGCAGGAACTCGGCGGCCTCGAGGTCGACGACGATCTCCGGGATCCGGGTGATCGTGACGTCGCCGACGGTCCAGGTGATCGCTCCCATCGTGCTCGCGCCTCCCCGAGGTCCCGCCGGACCCGCTCGACCGGGCATCATAACGCTTCGGCGTCGCGGAACGCCCCGCGGCGGGTAGACTGCGCGCGATGCGGATCCTGGTGACCGGCGGTACCGGCTTCGTCGGCTCCCACGCGGCGCGAGCGCTCCAGGGCGCGGGGCACGAAGTGGTGCTCCTGGCGCGCAGCGACGAGAAGGCGCGGCGCGTGTTCTCCGGGCCCGGGCCGCTCCCCGACGTGATCGTCGGCGACGTCACCGACGCCGCGGCCGTGGCGGAGGCGCTCGAGGGGGTCGACGCGGTGGTGCACGCGGCGGCGGTGGTCGCGATCGAGGCGCGCCGCGCCCAGGAGGTGCGCGACACCAACCTGCGGGCGGTCGAGCTGGTGGTGGGCGGCGCCAGCGAGCGGGGCGTCGAGTCGATCGTGTACGTCTCGAGCCTGGGCGCTTTGTTCCGGCCCGGGGCGCCGATCACCGAGGACTCCCCCCTCGCCGTCGCCGCGAGCGCCTACGCACGCTCGAAGACCGAGGGCGAGGCCTACGTGCGCCGACTCCAGTCCGAAGGCGCCCCGATCCGCACCATCTACCCACCCGGGGTGATCGGGCCCGACGACCCCGGAATCAGCGAGGGGAACCACACCATCCGCGCCTTCCTGCGCGAGCTGATGGCCGACACCTCGAGCGGGTTCGAGGTGGTGGACGTGCGCGATCTGGCGGCGGTGATCGCCTCGCTCGTGGGTCCCGAGGCGAAGCCGGGTCGCTACGTGGTGAGTGGCGTCTACCACGACTGGCGCGACATGATCGCGCTGATGGACGAGCTCACCGGGCGCCGCGTCCGCCGCGTCCCGGTCTCGGGCCCACTGCTGCGCTTCCTGGGCCGCGTAGGGGACGTGGTGAAGTCGGTTTATCCCTTCGACTTCCCGCTCTCCGGCGAGGCGATGGACTTCGCCACCCAGTGGCCGGGCGCCGTGCGCTCGCCGGCGCTCGACGCGCTGGGAGTCTCCTTCCGCGACGGGCGGCAGACCTACGCCGACACGATCCGCTGGCTCTACCGCGCGGGCCATCTGACCGCGGAGCAGGCCGGCAAGCTCGCCCAGGAGCGCTAGCTAGAACTCCTCGCCGCGCAGGAAGGCCTCGGTACGGCGGTGGGCCTCGTCGTCGCTCCACTGGCGCGGCGGGTGCTTCATGAAGAAGGCCGAGGGGCCCTCGATCGACCCGCCCAGCCCCCGGTCGGCGGCGAGCTTCGCGCAGCGGATCGCGTCGATCGCCACCCCCGCCGAGTTGGGCGAATCCTCGACCGAGAGCCGCAGCTCCAGGTTCATCGGCACGTCGCCGAACAGGCGCCCCTCCATGCGCAGGAAGCACACCTTGTTGTCGTTCTGCCAGGCCACGTAGTCGCTGGGTCCGACGTGGATGTTCTCTTCGGCGAGCCGCTTCGCCGCGACCGACTGCACGGCCTCGGTCTTCGACACCTTCTTCGAAGCGAGGCGGTCCCGATTGAGCATGTTCAGGAAGTCGGTGTTGCCACCCGTGTTGAGCTGGTAGGTCCGGTCGACGGCCACGCCGCGCTTGGCGAACAGGTCCACCAGCGTGCGATGCGTGATGGTCGCGCCGAGCTGGGCCTTGATGTCGTCACCGACGATCGGCACGCCCGCCGCGCGGAAGCGCTCGGCCATGACGGGATCGCTGGCGAGAAAGACCGGGATGCAGTTCACCACGGCGACGCGCGCCTCCAGGGCACACTCGGCGTAGAAGCGCGACGCCTGCTCCGAGCCCACGGGCAGATAGTTCACCAGGACGTCCGCGCCCGACTCGCGCAGCGCCGAAACCACGCTCTCCCGCGTCGCCTGCTCCTGATCCGACACCAGGAAGCGACGGTCCTCGGGGTAGTCGGCGAAGTGGTCGGCGATGCCGTCGAGTACGCGGCCCATCCGCACAAGCACTCCGGTCTTCGGCACGCCGTCGCAGAACACCGCCGTGCAGTTGGGCTTCTCGAAGAGCGCCTCGGCGACGTCCTTGCCCACCTTGCGCAGGTCGACGTCGAAGGCGGCGACGACCTCGATGTCGCTGGGGCGATAGCCGCCGATCTCCCAGTGCATCAGACCGACGGCCGTCGCCGGATCGGCGCCGCGGTAGTAGCTCGTGCCCTGCACCAGGGAGCTGGCGCAGTTGCCGACGCCGACGATCGCGATCCTCACCACGCTCACGTTGCGGGGCGTGCCCGGCGCTCCGGACGGGCCCGGCGGGCTATTCGCGTTGGCCATGGTCGAACGTGGGTACTCACTGCTCCGGGGCTTGTCAAGATTCACCCCCGGAGACCAGCTCGAAGAGGGCCCGATCCTCCCGCGGAGCGGTCACGACTCCGATCACCGCCGCCTCGCGGTCCCCCGCCGCGCGCAGCGCTGCGAGCGTCTCCGCTGCCCGCCTGGCCTCCACTCCGAAGAGCAGCCCGCCGGAGGTCTGCGGATCGAAGAGCAGCTCCCGGTCCGGCTCCGCCACGTCCGCCGCGAAGGCGATCGCAGGGCGCCCTGCCGCGTTCTGCTCGTGGAACGTGCTGCGCAGGCCCTGGGCGAGCAGCGCCCGGGCGGCGGGCCAGACCGGAAGCGCGCGGGCGAACACGCGCGCGCAGACGCCGCTCGCGCGCAGACGCTCGCCGAGGTGACCCGCTAGTCCGAAGCCGCTGACGTCGGTGCAGCCGGCCGCGTCCGCCTCGCGGGCGATCTGCGCGGCGTCGACGTTCGCCCGCGCCATTCCCTCGAGCAGCGGAGCCAGATGCGCGCCGGGCAGCCGACCGCGCATGTCCGCGGCGAGCAGCACGCCGGTGCCGAGCGGCCGAGTCAGCACTAGGCGCTGTCCCGGGGCGAGGCCTCCCGCTGCGAGCGGCTCACCATCGACGTCGCCGGTCACCGCCAGGCCCACGTAGAGCGCGTCGCCCTGGGTGGTGTGCCCGCCGACCAGCGAGACGCCGAGCGGATCGAGGGCCGCGCGCACGCCCGCGAGCACCTGGAACAGCGTCTCCTCGGCTCGCTGCGGATCCCGGTCGGGGACGTTCACCAGCGCCAGCGCATGGCGCGCGCGACCTCCCTTCGCGAGCACGTCGCTCACCGCGTTCACGGCGGCGATGCGACCCACCCACCACGGATCGTCCGTGAACGCGCGGAAGGCGTCGATCGTCGCGAGCAGCGCGTCGCCGCTCGGGAGGGCGAGCAGCGCCGCGTCGTCGGAAGCGGCGAGGCCGATGCGCACGCTCGGGTCCACCGGCGGCTTCGGGAGCCGCGCCAGGGCTCGGGCGAGGGCCGAGGCCCCCACCTTGGCCGCGCACCCGCCACAGGGCATCTCGTCCGCGCCCATCGCCGCGGCGGCGGGGAAGGCTTGGGCGGGCGCTCCACGCGGATCGAGCACCTGGAAGCGGCGCACGAAGCGCCGGTCGATCGCGTCCTTGAGCCGGAACACGCTCCGTCCGCGGAGCGGCAGGCCCCACTTCGCGCCCAGGGCCGCTCCGCCACCGAGGTTCAGCAGCGTGAGGAAGTCGCGCTGCGGGCGGTAGCGGCGCAGCGCTCGGCCGCGCAGACGCGCGCGCAGGTTCGCGTCGAGGACCGACCCCTCGCGCACCGCGTACACACCTGCCTTGCGCACCCAGGGCGCGAAGGCCAGCGACGCACAGTCGCCCACCGCGAACAGGCCCGCGCAGCCCTCCACCTCGAGCGTCGGCGCGACGCGCACGAAGCCCTCCGCGTCGAGGGGCAGTCCGGGGCCCCGCGGAAACGGCAGCGGGGCCGCGCCCGTCGCCCACACCACGAGATCGGCTTCTCGCCGCTCCGCGCCGAGCACGAGCGCGTCCGCCTGCACGGCCGTCACCCGGGCGCCCGTTCGAAGGCCGATGCCGCGCGACGCCAGGGCGGACCGGACCGCGCGGCGAACCAGCGGTCCGGCACCCTCGAGCAGATCGCCTCCCTCGGTGAGCAGCGACAGCTCGGGCGTGCGGCTGGTCGCGCGCAGACGCGCGTAGAGCGTGAGGGCGAGCTCCACCCCCGCCGCTCCGCCTCCGACGATCGCGATGCGCGGCTTCTCGCCGAGCGCTTCCAGACGGCTCTCCAGCCGCGCGACGAAGCTCCCGATCGGCCGGGTCGCCAGCGCGTGCTCCCGCACGCCGGGCAGATCGAGACCGCGCACCGTGGCGCCGACGTCGAGGCTCGCCACGTCGTAGGCGATCGACGGGCGGCCCTCGAGCTCGATCCGCCGCGCGGCGGGATCGATCGCCGTAGCCGCGGCCAGCACCACGCGCGCGCCCGCACGCCGCGCCAGCGGAACGGTGTCGATCACGAGCTCGTGCAGCGCGTAGTCACCGGCCACGAAGCCCGGCACCATCCCCGAGTAGATCGCCTCGGGCCGGTCCACCACCAACGTGACGCGCACACCCGCCATCGGCGCCATCATCCAGCGCCGCAGCACCTGGACGTGCGCGTGCCCGCCCCCTACGAGCACCAGGTCCTTCGCGGCGTCGGCGGCGTCCATCGCTCGCGACGACGGTAATCCGCCGCCGGCGGGCCTCCAAACGCCCGCGCCGGGCGCGCGGCGGCAGCCGGCAGCGGGGTAGAATCGCGGCGCGAGGAACCCCATGAGCCGTGAGGCGATCGACGTCGGTTCGCTGTGGCGGGATCTCTCCCGACGGATCGAGTCGCTCTCGGAGCTGGTCCTCGGCGAGGGAGCGCCGACGGGCGGCGCCCAGCGCGTGGCCGGACTGCGCTACCTGACCCGCTTCCTCGCCGCCGGTCTTCGCCTGTGCATCGAGCACGACGACGCCGACCATCCCGTGTTCGCCCGGATGATCGAGAATGCGATGAGCTGGGGGCTCGACAACCCCGACTGCAACTACTCCTGGGCGCGCGTCCGCGGCGATGCGAGCTATCGCATCGCGGGCTGGCGCGGAACCGCGAAGCAGATCGAGTTCCAGGTCAACACCGGCCACTTCGCCGACGGGCGGATTCCGGCGCTCTCGGGTGGCGAGGGCGGCTGGCGCACGGTCTCCTTCCTGGCGGGCGATGCCCTGACCTGCGACGCCGAGGGCCGCTTCGAGATCGCGCTCTCCCGCGACCGGCGCCCGGGCAACTGGCTGCGCCTGGACGACGAGGCGAGCTTCGTGCTCGTCCGCCAGTACTTCGACGACTGGGAGACCGAGCGCCCGGGCGTGTTCACGATCGAGCGAGAGGGGGCGAGCTATCCGCCTCCTCCGCTCTCGCCGGAGCAGCTGCGCGCGCGCTTCGAGCGACTCTTCGAGTGGCTCGACACGGGCGCCCGCTGCTGGGACAAGGTGAGCCGCCTGTTGCTCTCGCTCGCCCGGAACACGCTGCTGATGTTCGACGTGTCCGAGGACGTCGATCGGCCCGGCCTCCACGGTCAGTCCTACGGCATGGGTCCCTTCGCCTGCGCCCCGGAGGAGGCGGTGATCGTCGAGTTCCCGGTGCCGCGCTGCCGGATGTGGAGCGTGGCGCTGACCAGCTTCTGGTGGGAGACGCTCGAGTTCGGGTCGCGCCAGACCTCCCTGAACGGCCACTGGGCCCGGGTGGACGACGACGGCGTGTTCCGCGGCGTGATCGCCCACCGGGATCCGGGCGTTCCCAACTGGCTCGACACCGAGGGCTGCGAGCGCGGCACACTCGCGGTGCGCTTCCTGTTCGCGGACGCGGTGCCCAAGACCTCGCTGCGCGTCGTGCCCTTCGACGCCCTGCGGACGGCGCTTCCGTCCGACACGCCGGCCGTCGGGCCCGCCGAGCGCAGCGCCGTGCTCGCCCGACGCTCGCGCGCCCTGCAACGGCGCTACGCCTACTGAGACCACGCGCTCCGGAGCGGAGCGCGGACACGGAGGGGGATCCGGGATGGCGCGAATCGACGGCAAGAGCGACGGCGACGCGGGTCTGCTCACGCGGGCGGTGTTCCGCGGCGCGAAGGCACGCGCGGCCGGTCGCGTCCCCGAGCCGCTGCGCATCATGGCCCACAGCCCCGCCGTGATGTGGTCGGCCGGCCTGTTCGAGCTCGGCATCGCCCGGGCGAAGTCCGTGCCGCCCGCGCTCAAGGGGCTGGCCCAGATCAAGGTCGCATCGCTGGTCGGCTGCCACTTCTGAATCGACATCGGCTCTGCCGTCGGCAGAGCAAGCGGTATCACCGAGGAGCAGCTGCACGACCTCTCGCGCCATCGCGAGAGCAGTGCCTTCAGCAGCCTGGAGAAGGCGGTGCTCGACTACGCCGCGGGCCTCTCGCGTACGCCGGCCGACGTCGAGGACGCCCTGGTCGCGCGGCTGCGCGAGGATCTCAGCGACGAGCAGCTGGTCGAGCTGACTGCCGCCATCGCCTGGGAGAACTTCCGCGCGCGCTTCAACCGCGGCTTCGACGTGGCGGCCCAGGGCTTCTCCGGGGGCGCGTACTGTCCGCTGCCGGAGCGCGAGGGCTGACGCGGGTCCGCCGCGAAGCCCCCGGACGCCGCGCGCGGGCGGCGGCGGCGATCCGTTCAGCGCGCGCGGCGAACGCCTGGATCCCCACGGCGAGGCACAGGTCGCGGCCCGCGCGCAGGGAGCCGAGGACGGTTCCGGAGATCGTCGAGCGGCCGGCGCCCGGACGCCACCCGACGGACACCTCGCGCAGCGCGCGTCCCTGGCGCAGGGCCCGGGCCTGCATCTCGGCCGTCCAGCCGAAGCGCCGGTCGCGCATCCCGAGCCCCGCGAGCGTCTCCCAGCGGATCGCGCGGTAGGGGCCGAGGTCGCTGACGCGGACGCCGAAGCAGCGTCCGAGCAGACCGGCGACCAGCGCCGTCCCCAGGCGCTGATGGCGGGGCATGCGATCGCGACCGCGACGCACGCCGAGCGCGAGCTCCGCCTCTTCCCGCAGCACCGGATCCACGAGCCGATCCATCTCGGCCGGGTCGTCGCTGCCGCCGGCGTCGAGGAAGACGACGACGTCCGCGTCCCGCAGTCGGCCGGCGAGCGCCGCGACCCCGGCCGCGCACGCCGCTCCGTAGCCCCGCCGCTCCTCGTGCACCACCTCGGCACCGCGCCCCCGCGCCACGCGCGCCGTGGCGTCGCGCGACCCGTTGTCGGCGACGACGACGTCGTCGACCCACTCGGGCACCCGGTCGAGCACGGGGCCGAGGCTCGCCTCCTCGTCGAGCGCCGGGATCACGACGGCGATGCGTCGCTCACGCCGCACGGAGCGAGAACTCCAGGGACTCGGTGCCGCGCGCCGCCGCGCGCCGCCTGCGCCGGACCGCCACGGCGACGGCGACCAGCGGGGGCAGGAACTCGGCGACCTGGAGCGGAGCGATCGGCGGGAGCGCATCTCCGTTCGCGATCGCGAGATAGATCGGCGCGAGGACGGCGATCGAAGCCGCCCAGGCAAGCCCCCCTGCGCGGAGCACGGGCCCGCGCACTCCGGGCAGCAGCACCAGGTACCAGGTCAGATACCAGTAGTGAACGACCGGCGAGAGCAGGAGCAGGCCGATCAGCGCCAGAGCGGCGGCGTCCGCGGGAGCGTCCTCGCGGAGGGTCAGGTAGGCGACCCAGGCCGCCAGCGCGAGCGCGGCGGCCAGCGGCGCGGCGTCGCCCAGGAGCGCCGCGAGCCCGGGATGGACGAAGCCGTTGAAGCGGAACGCGCGCGCGAAGGTGAGCAGCGAGCCGCCGACGCCGCCGGTCAGCGCGTAGGGCAGACAGCCGAGCGCGAGGATCGGCAACGCCGTCGTCGCGACGGCCCGCGGCCGGCGCCACAGCGCCCACGGAAGCACGACCGCCGCCGCGGTCTTGGCCAGGATCGCCGCCGCGAGCCAGCCCGCGGCCCAGCGCAAGCGACCCGTCTCCCACGACCACGCGAAGCCCAGCAGCGCCGCGGCCATCAGCACGTCCACGTGACCTCCGGCGGCCGAGACGAGCGCCGCCGGACACCAGGCGTAGTAGGCGACTCTCCCGACGGGGCGCCCGGTGGCGCGCAGCCACCCGACTCCCAGCACGGTGAGTCCGAAGCTGAGCAGCAGGACCGCGTTGCGATAGTCGAGCTCGTCCCATCCGAGTGCCGCGGCCAGCGCGAAGCTCGCCTGGGCGAGCGGCGGATAGAGCGAGGGGAGCTCGGGGTACGCGACGCGCGCGAAGCGCGCGTCGCGCAGGGGCGCGAGGGACGGATCCGCCGGAGCGGTGGTATAGGGATTGATCCCCTCCAGCTGGACGCCCCCCTCCCAGAGGTAGCGATGCAGGTCGTTGCTGTGGAAGCCGGTGCAGGCGAGCGACGCGTGGAGCACGGCCGCCGTGCCGAGCACCCAGGCCGTCGTGGCGTGCGACGCCCAGCGCGTCCCCAGCCACCAGACGATCGACGCGGGCACGGCGGCCAGCGCGCCCCACAGGCCGAGCGAGACGCCGCCCGCGATCGCACACGAGAGGATCGCGACGGCCCGGATCGCGACGGCGGAGACGTCCAGGGGGAATCCTCAGTAGCTGCCGGGGATCCGGCTGTCGTCGGGCGGCCAGGAGGGCGGCGGCTGGTAGGGACGCGGAGCGCGGCGCTCCTTCTTCGGTTCCTCCTTCTTCTCCGGACAGGAGCCGTCCGCGGCGGTCTGGTCCGGGTCGCAGGTGCCGTCGGAATCGGCGGTCCCCGCGCAGCTCGCGCTCGCCAGGATCAGCAGCGCGAGAGCGACGCGCACGAACGAACCTCTCATCGGAAACCTCCCGCCGCCCCGGATCGCCCGATCGGAGCGGCCTGCCCCGGGCGAAGCCCGGACGGCGTGCTGGACTCGGACATTGGACTCCAGAGTGGCGCGTCCGGCTACAGTACGCCGTCGAGTCCGATCGGAGATCACGAGACCGTCGCGCTCCGCTCCGCGAGCAGACGCCGGAGCCGGTCGATCGTCTCGGGGCTGCCGACGGCGAGCAGTCGGTCGCCGGCGCGCAGGGACTGTTCGGCGGGCGGGCCGATGTGGGTGGCGCCGCCGCACTCGACGGCCACCACGTTCGCCCCCGTCCGCTCCCTCACCGCCAGATCGACCAGCGTCGAGTCGCCGGCGAAGGTCTCGGGCACCGCGATCCACTCGGAGACGACGCCTTCCAGCAGATCGCCGAGCCAGGGATCGAGGATCGTCTCGGGCGTGCGCAGGAACACGTAGCCCTCGTCGCGCAGCTCGGCGGCGAAGCGCGCGATCGCCTCGCTGGGGGTGCCGAAGTGACGCAGCGTCTCGCCCATCAGCTCGAGCGTCGACTCGAGCTCCTCCACCACCACCTTCGAGGCGCCCGCCTGGGTGAGGGCGTCGACGTCCAGCACGTAGTGCGTGCGCGCGAGGACGGGCACACCCGGCGCGAGCGCGCGCACCAGCGCGACGACCTCACGGGTACCGATCGGGTCGCTGATCGCCACCACGACGAGCTTCGCTTCGCGCACGCCGAGGCGCTCCAGGATCGGGCGGCGCGCCGCGTCGCCGTAGAAGACCGGCTCGCCCCGGCCGATCGCGCTGCCCACGGCGGCGGCGTTCGCGTCGACGGCCGCGTAGGGGATCTCCCGGGAACGCAGCACGCGCGCGACGTTCTGGCCGGCGAGGCCGAAGCCGACCAGCGCCACGTGGTCCGACGGAGAGCCCTCTTCGCGCTCCTCGGCGATCCGATCGACGCGGCGCGACAGCCACGCCGCGATGCGCGGCGCGGCGTTCATCAGGAAGGGGGTCGCCACGAGCGTCGCGATCGAGCCCGCCACGAACACCTGCTGGAGCTCGCGGTCGAGCAGGCCGGCGCCCGCCGCCACGCCGGCCAGGACGAAGGAGAACTCGCCGGTCTGGGCCAGGGAGAGCCCGGTGAGGACGCCCAGACGCAGCCCCATGCGCAGCGCGAGCGCGACGATCGCCGCAATGAAGCCGGATTTGACCAGCACCACGCCCGCGGTGTAGGCGAGCACCGCCGGCCACTGCCGGCCGGCGGCGACCGGGTCGAAGAGCATGCCCACGGCCGTGAAGAACGTGCCCAGGAGTACCCCGCGCAGCGGCACGACCTCGGCGAAGAGCTGGTGCGAGTAGGGAGACACCGAGAGCACGAGCCCGCCGATGAAGGCGCCCACCGAGAGCGTCAGGCCGATGGCCTCGGCGGCGACCGCGGAGCCCATCACCGCGAGGATCGCCACCATCGTGAACAGCTCGCGCGAGCGCAGACGCGCGACGCGATCGAGCACCGCCGGCAGCACGAAGCGCGCCACGACCGCGAACAGCACCAGCGCCACCAGCGAGCGCACGATCGCGATGGCGAAGTCGCTGCCCTGGGCGTCGTTGCCGGCGGCCAGGATCGGAACCGCCAGCAGGAACGGAACGACGCACAGGTCCTGGAACAGCAGGATGCCCACCGCGAGCTGTCCCTGGGGCGCGTCGATCTCGCCGCGCTGCGAGAGGAGACCGATCACGAGCGCGGTGCTCGACATCGCGACCAGCGCGCCGAACACGATCGCCGGGCGCATCTCGAGCCCGGCCCACAGCAGCAGACCCGCGACCGCGGCGAGCGTGAGCGCCACCTGGAGACCGCCCGCGGCGAGCGCCGGGCGCCACAGGCGCCGGAGGCGATCGAGGGGCAGCTCGAGGCCGATCTCGAACAGCAGGAACACCACCCCGAGCTCCGCCAGCTGCTGAACGCGCTCGACCTCGCCGATCCAGCCCAGGCCGCCGGGGCCGACCAGGGCGCCGACGACGAGGAAGCCCGCGATCGACGGGAGCCGCAGGCGCTCGAAGACGATCACGCCGACCGTGGCGACCGCGAGCAGAACCAGCAGCTCGGTCAGGAAGTGCGAGCCCAAGTCCGGAGATTGCGCCGGCCACCGCGCGATCGCCACGGCCGCGCGAAGTCCCGGAGACAAGCGGCCGCAGGCCGCGCGCAGCGAGGCGCAGCCGAGCGAAATCCCGAGCTAGAAGTGGCTGCGCAGCGGCATTCCCATCTGCG
This sequence comes from uncultured Spirochaetales bacterium, assembly GCA_964653555.1. Taxonomy (GTDB): domain Bacteria; phylum Myxococcota_A; class UBA9160; order UBA9160; family SMWR01; genus JAHEJV01. The sequence continues at coordinate 18,164 of CAZZFT010000047.1, read as the reverse complement.
CGCGCGCCGGATTCTCCACCGCTTGGATCACCGTCTCCTCGTCCGTCAGCTTGAACACGGCGTGACCCAGCTCGTGCGCCAGCACCGTCTCGGGGAGCGCGGCGATCCGACCGTGATCCGTGTCGACGAGCGGGCGGCTCCAGGGATCGAAGGCGATCGTCTCTCCCAGCTCGCGACCGGGCACCCGATAGCGCGTGAAGTTCTGGCCGCGGTGGTTGAGCTCGATCGTGAGCGGACCGGCCAGCACTCCCGAGGCCAGCAGCTCGCAGGCCTTCTCGCCGATCGGCGTCCGGAACACCCGCTCCAGGGCGGCCCGCGCCACGGGCTCGTCGTCGGCGTCGTCGCCGAGGAACACGACCCGGGACATCGCGAGCGGAACCAGCGCGACCGGGATCGCGGGGAGAGGGGGCGGCGGGGGAGGCGCGGACGGGGCCTGCCACCAGGGCCACAGCGCGGTGAAGCCCAACAGGAGGGAGACGAGGCGCGTCATCCCCGACAGACTATCCCGCGCGCTCGGTGGCGGTCTACTCCCGCGTCGCCTCAGCCGCCGAAGAGCAGGTCGTAGGCCTGCTTCGAGTCCCAGTACTCCTGGAAGCGCGCAACCTTCCCGTCGCGGCACTGCACCAGGAAGAGATAGTCGTTGACGTAGTCGCGCCCCTGCTTGGTCTTGCAGGTCATCGTGAACTGGAAGATCACGTGATCGTCTTCCGCGTCGAGGAAGAGGCGGTGGGGCTGCTGCATCGTCTCGGGGACGTAGCCCGTGTCGAGCACCTTGCCGCTGTTCGCCACGCGCAGGACGGCGTCCCACCCCACGTGCTCCAGCGCGCCCCCCGCGCCGGGAATCGGCATCGAGCGCGTCGTGACCCAGGTGACGTCGTCGGTGCAGACCGAGCGCGCGAGCTCGGGGTCGCTCCACAGGTTCTCGAACAGGATGCGGGTCGCGCGCTTGTTCGCGGATTCGCTCATGGCCTGCTGTCCTCCGACGGCGCGGTCGCGGCCGCGCTTGCCGACGGTATCGATTCTTCGCTACGCGTGCGCCGCGCATCCGCCACGGCCTCCAGGAGACTCACCATGTCCACCGCCCCGTCGGCTCCCCCCACCGCCGCGCCGCCGCCGGCGATCCACTTCGGTCGCGACGACCTTCCCTTCGTCGACATCGGCGACGGCAGCAAGCTCAAGGTGATCCAGGTCGATCCGGGCGCGGGCCTGTGGGTGATCGAGAACGTCTTCCAGAGCGGATATCGGGTGCAGACCCACAAGCACACCGGCCCGGTCTGGGGCTTCACCGTCTCGGGCGCCTGGAAGTACGCGGAGTACGACTACGTGAACCGAGCCGGATCCGTGCTCTACGAGCCGGCGGGCTCGATCCACACTCTCCTCTGCAGCGAGGACGACACACGCGTGTGGTTCCACATGACCGGTTCCAATCTGAACCTCGACGCCGCGGGCGAAGTGGAGTCGGTCGTGGACGGACCGCTTACGCTCGCGGCCTACCTCGCGCTGTGCGAGGCGCAGGGCCTGCCGCGTCCGTCGGTGCTGGTGGGGGGCTGACCGGCACGGATCCGGGTGGAGCCCTAGCGGAACGCCCCGCGGACTCCCCGACGCAGCGCTTCCGCGTCGTCGAAGGGATGCTCCCGGAACCGGACACGGAGGGCGCCCTCCGGCGCACTCTCGGGGGGAGCGAGCTCCTGGAGCAGGACCAGGCCCCCGGTTCCCTCGAAGCGCGGCGATCCGTCCGAGGACAGGACCGACACGTGGAGCGAGGCGGCGGCGAGCTCGCCGTGCGCGCCGCTCCGCGAGATCCGGATCGGACCGTCGCGAAGAGTGTCGAGCTCCTGGTACTCCTGGCCAGGCACCTCGACCGACTGGCTCGTGCCGTCCCAGCGCGCGCTGCGGCCCTGCAGCCGCGCGCGACGCGTGATCAGGGCGGCGAAGACGATCGTCTCGAAGCCCAGCTGCTGCGAGGCGCGCCGCGCGAAGCGGGCGCGCACCACCCGGAGCCGCTCCAGCGGATCCGCCCCCGGAACGTCCCCGGCCGCCGCCTCGGACCACAGCCGCGCGGCGCTCTCGGGGTCGATGGCGACCACCGGCGAAGGCCCGGACGCGAGCACTTCGCTCAGCGCCCGCTCCACCGGCTCGAGGCCGGGCTCCACCTCGGCGACGACGCGCACACCGAGATTGAGCGGTACCAGCGCAATGCGCCCCGACCCCAGACTCGCGGGACGAGGCTGCTCGCCGCCGGCAACGGTCGCCCCGGCGAGCGCGAGCGCCACCGCGCCCGAAGCGAGCAGGCGGGACCACCTCACGGCGCCAAGCTACCGCCCGGCGTGGCGGCGGGGGAGGCGCAGCGAAGGCGGGCCTCTGCCGGACTACGGTGCGGGGGAGGCGGGGAGCGGCCGACGGAACGCCGCGGCGATCCCCTCGCGCAGCTCGCCCGGATCTGCGAAGGCGTCCGGACGCAGCGCGACCGAGAGCGCCCCGCCCGCCGAGGGGGCCGAGGGGTCGAGCCGCTGGAGCAGGGAGAGGCCGCCGGCCCCTTCGAAGCGCACCACCCCGTCGGGCGAGAGCACGGCCACGTGCAGGGACGCAGCGCCGATCCGGCCGCTGAAGCCCCGGCTCGATGCGAGCCACTCGGATCCCATCGGCGCGCTGGCCGCCTCGGGCCCGGCCTGGTCTCCCTCCACGTTGCGGCGCACGCCGTCCCAGGAGGCGCTCCAGCCCTGGAGCCGGGCGGCCCGGGGAACGAGGGCCGGGAACACGATCGACCCGTAGTCCACCTGCTGGGCGACGCGCCGCGCGAACAGACCGTACACCTGGTGGACGTCGGGCGGGCCGGCGGCCTGCGCCTCGGCCATCACCTCGGTCCACAGCACCGCGGCGCTGTTGCGCTCGAGAGCGGTGACGGGTCGGTCGAGCTCGGAGAAGTGGTGCAGGATCTCGCGCCACACGGGCTCGATACCGGGCTCGAGCTCGGGCGTCGCCCGGACGCCGAGATTGAGTGGAACCAGTACCACGCGGCCCGTTCCGAGGTCGGCGGCGGCTTCCTCTTCGCCTCCGGCCGCGGGAGCGAGGAGCGCAGCGAGGCCGAGCAGGAGCAGAGCGGCGCCGACGCGAGCGCCCGGGAAGTCGGGGCGGCGTACCATGCAGGTCTCCGTCGCAGTGCGAAGCGGTACGGCCGGGGGGATCGACGCATCGCGTCACCGACTTGAGTGCGCCGACCCCGCTCCCCCGAGACGCGGGGCGGGTGTGCGAGAATGCGGTCGTGCCGCGGGAGACCCGCCCCTCCTACTGTCGCTTCTGCTTCAACGCGTGCGCGATGCTGGTGGACCTCGAGGACGGGCGGCCGGTGGCCGTGCGCGGGGACCGCTCGAACCCCGTCTATCGGGGCTACTTCTGCGTGAAGGGGCAGCAGCTGGTCGAAGCCTGGCGCCACCCCGGGCGCCTGCTCCACTCCCAGAAGCGCGGACCCGACGGCCGTCACGCGGCGATCGCCTCGGGCCGGGCGATCGACGAGATCGCCGAGCAGCTGGCAGCCATCCGCGACCGCCACGGCCCGCGCGCGATCGCTCTCTACAGCGGCACCTTCAGCACGGCGAACCCCGCCAGCGGCGCGGTGGTGACGGCGTGGATGAAGGCGCTCGGCTCGCGGATGGCCTTCAACTCCAACACGATCGACCAGCCCGGCAAGGCGATCGCCCAGGCGTTGCACGGGATGTGGATGGCGCCCTTCCAGGACTTCGCCTCCTCGCGCGTCGCGCTGCTGGTCGGCGTGAATCCGCTGGTGGCGATGTCGGGCGGACTGCCCCAGGGAAATCCGGGTCGCTTCCTGTCCGACGCGCTCGCGCGTGGCATGGAGCTGATCGTCGTCGATCCGCGCGTCACCGAGACGGCGCGCCGTGCGACCCTCCACCTCCAGCCGCGCCCGGGCGAGGATGCGGCGATCGTCGCTTCGCTGCTGCACGTGATCCTGCGCGAAGGCCTCCACGACGCCGCGTTCTGCGCGGAGAACGTGTCGGGCCTCGAGGCGCTGCGCGCCGCCGTGGAGCCCTTCACGCCCGAGCGCGTCGCGCCGCGCGCCGACGTCCCAGCGCAGCAGCTGGTGGAGACGGCACGCCGCTTCGCGCGCGCCGGGCGCGGCGTCGCCACGGCGGGGACCGGACCCAACATGTCGGGCCACGGCACGCTGATGGAGTACCTGCTCCTGTGTCTCAACACCGTGTGCGGGCGCTGGCTGCGCGCGGGCGAGCGGGTCGCCAATCCCGGCACGGTGGTGCCCGCGTTCCCGGCCGTCGCCCAGGCGATGGGTCCGTGGCCGGCCTGGGGCTTCGGCGAGAAGCTGCGCGTGCGCGGCTTCACCAACACCGCCGCGGGCATGCCCACCACGACCCTCGCCGACGAGATTTTGCTCGAGGGCGAGGGACAGGTGCGCGCGCTGATCAACCTGGGCGGCAATCCGGTGGCGGCCTGGCCCGATCAGCTGAAGACGATCGAGGCGATGCGCAAGCTCGAGCTGCTGGTCCAGATCGACATCAAGATGTCGGCGACGGCGAAGCTCGCGCACTACGTGATCGCGCCGAAGCACTCACTAGAGATGGCCGGCATCACCCTGAACCAGGACTATCTGGCGCTCTACGGGGTGGGCTTCGGCTATCCCGAGGCCTACGGCCAGTACACGCCGGCGATCACCGATCCGCCCGAGGGCTCGGACCTGGTCGAAGAGTGGGAGTTCTTCTACGAGCTGGCAAAGCGCATGGGGCTCCCGCTCCGGATCCGTCAGATGGGGCTCGTCGGGCCGGCGAAGGGCGAGCCGGTTCCCCTCGACATGGAGAAGAGGCCCACCAGCGAGGACATCTTCCGCATCCTGATGCGCGACGCGCGCATCTGCTTCGACGAGCTGCGACGCCATCCCCACGGCGCCGTGTTCCCGGATCCGCCGGTCACCGTGGCGCCGAGGCAGCCCGGCTGGGAGGGCCGCCTGGAGGTGGGCTCGCCGGAGATGATGGCGGAGCTGGCGGCGCTGGCGGCGCGTCCCGCCGCCGTTGCCGTCGACGCCGACTATCCCCTGCGTCTCGTCTCGCGCCGGATGATGTCCGCCTACAACTCCTCGGCGCGCGATCTTCCCGCCCTGCGGAAGAAGTGGCGTCACAATCCCGCGTTCCTGCACCCGAGCGAGCTGGAGCGTCAGGGCCTCGCGCCCGGTGACGTCGTCGAGATCCGCTCCGACCACGCGCGCATCCTCGGCGTCGTCGAGGCCGACCCGACGCTGCGCCCCGGCCTCGTCTCGATGAGCCACTCCTTCGGCGACACGCCGGAGCACGACGGCGACGTGCGGGAGATCGGCGGCAACACGGGACGGCTCACGTCGGTCGAGCGCGACTACGACCGCTTCTCGGGCCTGCCGCGGATGAGCAACATCCCGGTGCGGATCGAGCGCGCGACGCCCGGCTGAGCCTCGCCAGCGAGCCGCGGCGACGGCCCGCGCGGCTGCTCCCTCACGGCACGCCGATCGTGACCGGCCCGTCGGGCGCCTCGAGACGCATCCGCTCGCTGACGATTCCCGTCCAGCCGGTGTGCCCCGGGCGCAGCTGAACCTTCGACCCGTCCACGGTCTCGGCCAGCAGATTCTGCATGCTGCCGAAGGGCCGGTCGTAGCTGCCCTGCACCGAGGCGGGCTTGCCGAACTCCGCCCAGAAGCCGTCGACACATCGCGTCGGCCAGGCCAGGTTGTCTCCGAGCAGAACGATCCACTTGTTGACGTTCTCCGCCAGCTCGGCGGGTTCGTTGCCGTCTCGGCTGTCGTTCATCAGGACGACGATGTTGATGCCATCCACCCGCTGCAAGGCGAAGGTGCGGGTCCCGTCCAGACCGCCTGCGGCCGCCCAATAACCTTGGGCGTCCGGTACAAAGGAACGGGGCTTCCCCACGTCTCCTCCCTGGATCCAGTACCGGTCCATGAAGCGCACGAGCGGAGCGGCGCCCATCACGAGGTTGCCGTGTCCCTTCATGGATTCGATGTGCCAGACGCCGTCGGGACGGTTCACGATGTGGGGATACGCGTAGGCCGAATGAGGCGTCTGCCCGGGGTCGAACACGCTGATGTCCGAATCGCCACCCGCGTAGGCCGGCTCGCGCGGGCCGCGATCCGGCGGGAGTGTCCGACCCGAATACAGGTCGCTCGCCGGAGCCCAATCCTCGGGGGCGAGGATCCGGGTGCGAACGTACTCGGCCACGTTCATTCCCGAGCGCTGCTCGATGATGAGACCCAGCACCATGTATCCGAAGTTCGAGTAGTTGTCTCCCGTCGCGTTGCAGCTTCCCGCGGTCTCGGGCGTGCACGCCCATCCTGGGTCGTAATCGAGCCGGCGGCCCAGGACCCACCGCACGATGTTCTGCCGAGAGGGAGGGCTCGCGACAGCGAGAGCGCCGGCGATCTCTCGGGCCTTGAACATCGGATCCCCCTGGATGCGGTCCCCCGAGATCGGGTCCACCGAGCTGGGGTCCCAGGTGCTGTCCTGAAACCAGCCTCCCTGGTGATGCAGCAGATGCTCGACCGTGACGTCGCGCAGGCGCTCGTCTCTCAGCTCGGGCCAGGGCGCGATGGCCAGAATGCCCGACGGCGCCTGTCCCAGATCGAAGACGAAGTCGTAGAGGGAGAGCGCGCCGCGAGCCACCAGATCGTGAATGACCGCCGCCGTGAAGGCCTTCTCGATACTCATGATCCGCATCGGCGCGTTCTCGGGCATTCCGCCGAAACCGCGCTGATAGACGATGCAGCCGCCCTTGCTCACCGCGAGTACACCGCTGCTGTTGGGGTGAGCTTCCTTGTAGTTCTTGATGCTCGTGTCGAAGGGCCACAGGTCCGGAACCTCTCGGCCCGTCAGGCCCGCGTCCGCGTGCGCCACCCCGGCGGCCAGGGCGAGGGCGAGCAGGATCCCGGGTCTCACTCGTAGCCGTTCGGACCGCCAGCGCCGGATCGGACGGTCAGCTCGCATCCGCGGAAGGGTCCGCTGGGGCTCGGTCGCTCGATCGATCGTCATGCCGCCTCTCCTCCACCGGGAGAGTCGGCCGGGGATGCGGGATCGGATCAGGGCCTCTCCCGCCGCCGCTGCCTCGCACGGGAGCCCGGGGCGCTCGAGCCGCGGCGACGTTCACGCTCTCGACGAGATTCCCGCGCCGCCCGCGGAGCCGTGCGCGACCGGCGAATCGGATCCGACTCGGCTCGCGCAAACAGGTGACCCGATCTTCGGGCCGGGACCGACTCTCGTTCCGGGACCCGGTGCTGCGGCTCGGCCCCGCGGCCAAAAGGAGCCTACGACATGTCGCGCCTCGCCTCGTTCCTGCCGACCTCTTCCAATCTGGTCCTGGCGGCCCTGCTCGTAGCAGCCCCAGCCCTCGCCCAGCAGTACACGCTCAGAGACTTCCCGACCGACGAGGCCTACATCCGGCTGATGAACGACCGCCCGGCAGACTTCCAGGCCGACTGGATGACCGACTTCAACGGCGTCACCCACGACGACACTCACTGGTAGTTCACGAGCAAGCACACGCTCTACCGGGTTCCCCTGTGACACCGCATCGACGCCGACCTGAACGTCCCGAGCATTCCGCACGCGGCCGTGCAGGATCTACCCGCCCTGGAGGGCTACAACCACTTCGGCGACATCTCCTACTACCAGCACCAGGGCCGGGGCTTCGTGCTCGTCCCGGTCGATGGCGGCCCCCCGGCGCGCCGGCCCTCCTCGCGTTCTTTCGCGCGGATGACACGCTCGCGCTCGCGGGCGTCGCCCAGATCCCCGACCAGTGGGACCCGAATGGGAACGGCTCGGCATCCCTGGTCGCGGTCGACGGGGCGGGTCGGATCCACAGCGTGGGATCCGGCGTGTGCTCGAGCTGTCCCGGAGGCGCGCCCTGCTCCTGCCTGCGCCGCTACACGGTCGACTGGAACGCGGTCGGTGTTGGCACGTCGCTCCTCCGCTTCGAGTTCGAGATCCCGCTGCGCGGAGCCGACGGCCAGCCGATCTCGCTCACGGCCTGGCAGGGCGCTGCGGTCGCACCCAGCAGCCGCGTGATCTACATCGCGAGCGGCGTCAACTGCGACAGCGAGAATAGCGGCGTGCACGCCTTCGACCTGGAGACGGGGCTCGAGCTGGCGCGCTCGCGGCAGACTCTGCATTACCTCTTCCGTCTCTCATGGAACTGCAGCGCGCTTCCCTTGGTCGATGAAACGCTCGGCAAGCCGGGGAACCAGGAGATCGAGGGAATCACGATCTGGGACCCGGACGACGTACCGAACTACCACGGGATCCGGGGGACAGCTGCACGTCCTGGTGCTGAACAACGACCTGGACAGGAGCGACCACGCCGACTTTCGGCACTACACGGGCAAGGTCTTCTTCGACCCGTCGTCCTCGGACGACTATCGCGACGGCTCGTTTGAGCGCCCCTACCGCAGCCTCGCCGAGGCCCTCGTGGAGCGGTCCTGCGACCCCAGTCACCTTCCGGATTTCGTGTTTCCCGACTGCGTGCTGTACCCGGCGCCGTGGAGCGGGTCCACCCTGATGCTGGCACAGGGTCGATACGCGGATTCGCTCTCTCTTCCCGGGCTGGTCGGCCACCCGATCCGAGCGCACGGAAACGGTGGGGCGAAGTTCGGGGACCCCTAGGGCTGAAGATCCAACGGCGCTCGGAATGCCGCACCGCTAGGAGCGGTCCTGTGCTACCTCGAGCCAGATGCCGACCCCCGCGCCGCGGGGCGCTCCCGACTCGCCGTAGAGCACCGTCGCCGTCTCGTGCTTGCGGCCGCGGTGGGCGATCTCCCAGGCGACGAGGACACAGCGTTCGCCCGCCTGGACTTCGCCGAAGAGCGCGACCCGGAGCTCGCCCAGCAGGACGGCGCCCCGCTCGGGCGGAGCGAACGCGAAGGCGCCGGGACAGTCGAGCGCCGCCCACAGGAACTCGCTCGCCACGGCGAACCCCCCCGGCGCCGCCAGGGTGGCATCGGGAACCCACGGCGCCGCGAGCACGCCGGGGCCGAGCGGCCCGGGAAAGATGCGCAGCCCATCCTCCGCGCCGCGCTCGGGACCACACACGAAGCAGGTCGGGAACCAGTGGGAGTCGAAGCCGCGGAAATCGCGCGACGCCGCGAGCGCCGCCTCGAAGTCCGGCGGCGCGGGGATCTCGAGCGCGACCTCCATGGGGCGCGCCTCGGCGACCACCGTCTCATCGGCCAGCAGCGTCGCGCCCTCGTCGGTCCTTCGCACCGCGAGCTCCACCTCGAGCGGGGGAGGCACGTGCAGACGGACCACCGCCGCTTCGCCGTCGACGAAGCGGGCCAGGCGGCCGCACACGTAGCCGCCGTTGCCGGACTCGGGGGGGCCGCAGAAGCGGCGGTCGATGCGCAGGGTCGGTTCCATCGGCGAACGAGACGACGCGGCTACACGCCGTCGAAGAACTCTACCTCGCCCGTCTCCAGCGAGTACTCGGCGCCGACCACCAGGAGCCCGTCCTCGCGGATCAGCTGCTCGAGGATCTCCGAGCCGTGACGCAGGTGGTCCACCGACGCGCGCACGTTGGCCCGCACGCCGCGAGCGACGAGCGCCTCTGCGTCGGCCTGGGGCTGGGCGCTCACCAGCTCCTCGACGGACGGACGGATCCGATCCACGATCGAGCGCAGGTTGCGCGACTGGCTCTCCATCGGCTGCCGGAGCTCCTCGAAGGTGGCGATCACCGCGCCGCACTGGGAGTGCCCGAGCACGACGACCAGGCGGGTTCCGAAGCGGGCCGCGGCGAACTCGATGCTTCCCACCTGTGAGGGCGCGACGACGTTGCCGGCGACGCGGATCACGAACAGATCTCCGAGCCCCTGGTCGAAGACGATCTCCGCCGGCACCCGGGAGTCGGAGCAGCCGAGGATGATCGCCAGCGGCTCCTGCTTCTTCGCCAGCTCGGCGAGCTGCGAGTGGCTCGGACTCGTCGCGCCCTGGAGGGTTCCCGACACGAAGCGGCGGTTGCCCTCGCGCAGACGTTCGAGCGCCTCTCGTCCAGAGATCATCGATGCCGCTCCTTCGTAGCCCGCGCCCCCTGCGCCGGACGCCGAGAGCTGGCGCGGGACGCTAGCATGGTTCGCCTCCCGCGGCGTCGAGCTAGGCGATTCCTAGCGCGAGCGCGGCGCCGATCAGCACGAGCAGCGCACCTACGAGGCGGCGCACGCCCTCGAGCGTGACCTTGGGCAACAGACGTGTGCCGAGCAGGGCACCCGCGAAGGCGCACGCCGTCGCGGCGGCGACCAGCCGCCACGGGATCGCGTCCACCGGGCCGGCGCCACGGACCGCGAGGAACGACGCGCCGTAGACGAGCAGACGCGCAGCGTCGACGAGCAGGGCGAGCACCGCCTGGGTGGACGCGAACTCGATCGGCGAGAGGCCGAGGGGGGCCAGGAACACCGCGCGCAGCGCGCCCTGATGCCCGGACAGGCCGCCGAAGAAGCCGGACAAGGCACCCCCGAGCGGCAGCCAGCGCGCCGGAGCGCGCAGGGAGGGCAGACCGGGCGCGAGCTCGAAGGCGGCGAATCCCAGGATCAGCAGGCCCATGATGCCCTTCACCGGGGTGATTGCCGCGGCGCGGCCCAGGAAGCTCCAGGACAGCAGGGGCGGCTGCCGAGACAGCGAGGTCAGCGCGAGCGCTCCGAGGAAGGACGCGGCGAGCGCGGGCACCCCGAAGCGGAGCACCACGTCGCGGGACGCGCCCCGCGCGAGGAGGCCGGTCTTGAACAGGTTGTTGGCCGCGTGCACCACCGCGGTGGATGCGACCGCCACCTCGATGGGGAAGAAGAGCGAGAACACGGGCAAGAGCATCGTGCCGAGACCGAAGCCGGAGAAGAGCGTGAGGAGCGAAGCGGCGAAGGCGGCGATGCCTACGGCGGCGGCGATCGCCACCTCAGTCCCCGCCCGGGCCGCGCGCGATCGCGGCGGGACGAGCGCCGCTCACCGCGAGCAGATCCTTCGGGGCGAGCTCCAGCTCGAGCCCGCGCCGGCCCGCGCTCACGAAGACCGTCTCGAAGCCCAGAGCCGAGTCGTCGAGATACGCGGGCAGGCGCCGGCGCTGCCCGAGCGGGCTGATACCGCCGAGCACGTATCCGGTGGCGCGCTCCGCGTCGCGCGACGGCGCCAGCTCGGCGCGCTTCGCGCCCTCGACGACGGCGAGCCGCTTCAGATCCAGCTGCGCCACCACGGGCACCATCGCGACGACCAGGCGCGCCTCGTCGAGCTGTGCGACGAGCGTCTTGAACACGCGCTCGCCGGGGACGCCCAGGGCGCGCACCGCCCGCTCGCCGAAGTCGGCGCGGTGGGCGCCCTCGAGCTCGTGGACGGCGAAGCGGATTCCCGCGGCCCGAGCCTGGAGGATCGCCGGCGTCATGTCCCGCCCGCGCGACCGCCGTCGGCCTTCTCCCGCGCGGCGAAGAACGCCATCATCTTCGGGGCGATCACTTCGCGCAGCGCGGCGATCGCGGCGGCGGGGCGCATCAGCACGTCGAGATTCGCGACCCGGGAGCGCTCGTCGAGGGTGATCAGGTCGATTCCCTGGAGCTCGAGCTCGCCGACGCGGCCCCGGAACTCCAAGGCCAGCTCCGCGCCCTCCCGCCACTCGCGGTGATAGGTGAACCCCTCGATCGTGTCCAGGATGAGACCCAGCAGGTGGTGCACCACGTCGCGTCCCTCGAGCTTCGTCCAGTAGGGTGGCGCGCCGAGCGAGACGTGTTCGGCGAGCCGCGCGCGGAGCCCGTCCCGGTCCTTCTCGGCGACGATCCGGTGCCAGTCGGTCAGGAAGGCGTCGGCATCGACCGTCACGGTGCGCTCTTCACCCGCGGGTCGCGAGGTGGCGGGGCAGACCGTCCGCCAGCGCGATCCACGGCAACCGCGCGCTGGTCCAGGTGTGATCCCGGGGCGGAAGGCGCTCGGGCTCGTCGAGGGAGCAGGTCGTGACGTCTACCTCCTGCGGAGAGCGGCTGGAGCGGAAGTTGAGCGGCGTGCCGCAGCGCGGGCAGAAAGAGCGGGAGCCGTGGTCGGAAGAGCGGAAGATCACGGCCTCTCCGCTCGTGAAGGCGAGGTCCGGATCCGCGACGGAGAACCAGGTGACGAAGGGAGCGCCGCTCGTGCGCCGGCAGATCGAGCAGTGGCAGCTCGTCTCGTGGAACACGGGGGTGCCGGCCCGGTAGCGCACGAATCCGCAGAAGCATCCGCCCTGGAGCATCGCCTCCTCCCCTTCCCTTCCTGCCGTCACAGATCCCGGACCCGGCCCGCGATCGGGCCGCTCGGCTCCGCGGCGATTCCGAAGCGCTCCGCATAGCGCGCGAACCGTTCGCGCTCGGTGCCGACGTCGAGCCCGTACTGCTCGGGCGTGTAGCGGTGGACGCCGTGCTTGGCCTGGGGGTTCGCATCGACGAAACGGCGCATCCGATCCGCCGCCTCGCCCGTGAGCTCGAAGCCGAAGTGGCCGTAGATCGCCTCGACCGCCTTCATCGGATCCGCCACGAACGTGGGGAAGTGCAGATCGTAGAAGCGCTCCGCGGGCAGATGGCCGGCGTCGCGCACGCTGATCGCGCGCTCCAGGGCCATCGCCAGGCGCGGCGTCCAGTCCGCGGCGACCGCCGCCGGGTCGACGGCGTCGCTCGCCATCGCGCGCACCAGAGTGGTGAGGCTCGCGTAGGAGGTGGCCACCTTCACCGGGTCGCGGTGGGTCTGCACGACGCAGGCGTCCGGATACGTGGCGAGCAGCGCGTCGAGCGCCCACATGTGCGCACCCGTCTTCAACACCCAGCGCTCGCGCGGACAGCGCCACTGGAGGTGCTGGAGCTGCCAGCGGTGGAAGGCGTAGATCGGCTTCCAGTCGAAGGCCGGATCGTCGAGCCAGTCCTGGTAGGCAGGGACGCTGTACTCGTTGTGGAAGAGCACGCTGCACATCGTCTGCTGCATCAGCACGACGCACTCCTGGGGCAGGCGCGCGCCCATCGGATGCATCGCCTTGAAGCCCGGGATCAGCCGGTCCACGCCGGCGAGCTCGGCGTCACAGGCTGCGATGCGCGGATCGCTCTCGAAGGTGGCGGTATCGGGAGGCGGACACGGCTCGTTGCACTCCCAGGTGAGTGGAGCTCGGTGGGTCGGATCGCACGCGAGGATGTCGTGCAGGATCGTGGAGCCGGTGCGCGGCAGACCCACGACCACCAGCGGCCGGTGCAGGGCGACGTCGGCGATCTCCGGATGCGCGCGCCGCGCCGCCACCAGGCCGAGGCGATTGCGCAGCACCCGCAGCAGCTCGCGCCGGGCGATCGTGCGACCCAGCCAGGTGAGGCGCGCCTCCGTCTCGAGAGACGCCAGCACCCGGCGCATCGGCTCCAGGAAGGGCTCGGGGCCGAAGTCCTCGCTGCCCGCGGACCGCGTCGCCTCCTCGACCAGGCGCCCCTCTTCCAGGCCGACCGGCTGGAAGCCGACCGCGCGCGCCCAGCGTGCGGCGCGATTCGCGGCGCGGATGGTCAGCGGCAGCGTCGGCGCGCGGGCGTCGAGCAGGTCGCTCACCAGCCGTTCCAGCGGATCAGGTCGCGCGCGGCCACGCGCTGGGCCGGCCGGAACTCCGTTCCCACGGTGTACGCGACGGGAAACAGGCCGGCCTGGGTGTATCGGTCGTAGGGGATGTCCAGGAGATCGGCGACCTCGCGCTCCCTCCACAGGTGCAGCGTCGTCCACGCGCTGCCCAGCCCGCGCGAGCGCAGGGCGAGCATGAAGCTCCACACGGCCGGCAGGATCGAGCCCCAGATACTCGCCTGGTAGAAGGTGTTGAGGCGCTCCGTGCGGCCGAGGATCACCGGCACCACGAGCACCGGGACCTGGTGGAGGTGCTCGATCAGGTGGTAGACGGAGGTCGAGATCTCGCCCATGCGCTGGTTGCGGCCGACGTCGTAGGCGCCCATCGCTTCGGGCTTGCTCTCCAGCAGCTTCGTGAACTGCTCGAGCGCCTCGCGGTTGAGCTCGGCGATCCGCGCGCGCTTGGCGGCGTCGTCGACCACCACCCACTCCCAGCTCTGCTGATTGGAGCCGTTGGGCGCCTGCAACGCGAGATCGAGGCACTGCTCGACGATCGCGCGCTCGACGGGACGCGTGAGATCGAGGCGCTTGCGGACGTTGCGCGTGGTGGTGAGCAGCTCGTCGACGCCGAGGGCGAGCGGTTGCACGGCGGGATCCTCCGGAACGCGACGGACCGAGAGTAGACGGAGGCGTGCGCCGCTGTCGATCGCTTCAGTGCCGGCCGCGCATCCCGAAGTGGCCGCCGGGGCCGTCGGGGACGCGCGCGCCGCCGCCGCGCCCCGGCTGCGGCGCGGGGACGCGAGGGCCCGCGCCGCGCTGCATCGGCGCGATCTCGAAGCGGCGCGCCGGCGCGGCGCGCCGATCGGCGGATCGGGCGTTCCCGGAGGAGACCGCGCGTGGTGTGGGCCGCGCGCGCGATCCGCCGTCGGAGACCGCCGGGCCCCGCACCTCGATCCGCTGCCGCTCGCGGGCGTGGGCGGAGCGATCGCCGCGATCGCTCCGGTCGCGGGCGCGCGCGTTCTCCTGCACCGGCGCCGCGCGCGAGCTGCGCTCGTCGTCGCGCGGGGCTCCCTCGTTGCCGCGGTGGACGATCACGTTCGGAGCGCGGCGGCTCCGCGGCGGATCGGCGCCCTGGTCCCGGCGCGCCGGGGGCGCGGACCCGGGCCGCGAGGCTCGCTCGCGGCGGTGCGACTCCGGAGCGGCGCGCCCGGGAGCGCGCTCCCGGCGCGGTGCTTCGCGCGTGAAGCCCGAACCCTCCCCCCGCTCGCCGGATCTGCCGACCGCCGGCCCGGGCGACCCGGAAGACGATCGCTCGCGGCGCCACCGATCCCCGTGCTGCGCGCCGCCAGCGCCGCGATCCCAGCTCGATCTGCGGACGAAGAAGTCCCCGTGATCGCCTTCCGCGAAGGCGTGCGCGTTGGGGCTCGCGCGGCCGCTCGATCCGAAGCTGCCGCCGCGGTGACGCCCGCCGTTGCTCCCACCCGCCCAGCGCTGGACGGCGGTGTTCGCGTGCGTCCGCGCGTGGGGGTGGGAGCCGCCGTAGCGCGCGAAGCAGTCCGAGAGGTGGCCGTAATGGCCCGGGTAGTGGCCCCCGAAGTACCAGCTCAGGTAGCCGACCGAGGGCAGTCCGAAGAAGAAGGCGCTGCCGCCCCAGGTGTAGAAGCCGAAGTGCAGCGGATACGGATACCAGTAGCCGTAGGGGTAGAAGTAGAGATTGGAGTACCAGAGCGGATAGCCGAACCAATAGGGATAGGGACGCACGACGACGTTCACCGTCGTCCGCACGCTCGGCCCGGTCAGATCTTCGTAGTCGTAGCCGTTCTCGTCGGCGTAGACGCGCGCGGAGGCGGCGAGCTCCTCGGCCGCCTGCGGATCGGCGTCGATCGCTTCGACCCACTGCTCCTGGGCCTCCCGATTGCGCTGCGCCACCTCGGCGGACAGCGCGTCGAGATGCGCGCGCGTGACCTCGGGATCGGCGCGATAGCTGTCGCCGAGGTGCACCACGAGCCGCACCTGGCTCGCGAGCAGCGTCAGCAGCTCGGGCTGCTCGACCAGCGCGCGGAACGCCTCCTGGGTCGGCTCGGGAAGACCCTCGAGCACCGCCTCGAAGCGCTCGTGGGCCGCGCGCTGCAGACCCGCCACCTCGACGAGCAGGGCGTGGTCCTGGGCACCGAGCTCGCGGATCGCCGGTGCGGGGACCTCGGGGTGGCGGGCCGCAATCGCCTCGAGCTGCGACGCCGACGGCGGCTCGTCGGTCGCGAGCTCCTCGAGCAGACCCGGCTCGCGCACCACCTCCCACATCTGCTCCTGACGCTCGCGAGCGAGGGAGGCGATCCGGTCGCGGAACGCCGCGCTGGTCTGATCCTGGATGCGCTGCGTCTCCACCAGTGCGTCGACGTGGAGCGACGCCCGGAGCACGGCGTCGCGCACCGCGGAGGGGTGGGTGGCGATCGTCTCGAGAGCCGCCTCGTCGCTCTCGTCGAGATCATCGAGCTCCGCCGGGGCCTGGAGCGCCCCGGCCGCTCCAGGAAGCGAGAGCGAGATCGCGCCGCTCGCGAGTGCGCACACGGCCAACAGCGTGGAAAGGCTCGGACAGTGTCTCGTCATCTCGCCACCTCGCAGCGCGCCGGCCGGCTGAGCACCCCTCCGTCGGAGTGTGGTGGAGTGCGGCGGACGGCAGCGCCTGGGACGCAGCTCGGCGGGAATTTCTTCGACCGGCCGCAGAGCCTCCCGCGGGGTGTCGGCTCAGGCGGGCAGTGTGGCACGGGTGCGGCGTGGGCGCGAAGACGATCTCCGGGCGAGGATCCCGACGGCGACGATCCCGGCGGCGAGCATCGCACCACGGGAGGGCTCTGGCGCGAAGAGGATCTCGACGTCGCTGTCCAGCAGCTGGGCGGTGGTCCCGGCGCGGCGTGCGGCCCAGGAGGCCTCGGACTCGGCCACCGCGTCGCAGCTCATCGCAATGCGCGGCAGGAAGAACTGCTGCGTCACCAGGTCCACCTGGAAGACGTCGCGTCCCGCAGCCGGGTCGCAGGGCACCGACGGAGGACCCGGAGCCGCGCTTCCCGTGCACTGGGGATCGAGCAGGATCGGAACGGCCGCCGAGACCGAGCTGCGAAGCGGATCGAGCAGCACGCCGTCTACGGTCTCGTCGGCCAGTCCGAAGAGCGGGCTGGCGCGCGAGCAGCCATAGCCCCCGGGCGGGTCCACCGGCGCGCTCGTCACGGGCAGCTGGCGGAGGATCTGATTGAAGGGCAGCTCGAGATAGACCAGGGTGTCGACGCGCGGCAGGGCGGCGATCGCGTCGGCGACGTCCATGCCGTCGCCGATCACGCGCCCGAAGGCCGTGAAGCCGCCGTCGACGCCATCGAGCCCCGTGTTGTCCGCGAGGTTGACGAACCACTGACTGGTGGCGCTGTCGGGCTGTCCTGCGAGGCGCGCCATCGCCACCGTCCCGCGCGTGTTCGAGAGGCAGGGCTCGTTGAGCACCGGTGGATCGGTGGGGATCGCGACATACGCTCCCCCCGCCTCCCGGTAGCCGCCGGCCTGGATCACGAAGCCCGGGACGCTGCGGTGCACCAGCACGCCGTCGTAGTCGCCGTTCAGCGCGTAGGCCGTGAAGTTCGCGACCGTCGCCGGAGCCATCGCCGGGTAGAGTTCGATCGGGATCGTGCCCAGGGTCGTATCGACCTCGAACACGAAGGCTCCGCTGAAGTCGGGTACACAGCCGCCGATCTGGCCCGCCACGGGGGCCGCCGCGACGATCGTCGCCAGCGGCAGAGCGAGTCGAAGGAGGCGTCCGAGGACCGAGGCAGGCAAGGCGGGCTCCCGTGCGCGTGGATGCATCCTTCGTGGGTGGAGCCGGGGCGCCCGAATGTGACGTCCGATAGTAGAATCGGACTCCCAGAAGCGCGAGGAGCACGCCATGGACATGGGCCTGAAGGGACGCACGGTGATCGTCACCGGCGCGAGCTCGAGCATCGGACGCGGCATCCTGCTCGGCTTCGCCGAGGAGGGTGCCCAGCTCGTCGCCGCGCAGCGCGACGTCGAGGCCGGCGGCCGCGCGGTGGAGGAGGCGAATCGGCGCGGTGGTGACGCGATCTGCATCCCGACCGACGTCACCGACCCGGAAGCGGTGGAGGCGATGGTCGCGAAGACGCTCGAACGCTTCGGAAAGATCGACGTCCTGGTGAACAACGCCGGCGGGATCCCCGGCGAAGCGAAGTTCGTGGACAAGTCGCGCGAGGACTGGGAGAAGGAGATCCAGCTCAACTACTGGGGCGTGATCCACTGCACGCGCGCGGTGCTCGACGACATGATCTCGCACCGCTGGGGTCGGATCGTGAACATCACCTCGGGATCGGCGGTGAATGGCGCCGGAGCCGTCAACCACGCGGTCTACGCGGGGACCAAGTCGGGGGTCAACGGACTCACGCGCGCTCTCGCCTGGGAGCTGGGTCGCTACGACATCACCGTGAACGCCGCGTCACCCGGCTGGATCGTGCCCGACGATCCCAGCCACACCAGCGCCGGCAGCTTCTGGCAGCGCTGGGGCTTCGACTACTGGACGCCCGAGAAGCTCGAGGC
>CAZZFT010000046.1:0-33877 GCA_964653555.1 uncultured Spirochaetales bacterium | reverse complement strand
TGCCCGCCCAGCGCCTCGACGACCTTGTCGTAGCGCGTGGGGTTGAGCAGCGTGCTGTCGTAGCTGCCGTAGATCGCACCCTGGGGCCGCATCATCTGACCCCAGGCGGCGTCGTTGCCGACCACGCCGATGATCGGAAGACCGAAGCGCACGGCCGTGTCGTACTCGAAGCCGTTCAGCCCGAAGCTCCCGTCGCCGTAGACGATCACGACGCGCTTGTCGGGGTTGGCGACCTGGGCGGCCAGCGCGAAGGGCATCCCGACGCCGAGCGTGCCCAGCGGACCCGGATCCATCCACGCGCCCTCGCGCTTCACCGGGATGATCTTCGCGGCCGTGGCGACGATGTCGCCGCCGTCGCCGATCACGATCGGATCGTCGAGGGTGTCGAGCCAGTCGCGCACCTCGCGGCACATGCGCTGCGGATCGACCGGGCTCTCGTCGCTGTCGAGCGCCGCCTGCACCTTCGCCTCGGCCTTCGTCTCCACCGCGCGCAGCTCGTCTCGCCAGCCCGAGAAGTCGAGCTGGGTGCCGGTGTTCTTCATCTCCTCGGAGAGCATCTCGAAGGTGCAGGCCAGATTGCCGACGAGCCCGACGTCGGCCTGACGGTTCTGGCCGATCAGCGTCGCGTCCATGTCGAGCTGGACGATCTTCGCGTCCGCCGGAATCGTGGCGCCGAAGCGCATCCGGAAGTCGAGCAGGGTGCCGGCGAGCACGATCGCGTCGATCGACTCGAGCGCCATGCGCCGGGAGCGGTTGAGGAACTCGGGCGAGTCGGGCGGCACCGTTCCGCGGCCCATCCCGTTCGTGTAGGAGGGGATGTGCGTCTCCGCGATGAAGCGGTTCATCGCCGCGGCGGCGTTGGACCACTTGACGCTCGTGCCCGCCATCAGCATCGGGCGCTTCGCGCTTCGCAGGATCTCGAGCGCCTCCCGCACCGACTCGCGATCGGGCGAGAGCCGCGGCGGCTTCGTCGAGATGCGGGGGATCTTCACCTCCTGCTCGACGACGCCCATGAAGATGTCCATCGGGATCTCGAGGTAGGCGGGCCCCGGGATGCCCGACACCGCGTGACGGATCGCGAGCTCCACGTACTCGGGGATGCGGTGGGTCTGGTAGATCGCGTCGGCGAACTTGGTGATCGGGCGCACGACGCCGATGTGGTCCATCTCCTGGAGGGAGCCGCGGCGCAGGTTCTCGAAGGGGCCCTGCCCGCCGAACACCAGGATCGGCGAGTTGGCGCGCCAGGCGTTGGCGATGCCGGTGACGCCGTCCGTCACCCCGGGGCCCGCGGTGATCGCAGCCACGCCGATCTTGCCCGGGTTGCAGCGCGCCCAGGCGTCCGCGGCATGGACGGCGGCCTGCTCGTGGCGGACGTCGATGACCCGGATGCCCTGCTCCTTGCAGCCGGCGTAAAGGGGCATGATGTGGCCGCCGCAGAGCGTGAAGATGCACTCGACGCCGGCCGCCTTGAGGGCGCGACCCGCGAGAATGCCGCCGTGGACGTCGGACATGGCGATACCTCGTCGCAAGGGGGGTAGGAGCCCTGCGACGGTATCACACCGTGCCGAGGGGACGTACGAGCCGCGGGAGCGCCAGGGGGCTGCGCGAGGCGCAGCCCCCTGGCGAGAGCGGTGGTCTTCCCGACGCTACTGGGCGAAGTCGGCGCGGCGGTTGTAGCGCCAGGCCGATTCGTCGTGGCCCTGAACCGCCGGGCGATCCTCGCCGAAGCTCACGGTGCGCAGCCGCGACGAAGGGATGCCGAGGTCGACGAGGTAGCGCTTCACCGCGTTGGCGCGGCGCTCGCCGAGGGCGAGGTTGTACTCCTCGCTGCCCCGCTCGTCGCAGTTGCCCTGGATCGTCACCGTACCCGTGACCGTGGAGTTCATCTTGTCGGCGTTGCCGCGCAGGATCTGGCGCGCATCGCTGCGGATCTCGGAACTGTCGAAGTCGAAGTACACCGTCTGCAGATCGAGGACACGGCTCTCCTGCGTCATCGACGACGCCGGAGCCGGGGCCTCACGGAACTCGCTTCCGGTCACGGTGGTGGACTCTTCGGCCTCCGGCGTGGAGCTGCACCCCAATCCCGCAGCGGCGATGGAGAGCGCCGCCACGCCCACGAGACGCGAGACGAATCGGACGTTCATTCTACCCCCCCTTCGAAAAGGGATTCGTTCGGAGCACCCGGTATGGCATACACGGGGGTCCGGGCAGCGTTTCGGCACCCCCCAGCGCCGCGCGGCATAGCTTGCCAGTTTCGGACCCACGCGCAACGCCGTGCCGGCTCGTCGCTTCGTCTCCCGGATTCGCTCGCCCTTGCGGGGCCGCCTTCCAGCCTGGCGGCTACGCGAGCCCCTGGTGCACCAGGTACTCGGCCAGCAGGCACGCGCCCTTGGCTGCGCCGAGCTTGGTGTTGTGGGAGAGCAGAACGAACTTGATCCCGTTGGGCAGCACCGGGTCGGGGCGGACCCGCCCGACGACCGTGGTCATGCCGTCGTGGAGGCGGCGGTCGATGCGCGGCTGCGGCCGGTAGGGGTCGTCGCTCACCGAGATCAGCTCGGGCGGCGCCGAGGGCAGCCCCAGGTCGGCGAACTCGCGCCCGAAGGTGCGGAGCACCTCCACCACCTCCTCGGGCTCGGCCAGGCATCCGAGCCCGGCGCTCACGCACTCGGTGTGTCCGTCGCGGACGTTCACCCGGTTGCAGTGGGCCGAGACCGGCAGATCGAGGGGCGCGATCCGGTCCCCGTCGAGGCGGCCCAGGATCTTCGCGGTCTCGGTCTGGACCTTCTCCTCCTCCTTCGGGATGAAGGGGATCACGTTGTCCAGGATGTCCATGCTGTGCACGCCCGGGCTGCGTCCGGCACCGGATAGCGCCTGCATCGAGGTCATGATCACGGACCGCACCCCGAAGTGGCGCACCAGCGGCGCCAGGGCGACCACCAGACCGGTGGCCGTGCAGTTCGGAATCGGCACGACGAAGCCCTTCCAGCCGCGCTCGCGCTGCTGGCGCTTCACCAGGACGGCGTGCTCGAGGTTCACCCCCGGCACCATGATCGGAACGTCGTCCTCGTAGCGGAACGCGGACGAGGTGGAGACGACCGGCACCTCCGGCGCGTAGCGCTCCTCGAGGGCGCGGGCGGCGGCGCTCTCGACGGCCGAGAACACCAGGTCGACGCCGGAGAGGTCGAGCTGCTCCGCATCGACGACGGGCCGCTCGGCGAACTCGCTCGGCAGCGGCTCCTCGCACGTCCAGCGCTGCTGGCCGCTGGCCTCGCTGATCGCCTCGCGATAGGTGCGCCCCGCGCTCCGGGCGCTGGCGGCGAGCGCCGTCACCTCGAACCAGGGATGACGTGCGAGGGAGACCAGGAATTGCTGGCCGGCGACGCCGGTGGCGCCGACGACCGCGACGCGGCGACGCGGGATCTGGGCCATGGGGAGGAGACCTGCCGTGATGTTGCGCGCCCGAGATGGGTCGGGTCGGAGCGCGGGCCGGAGACGGCCGGAGCGAGAGAGTAGTCGGGAGTAGCGAATCCGCGACGGGCGAGCCATCGCAGAATCAATCCGGGCCCGGTTCGTGCCGATGCCCGACGGGATGAAGCGCCCGCTGCCGACCGCCCCCGCGCCGCCCGCCGGCGCCTACCGGAGCCAGGTGCTCCAGGCGCCGCGCCTGGGCCGTACCGGCGTCGAGCACGGCTCCGCGGGGCGGCGCCGCACACTGACGTGGGGCGAGGTGGCGACCGCCCTCGCCGCGGAGGTCGGGGAGCCCCAGGGCGTGCGCACAATCGTCTTCGACCTGCTGGTCGACGGGCCGGACGGGCGGGTCGCCCTGCGCTTCGACGCCGAGCCCGGAGACGACGCGACGGCGATCGCGCGCATCCTGACGGGGGCCCTCGGCGAGCGCGCTCGGCCCTCCCTCAAGGGCCTGGCCGCCGACGGCGTGCCGACCCGCTGGTTCCCCGATCTCGCGAGCTTCGAGGAGGCCGCCGCCGAAGAGGCGGCGGAGGGGTAGGCCGCGATCCACCCCTTCCATACGGGACCGGGTGGGGTTCGATACCCTGCGCGGCGGTCATGGAACGAGTCCGAGGCGCTGCCACCCCTTACGAGGTCTATTGCCACCGCTGCCGCGTGACCTTCCCGGTCGAGGCACGGCGCTGCATTCATTGCGGAGGCCCCCTGACCGGGCAGGCCGCGGCCGTCGCCTCGCCGACCCTGCGAACCGGAGCGGTCGTCCCCCCGGCCGCCGCACCCTCGCCGGAGGAGGCGCGGGGACCGCTGCCTCCGGAAGACGAGGAGGGCGGCGAGTTCGAGGGCAGCAGCCTGCTGCTGCGCCGCTTCGGTGGCCTCGCCCTGTGGGCGCTGATCGCCCTCGCCGCCATGATCTCGAACCTGTGCAGCGGTCGGGAGTAGGAAGGCGCGATGGGCGAGCAGACGCCCCGGCTCGCGCTGCTGCGCCTGTCGGGTGAGATCGGGATCAAGGCGCGGCCGACGCGGATGCAGTTCCGCAAGCGGCTGGTGCGGAACCTGCGCGATGCGCTGACCAGCGAAGGGCTGCCGCCGCGCGTCGAGGTCTCCCACGACCGGCTCTACGTCGAGCTGCCGGCCCACACCCGGCTCGAGGACCACGCGCTCGCGCGCGTGTTCGGCATCTCCTCGCTCTCCCTGGTGGAGCGCCATCCGGTGACCGCCCTGGCCGACGTCGTGCGCACGGGGGTGGCGCTCTTCACCGACGCGGTGCGGGGCCGCCACTTCGCGGTGCGCGCCCGGCGCGTCGGCCGCTCTCCCGATCGGATCGGCGCGACCAGCGCGCGCCAGGTCGAGCGCGAGCTCGGCGCGGCGCTGCTCCCGGTGGCGGCGGGCGTCGACCTGGAGAGCCCCGACGTGACCGTGCGCCTCGAGCTCACCGAGGACGCCACCTCCTTCTTCACCGAGCGCGCCCAGGGCCCCGGCGGACTGCCCCTGGGTGTCGAAGGGCGAGCCGTCGCGCTGCTCTCCGGCGGCTTCGACTCGGCCGTGGCCACCTGGCAGCTCCAGAAGCGCGGCGTCGAGTGCGACCTCGTGTTCTGCAACCTGGGCGGCGTCCAGCACCTGCGCGAGGTGCTGCGCGTGGCGTCGCACCTCGCCGACCGCTGGTCCTACGGCACCCGTCCGAAGCTGTACGCCCTCGACTTCGAGCCGGTGGCGGCGGCGCTCCAGGCACACACGACGCGCCGCTACTGGCAGATCCTGCTGAAGCGCCAGATGCTGCGCGCGGCCGAGGCGATGGCCGTGGAGACCGGCGCCTCGGCGATCGTCACCGGCGACGCGGTCGGGCAGGTCTCCTCCCAGACGCTGCCGAACCTGGCGGTCGTGTCCCAGGCGACGCCGCTGGCCGTGCTACGGCCGCTCGTCGGCTTCGACAAGTCGGAGATCACCGACCGGGCGCGCGCGATCGGCACCTTCGAGCTCTCGAAGGCGGTCGGCGAGTACTGCGCCCTGGTGCCGAGCAAGCCCTCCACCCAGGCGAAGCTCGCGGCGATCCTCGCCGAGGAGGCGCGGCTTCCCGAGGACCCGCTGGCCGCGGCCCTGGCGCAGCGCACCGTCCTCGACCTGCGCGACCTGGAGCCGGCGGTCCTGGAGGACGACGAGCTCGCCGTCGAGAAGCTGCCCGCCGACACGGTGCTGATCGACCTGCGTCCGCTCGCCCGATATCGGGGCGGCCATCACCCGGACGCGCTCCACCT
The DNA here is from genome assembly GCA_964653555.1 of uncultured Spirochaetales bacterium. Lineage (GTDB taxonomy): Bacteria > Myxococcota_A > UBA9160 > UBA9160 > SMWR01 > JAHEJV01. The sequence continues at coordinate 28,160 of CAZZFT010000046.1, read as the reverse complement.
CGACTTCGCCCACGCCCTCGTCGCCTACCCGAGCTTCGACCGGAGTCGCCGCTACGTGCTCTGCTGCGAGTACGGCCTGCTCTCCGCCCAGCTCGCCGACCGCATGCGCCGCGACGGCTTCCACGTCCACCACTTCCGCGGCGGCCACCGGGCGCTCCTGCGCGAGGCGGCTTCGGGCGCCTAGCCCTCGACCAGGTGTACCGCCACCTTGCGCTCGCGGGGGCCGTCGAACTCGAGCATCCAGATCGCCTGCCAGGTGCCGAGCAGCAGCTCACCGTCGACGATCGGGATCGCCTTCGCCGAGCCGAGCAGGGACGCCTTGATGTGGGAGTGGGCGTTGTCGTCGCGCTGGTCGTGGAGCCAGTCGTTGCGCGTCGGCACCAGCTCGCCGACGGCGCGGATCACGTCGCGGCCGATGTTGGGGTCGGCGGTCTCGTTCACCACGATCGCGCAGGTGGTGTGCAGCACCATCACGTGACAGGTGCCGCGATCCAGATCCGCGCGCTTCACGACGTCGCGCACGTTCTCGGTGATGTCGAAGGGCTGCTCGGGCTCGTTCGTGGCGATGGTGAAGGTCTCGGTGACGCCCGGCATCAGACGTTCCGCAGCCCGGGAAGGCCGTCGAGGCTGTTCGCGTTGAACTCGCGCCGGTAGCGTTCGAGTGCCGCGTCGTCCTTGCGCTCGGCCCACTCGAACAGCTGCGACCGGTCGCCCCGGAACTCGTAGCGCGGCACGCCGTAGCCGCAGGAGTCGGCGACGCGCTCGACGGCGACGCGCACCACCGCGCGCGCGTGACGACAGGCCGGGAAGCGACCCGACCACGCCTCCCACGCCGCCTCCCCCGGCTCGATCACCGTGCCGCGGCCGTGCAGGCGCAGGATCCGCGGCGGCCCTTCGAAGGCGCAGAACATCAGCGCGATCCGGCCGTTCTCGCGCAGGTGGGACACGGTCTCGATCCCGCTACCGATGAAGTCGAGATAGGCGACGGTGTGCGGGTCGACGATCACCAGACCCTCGAGGCCCTTCGGCGAGAGGTTCACGTGGCCGTCGGCGGTGAGCGGTGCGGTGGCGACGAAGAAGACGCGCTGCGATCGGATGAAGTCGGCGTTGCGATCGTCGACACCGTCGAAGACCTTGCCCATTGCGAGGACCTTAGGGCTCGCCCCGCAAGCGTGCCAGGAACCTCGTCACCGCGGCGTCGAACGCCTCGGGCTCGTCGAGATTGGCGATGTGGCCGGCGCCGGCGATCGTGCAGCGCTCGGCGCGGGGCAGGCGCGTCGCCATCACCTCCGCTGCGCGCAGGTAGGCGTCGTCCTTCTCGCCGACGACGACGAGCGCCGGCACGTCGATCCCGCCCAGGCGGTCCATCACCGGCTCGGCCGGTCCGGCCACGCGGCGCGCGAAGTGGGCGATGCCGTGGGGCGTCTGGGCGGCGATCGCCGCGGCCGCGGCTCGCGCCGCGGGCGTCTCGGGATGCAGGCCCGCGAGCGTGCCGGCCGCCTTGCCGGTCGCGAAGTCCGCCATGCCGTGGCGCTCCACGAAGGACGCGGTGCGCTCCACCATCTCCTCCCAGCGCGCCTGGGCCTCGGGGTTCTTGAAGCCGGGACCGGTGTCGACCAGCAACAGCGCGCGCACGCGTTCGGGAGAGCGGAGCGCCAGGTGCAGCGAGGCGAGGCCGCCGAAGGACAGCCCCCCCAGCACCGCCGGCTGGCCGCCCGCGGTGGCGTCGAGAACGCACTCGAGGTCGTCCAGCACGCGGTCGAGGTGATAGGCGGCAGGGTCTTCCGGAGCGTCCGAGAGCCCGTGGCCGCGGAAGTCCCACAGCACGACGCGCGCGCCCGCGGCGACCAGCGGCGCCACCTGGGGACGCCAGTTCTCGTGGGTGGTCGCGAGCGCGCAGGAGAGCACCAGAGGGATGCCCTCGCCGTGGGCCTCGACGTGGAGCGTGTAGCCGTCGCGCGTGGCGACGCGCGTCACTCCCCGTCCTCGAGCCGCTCGCGCAGGGCGCGGGCCATCTGCTCGATCTGGTCGCGCATGGCGCCCTTGATCGTGAACTCGGGTACGAGGCCCTTCGTGCGTCCGTCCATCTCGACCCGCACCCGCGTGCCGCGCGCGCTCTCCCGAAAGCTCAGCGTGCCACGCAGCTCGCGCCACACGTTGCCGTCGCAGACCTTCTCGAAGGAGACGTCGCCGTCGGGGCCGAAGTCGAAGTGGAAGGTGGCCGTGCCCTGGCGACCGAGAGCGGTGTAGGTGGTGCGCGTGGTCCGGCGACTGCCTTGGCTCGCCACGATCTCGGTCCGGGTGTCGGGGAACAGCCCGAGCAGCGTCTCGTCGCGAGCGGCGATCGCCACCGCCTCGGCGCGTGGCCGCTTCACGTCGAACTGCTTCTCGAGATGCATCGGCGGGGGTCCTCCCTCGGGCATTCTAACCGGGTGGGCCGGGCGGTCTCCCGCCTTCCCTTCGAGTCCACAGGCGTCTCGCGCGTCACGCCGACCCCGGACTTCGAGGACCGCGATCACCGGATCTCGACGGCGAAGGGCAGCAGGGCGACCGGGCCGGGCTCGCGCGCGGCGGCCAGCCACGGCTCCCAATGCCGCGTCCACAGAGCGAGCGGACTGGCGGCGGCGAGTTCGAGCCGGAGCTGGCGCACGACGTCGCCCAGCTGCTCCGCCAGCGTGCGCGGGCGCGGGTAGGGCACCAGCTCGATGTCGGCACCGGGGTCGATGCCGAGCTGGTGCTTGGCCCGGGCCAGGGCCGTGTCCAGTCCGCCCAGCTCGTCGACCAGGCCCCGCTCAGCGGCCTGCGCCCCGGTCCACACCCGGCCGCGCCCGACCGCGTCCACGCCCTCCGCGTCGAGCGGGCGCCCGTTCGCCACGCGCTCCACGAACAGGTCGTAGACCGCCCTCACCTCGCTGCGCAGGCGCTCGCGACTGGACGGGGAGAGCGGGCGCGAGGAGAGCTGGAGGTCGGCGTGGGCGCCGCGGGTCAGGGACGTGAAGCCGATGTCGAGCTTCTCGAGCAGACCCGCCGTCACCGGGCGCAGGGCGAACACGCCGATCGACCCGGTGATGCTCGCGGGCTGGGCCACGATCGCGTCGGCGCCCGCCGCCACGTAGTAGCCGCCCGAAGCGGCCACGTCGGAGAAGGAGGCGACGAGGGGCTTGCCGCTCTCGCGGGCCTTCTGCACCGCGCGCCACACGATGTCCGAGGCGAGGGCGGAGCCGCCCGGGCTGTCGATCCGGAACACGATCGCCGCCACGTCGGGATCCTCCGCCGCGTCCTCGAGGGCCTGGGCGACGGTGTCCGAGGCCAGCACGGCGGATCCCGTGGGCGTCTGCACTCCCTCCCCGACGACGACGTTGCCGCTGCCGTAGACGAGGGCGAACGTGGCCACGGGCTCGATGCCGACGCTCGCGGGGTCGACCCCGCGGTAGGTGTCGCCCTCGACGATCGGACCCTCGCCCGCCAGCCTGACCACCTGGTCGAAGGAGCGCGCGCCGTCGACGAGGCCGAGCGCCCCGAGCTCGTCGGCGCCCGCCGGGGCGGCGTCGATCGCCTTGCGCACCGCCTCTTCGGAGAGCCGGCGCCCGGCGGCGATGCCGGCCACGAACTGGGCGTCGATCGAGTCGAGCAGCGCCTCCTGCATCTCGCGGTGGGCGGCGCTCATCTCCCGCCCGGCGATCGTCTCGGCCGCCGACTTGTAGCGACCCACCCGCTCGACCTCCAGATCGATGCCGAGCTTTTCGAACAGCCCGCCGAAGAAGAGGTACTCGCCGGCGAGCCCGACCAGCGGCGCACTCGTGGCCGGGGCGACGTAGAGCTCCTGCGCCGCGGAGGCGACGTAGTACTCGAGGTTGCCGCCGAAGGACTCGATCTCGAGGTAGGCGATCGTGCGCCGGCCGGCCGCGTTCAGCCGGGCGATCGCGTCGCGGATCTCCTGGGCCTTCCCCCAGCCGATGTCGAGAGAGCGCACGCGCAGCACCACGGCCGCCAGACGGTCGTCGCGCTCCGCCTTCTCGAGGTCCGAGAGCAGCGACCCCAGGGTGCGCGAGTCACCTCCGGCGAGGCGCGCGAGCAGCGGCGGCTCGGCGCTATCGACGTACTGGCCCTCGAGGACCTCCACCAGCACGCTGCCGGGCTCGACCTGGACGCCCCGCGAGGAGAGCCACCAGACGAAGAGGAAGAGCACGAGGAGCAGGGCGATCGTGCGGCGCTTCACTTCGAACCCCCGTTCGCGATGGATTTCGCGCAGGCAGCGTAGTTATCCTGTGCGGGCATGGCCAAAGAGGTCTACGTCGCCGCCGTCGGCCTCACCAAGGTGGACCTCACCGGCAAGATCTTCGCCTCGATCTTCGATCTGTTCGCCGACGCCTACCACCGCGCACTCGAGGACTCCTCGGTGCGCCGCTTCGACGCCGTGCAGGTGGGCATCATGGACAGCGAGGAGTTCGAGAACCGGGCCAACATCGCCACCAAGGTGGCCGACCGGCTCGGGCTCACCGGGATTCCCGCAGTGCGCTCGGAGACGGCCTCCTCCACCGGCGCCGCCGCCCTGCACGAGGCCTACTACAAGATCGCCTCGGGCGAGTTCGAGAGCGTGCTGGTGCTGGGCGGGGAGCGGATGAAGATGGTCACGACCGAGGTCGCCACCGCGATCATGTCGAAGACGGTCGACCCGGAGGAGCGGCGCTTCGGGTTCACGATGCCGGCGCTGATCGCGCTGATCACCCAGGCCTGGTTCCGCGAGCGCAAGCTGGACGACGCGGCCTCGGCCCGGGTGCTGGCGCGCCTCATGCACCGCGCCCACGCCCTCGGCGCGCACAACCCGCTGGCCGCCTTCTACGGCCGCGCCGAGCCCCTGGAGGCCTACTTCGATACGGCGAAGAACCTGCCCGTCGCCACGCCCCTGCGGCGCAAGGACTGCTCGCCGATCTGCGACGGCGCCGCCGCGCTGATCCTCACCGCGAAGCCCCAGGCGGTGCGCATCGCCGGGCTGGGCTCGGCGACCGACACCTCCTCGATCCTCGACCGCGCGGCGCTCACGTCGCTGGAGGCGACGCGCCGCGCCGCCCGGATCGCCTACTGGCGCGCCGGCGTCGCCGACCCGCGCGAGCTGGAGGGCGTGGTGACCGAGGTGCACGACGCCTTCAACAGCCTGCTTCCGATCGGCCTCGTCGACCTCGGTCTGTTCGAGCCGGCAGAGGTGATCGAGGCGCTGGTCGGCGATCCGGATCGCGATCCGCCCGACCCGCTGGCCAACCCGGAGACCGGACCGCACGGCCGCATCCCCACCAACCTCTCGGGCGGGCTCAAGGCGCGCGGCCATCCGGTGGGCGGCACCGGCCTGTTCCAGATCTGCGAGAACTATCTCCAGATCACCGATCGCTTCCCGAACCGCGAGGCCCAGGTACCGGACGCGCGCTTCGGCATCTCGAACTCGATCGGCGGCCCCGGGAACAACAACTACGTCACGCTGGTCGAGCGGGCCGACGGTCGCCGGCGCCGCGACGAGGTGGCTCCGCCGCGGCGCCTGTACGAGTCGAGCGCGTCCCGGCAGGAGCGCGAGCGCATCGAGGGTCTGCACGGCGCCGACGCCCACGTGCTGGCTGCGACCACGATCCACGTGACGGCCGGCGGCGGCGAGCCGATCCACGTGGCGCTGCTCGACGTCGGCGGGCGACGCGCCTTCGCGAAGCTCGAGCGCGATCCCGGCGAAGACGCGCCGGAGGCCCCCGTCGAGCAGGTTCTGGCCGGTCAGCGGGTCAAGTTCCTGGTGAAGGACGACGGCGACCACTACTTCTCGATCCCGCGCGAGCGGGGCTTCGACCTGGGGCGACTGGTGCAGGCGATCTGGCGCCGCGTGGGCCCCTGAAGCCGGATCTCCCACTCGCCGTCCGCGCGCGCTCCTTTCGACGGAGCTGCCCGGCCTGCATACTCGGCGGCGTGCCGATCCGACCCTTCCGGACCGCCGAAGCCTCCGCCCTGGTCGAGCTGGCGCGCGAGTGCGCCCGCGGCGAGAGCGACTTCGTGCTCAACCCGATGTGGGAGAGCGCCGCCGAGCTCGAGGGGGAGTTCCGCCGCTTCGCCATCGCGCCCGAGGAGCACGTGCTGGTGGCCGACGAGGGCGACGACGGCCAGGGGCAGGGGCTGGTCGGCTTCCTGCGCCGGCCCGGCGAACGCTCGGCCGGCATGCTGTGCCCGATCGTCCGACGCAGCGAGCGGGGTCGCGGGCTCGGCGGAGAGCTGCTGCGCGCCGCCCTGGAGCTCGCGACGAGCCGACTCGGCATCGACTTCGCGACCGCCGGCATCGGCACCCGCAACCGCGGCGGCTACTCGCTGCTGACGAGCCACGGCTTCCGCCCGGCTCGCCAGGTGTTCGTGATGAAGTGCGACCGGGCGCCGACGGTGCCCGAGCCGCCGATCGTCGGTCTCGAGCTGGGCCCCGCCCACCCCGAGGACGCCGAGGCGATCCTGGAGATCTACCTCTCCTGCGGCTTCGAGAGCCGCAGCGAGGCGCGGATGCGCGAGGTGTTGGAGGATGGCCTGCACGCCCACGCGGTGGCGCGGCACGGGGGAGCGATCGTCGCCTTCGTCGAGCTCGAGACGCACTGGCCCGAGCGGCCCTGGGTCGCCTTCGTCGGCGTCGTCAAGGAGCGCCGCGACCGCGGCCTCGGCTCGTCCCTGGTCGCCTGGCAGCTCGCGCGCCGGTTCGAGAGCGGCGCGCGCTCGGGCCTGCTCGCGCTCTCGCCCGCCAACCGCAGCGCCCTGCGCGCCTACGAGAAGGTGGGCTTCCGCCGGTTCCGCCTGATCGACGCGCTGGAGAAGAGACTGTGATGGCGCGCGCCGACGCGGCCGAGGTGGAGGCGCGCGCCGCGCGTCTGCGCGAGCTGCTCGACCGCGATCCGGACGATCCCACGACCTGGTTCACCCTGGGCCGCGCGCTGCTCGAGCTCTCGCGCTGGAGCGAGGCGATCGATGCCTTCCGCCACGCGCTCGCGCGCGACCCCCGCTACACCGCCGCACACCGGGACCTCGGCCGCGCGCTGCTCGAGGCGGGCGAGATCGAGGAGGCCGCGCGCGTGCTGCGCGGCGCGCTGGAGCTGGCCCACACCCGCGGCGACCTCCAGACCGGCCGCGAGATGGAGACCTTTCTCCGACGCGCCGAGCGCATCCTCGGCGTGCCGCCCGCACCGGCTCCGGCGAGCGCCGGGCCGGCGCCCGCCGACCGGGCGGCGCGCCCCGAGGACCCGGAGGCGAAGGCGCTGTACCGGCGCGGCTTCGAGCACTTCGCCAACGACCGCTTCGACGAGGCGATCGCGCTCTACGAGCAGGCGCTGCGCCTGGACCCGGAGCTCGCGATCGCCTGGAACGGTCTCTCCCTCGCCCACCGGCAGAAGGGCGACCTCGAGGCGGCGATCGAGGCGGGGCGCCGCCTGATCGAGATCGAGCCCGACGACGCGCTCAGCCACACCAATCTCTCGATCCTCTACATGCGCAGCGGGATGATCCCCGAAGCCGAGGAGGAGAAGGCGATCGCGATGCAGCTCCAGATGCGGAGCGCGTCGCGGCGATGAGGAGCCATCCGTGAGCGAGATCAAGTCGCTGGGTCTGTCCCCGGAGCTGCACGCCTATCTGGTGGCCCACGGTCCGCCGGCGGATCCCGTCCTCGAGTCGCTGGTGCGCGAGACGCGAGCGCTCGGACCGATCGCGATCATGCAGGTGGCCCCCGAGCAGGGGGCCTTCCTGACGATGCTCGTGCGCCTGATGGGAGCGCGCCGAGCGGTCGAGATCGGCACCTTCACCGGCTACTCCGCTCTGTGTCTGGCGCGCGGCCTGCCCGAGGACGGCCGGCTCCTGTGCTGCGACACGAGCGAGGAGTGGACGGCGATCGCCCGCTGCCACTGGGAGCAGGCGGGCGTATCCGGGAAGATCGAGCTGCGCATCGGCCCGGCGCTGGAGACCCTGCGCGCGCTGCCGGGCGATCCCCACCTCGACCTCGCGTTCATCGACGCCGACAAGCCCAGCTACGTCGACTACTACGAAGAGCTGCTGCCGCGGCTGCGCCCCGGCGGCCTGGTTCTGGTCGACAACGTGCTGTGGTCGGGGGCCGTGGTGGATCCGAAGGCGGAGGACGCCAACACCACCGCGATCCGCCGCTTCAACGATCACGTGGCCGCCGACCGCCGGGTCGAGAGCGTGATGCTGCCGATCTCCGACGGCCTCACCCTGGCGCGCAAGCGCTAGCGGGGCGCGAAGCCGACTCGTTGCAGCGCCACCGCCTTCCGTGCGAGGCTCGTGAGCCGCGTCACAGGCACGGGGCGGGCGCGTCGCCGACCCTGGCACGCGGAGAGCGCGAGAGGAATCGGAATGGAGCGGGCCGAACGGGGATCTTCGCGGTGCGGGTGTGCCCGCCGAGCGTGCGTCGCCCCGGCCCTCGCCCTGCTGCTGGCTTCCGCCTCGGCCCAGGCCTCCCCCGGCATCCTCACCTCGGCCCAGGAGCTGGCCGCGATCCGCGCGGCCGCCGACGCCGGGCGGTCGCCCGAGGCCCAGGAGAGCCAGCGGATGATTCAGGACGCGCGGCGCCCCTGGCGCTGGGGCAGCGTCTCGGGGGAGTACGTGACGACCGGGCTTCCCTCGAAGACCTGCCACCCCGCGGACGACCCGGCCTCCGACTACCTGCTCGAGGGCGCCCCCGACGCCTACGCCCAGGCGATCGGCGCCCTCCTGACCGGCGATCCCGAGCTCGCGGCGCAGGCGCGCGAGCACGTGCTCGACCTGGTGGACACCTCGGGGTTCCACGGCCTCGCCGGCGACTACGACGCGGACAACCAGTGCATCCTCGATCTGGCGCTGTCGATCCCGATCTGGATCGAGACGGCGCGATTGCTGGAAGACACCCCGGTGTGGAGCGCCGACGACGCCGCGGCCTTCCAGGCCTGGCTGGCGAAGCCGGTGTATCCGCGGGTCGCCTGGGCGAGCCGCGTGCGGCGCAACAACTGGGGCGCGGCGGGATCGCTCTCCGCCTACTCGATCGCGCGCTACGTCGAGGGCGGCGTGGCGTCGCTCGAGGAGGTGGCGCCCGAGAGCAGGAGCCTCGCGCCGAGCGTCGCAGCCGACGCGCACACGGAGATGCAGCGCCTGCGCATCGGCCACACCTGGGTCGGCGACGCTCGTTGCCCGGAGCTGGGCATCCAGCCCCACGGCGGCATCCCCGAGGAGCTGCGGCGGGGCTCCACGGGATGCGACGGCACCTATCTCGTGGCGGACGACAATGCGCTCGCCTATCAGACGATGCACGTAGAGCTCCTGGTGCTCCACGCCGAGGCGCTGCGCCGGCTCGGGGACCCCTCGCTCTACCGGCTCGAGGCGGCTCCCGGCGTCCCGGCGATCCTCCAGGCGATCCGGTTCGTGATCGCGAACTCCTCGCCCGGAGGCCGCTCCTGGCCGTGGAAGGACTCGCGCTGGGGCGCCCTGGTCGTCGCCGCCTCCTTCTACGGCGACCCGGTCCTGACCGAGGCCGCGCGCGGCGGCTCGACCTTCCGCGGCGGACGCACCCTGCCCTACGCGCGCTTCACCGCGCTCGCTCCGCCGCTGGTGGCGGATCCCGACGCGGGTCCGGTCGGCCAGCCGGGCAAGCCGATGTTCACCGGTGCGAGCTGACGCCGGCGCCTGCGCTGCCCCAGCGCAGCGCGCACTCGGCGAGGAAGCGCCCCTGGGCGCGCGCAGCCGCGGCGTCGGGCTCGCCCGGTCCGGGGGGACCTCCGCGCTTGTTCGTCTCCGACAGCACGCCCCAGTGACAGCCGGCGTCGGCGAAGGCGTCGAGGCGGCGGTGGAAGGGAACGAGCAGACACCCGTTCTGGGCCAGAAAGGAGAGCAGGCGCAGCAGCGCCAGCTCCCCGCCCCCGCGGCCGCCGTCGCCGGCGCTGACGAAGGCGGCGCCGAGGCGCCCGATCAGCCGGCCCTGGAGCCAGAGCGGCGCGCTGCGCTCGAAGAAGGCGCTCATCGACGACTCGACGCCCCCCATGTGCACACCCGAGCCGAGCAGGATGGCGTCGGCGGCGAGCAGGTCGTCGTCGCGGGCCTCGCCGGCACCGACCAGTGTCACCTGGGCGCCGGCCGCCCGCGCGCCCTCCGCCGCAGCCTCGGCGAGACGAGCGGTGCGGCCGGTCCGGGAGGCGAAGACGATCAGCAGCCTCACGCGATCTCGCGCAGAGCGGAGAGCAGGGCGGCGAAGTCGCCGGGATCCGCCGAGCGGGCATCGATCTCCTCGAAGCGCAGCGCTGCCGCATGGAGCATGTGGCGCGCGGCCCCGGTTGCGTCGCCCGCCGCGGCGTAGCTGCGATCGCCGGCGAGCGGGTGACCGAGGTGCGCCAGCGTCGCGCGGACCTGGTGCAGGAAGCCGGTGACCGGACGCACCTCGAGCAGCGTCGCGCCCGGCAGCCGCTCCAGCACGCGCCAGCGGGTCCGCGTCACGCGCGCCCGGTCCCGCGCGCGCGCGGACGCGACGCGCACCAGGGCGGGGCGGTGACGCGCGACCACCAGCGGCAGCTCGATCTCCCCTTCGTCGGAGCCGACCTCACCCAGCGCGATCGCGCGGTAGACCTTCTCCACCCGGTGCTCGCGGAAGGCGGTGCGCAGGCGCTGCCAGGAGGGCTCGTCCGTGGCCAGCAGGAGCGCACCCGAGGTGTCGACGTCGAGGCGGTGCACCACGCCGCTGCGCAGCGCGCCCTCGCCGACGCCCTGGGTCTCCGGGTGTCGCGCCATCAGGGCGCCCAGCAGGCTGCCGCGCTCCCCGGGACGGAGCGGATGGACGGGAACACCCGCCGGCTTGTCCGCGACGAGCCACCCGGGACCGCTGGCGAGCACGGCGAGCGGCGCCTCGGGCTCGGGCTCGACGCGCCAACCCGCCGGAGGCGTCGCGTCGATGATCTCGATCCGCTCGCCGGCGCGCAGCGCCAGACCCTTCGCGTCGGCCTCGAGCGGCCGCCCCCCCACGCTCACCGATCCCCGCGCGAGCAGCTTCCGCGATTGCGCGCGCGACATCCGCAGCCGCTCGGCCAGGAAGGCGTCGAGTCGGCTCCCCGCTTCCTCCGGGGTCACCTCGAAGCGGTGCTGCTTCAGTGCGTCGGCGGTCACGCGGGCATTGTAATCGCTGTGTTGACACCCGTCGGCGCACCGGCACAATGCGGGCCGGAGTCGACCCGTGGCCCGCCCCCCGAATCCCCGCGTCCAGATCATGGACACGACGCTGCGCGACGGCGAGCAGACGCCCGACGTCGCCTACACGCCGGCCGAGAAGCTCCAGCTCGCGCGGATCCTGCTCTCCGAGGTGAAGGTCGATCGGATCGAGATCGCCTCCACCCGGGTCTCGAAGGGGGAGCGCGACGCCGCCCGCCTGATCACCGCCTGGGCGCGCGCCAAGCGCCTGCTCCCCCGCGTCGAGATCCTCGGCTACTGCGACGGCCGGGCCTCGGTCGACTGGGTGTCGGGCGTCGGCGGACGCGTGATGAACCTGCTGGTGAAGGGATCGGAGCGGCACTGCCGCACCCAGCTGCGCCTCGAGCCCGCGAAGCACCGGGAGTCGGTCGCCGCGACCGCCCGCAACGCGGCGCGCAAGCGGATCAAGGTGAACGCCTACCTCGAGGACTGGTCGAACGGCGTGCGCGACTCCTTCGACTACGTCTTCGCCATGGTGCAGCAGCTGCGCTCGGCCGGCGTCCAACGCATCTACCTGGCCGACACCCTCGGCGTGTTCTGTCCCGACGACGTCGGCCGCTACGTCGCGCTGATGACCTCGACCTGGCCCGACTGCGTCTTCGAGTTCCACGCCCACAACGACTACGGCCTCGCCAACGCGAACTGCCTGGCGGCCGTGCGCGCGGGCGCCCGGGGCATCCACACCAGCGTGAACGGCATGGGAGAGCGGACGGGCAACACGCGTCTGGCGGAGGTCGTGGCGACCCTGCACGACCACACCGAGTACCGCACCGGGGTGGACGAGTCGCGGCTGGCGTCGATCTCCCGCCTGGTGGCGACCTTCAGCGGCAAGGACGTGTCCGCCAACGCCCCGATCGTCGGCCGGGACGTGTTCACCCAGACGGCCGGCATCCACGCCGACGGGGATGCGAAGGGCGAGCTCTACGCGAGCCGGCTCGCGCCGGACCGCTTCGGGGGCCGGCGCAAGTACGCGCTCGGCAAGCTCTCGGGCAAGGCCTCCCTGGACCACAACCTGAAGAGCCTCGGCATCGCGCTGCCCTCCGAGGACCGGGAGCTGGTGCTGCAGCGGATCATCGACCTCGGCGACAAGAAGCACACGGTCGTCGCCGAGGACCTGCCCTACATCATCGCCGACGTGCTGAAGACCCCCGAGGAGCAGCTCGTCCGGGTGCAGGACTACCGCGTCGCGGTGGCCACCGGCGAGGCGCCCGTGGCGGACGTGACGCTCACCTACAAGCGGCGCACGGCGAAGGCGCGGGCGCAGGGGGGTGGTGGCTACGACGCCTTCATGACGGCCCTGCGCAAGGCCGCCAGGAAGCTCGGCCTCGAGGTGGCGCGGCTCGACGACTTCCGGGTCCGCATCCCTCCGGGCGGGCGGACCACGGCCCTGGTGGAGACGGTGATCGCCTGGCGGCGCGAGAAGCGACCGAACGACACCTTCACCACGCTCGGCGTCGACTCGGACCAGCTCGCGGCCGCCGTGATCGCCACCGAGAAGATGCTCAACGCCCTGGCTTCGCGACGCCGCGCCGCCTGATCCGCCGGACCGCGCACCCTTCGATATGCTCGGCGCCGATGGTCGCCCGCGCGCCCGCACCGGTCCTGCTCGCGGTCGCGGGCGTCCCCGCTTTGGTGGCCGTCCTCGCCTGCGCGGGGCACGAGATCGATCCGCGCTACCGGCCGAGCGCGAGCGCCCTGGAGATCATCGCCGTGCTCGAACGGCACGTCCCCGACGACACCTACCGCTTCGAACCGGCGCGCGACTTCACCGATCGCAACGTGTACCGCAGCACGCTGCTGCGGCTCGAGAATCTGGAGCAGCTCCACGCCGATGCCCTGCGCGCGGGCCACTTCGACGGAGCGATCGCCTTCGCCAAGGGGCGCTCGCTCGAGCGCCTGCGCGCCTACGACCTCGCCGCCGACGCCTACCGCATCGCCGCCGATCGGGAGCCCTCGCTGCGGGCCGAGGCGCTGCGCAGCGCCGACGTGTGCGACGCGATCGACGCGGCGGTGAACGCCCCGTCGCCCCTCACGCCCGCATCCGGGAGTCCTCCCGACACGCTGCAGATCCCCGGTCCGGATGCGGCGATCGCCTCCTTCGAGGAGCGCGCCGCCAAGCTCGAGGAGATCGGCCGCACCGCCGAGGGCACCCATCACGCCTACATCGTGAAGGAGGAGATCGAGCGCCTCGACATCGAGCGCGCGCGCTACTTCACGAGCCTGCGCGACGTGATCCCCGACGGCGACCTGCGCGCCGTCGGGGAGCTACAGCGGGTGGCGATGCGCCACGACGAGAGCAAGTACGCCGCCCGCCACCTGCTGGCGCTCGCCGATCTCTACGCCGATCTCGCGATCGAGTACGTCGAGCAGCACCCGCCCGAGGGCCTGCTCTTCGACCCCGCCAACTTCCGCGATCTGGTCGACTCGGGCGCGCGTATCTACGAGATGGTGGCGGCTCGCGACGGCATCCCCGAGAAGCTGGAGGCCGGCCGGCGGCTGGAGGCCTTCCTCGCCTTCGCGCTGTCGGTCGACCGCGACCGGTTCAAGCCGTGAGGCGAGGGGGGTCGGCGCTGGCGCTGCTCGCCGCTGCCGGCGGGCTGGCCTGCACCACGCCCGCGGCGCTGCCGATCGGCGAGCCGATCGGTCGCCCTCAGCGCCGGGCGCCGATCGTCCCCGACGCCCTCGACCACGCGGCGGCGGACCTCGCCGCCGCCACCCTGGCCGCCGATCCGAAGGGCGTCGCCACCGCGCTCGACGGCCTGGAACGCGCCGAGACCGAGCGCCGCGCCGAGCAGGACGAGCCGAGCGGGCTCGTCCCGGCGGGCATCGAGGCGGCGGACGCGGTGCGCGCGCCCGGCCGCGCCGGGCGCGCCGCGACCGAGCGCCTGCTCGATCGCGACGACGTCGATCCCGCCACGCGCGAACGGCTCCAGCGCTGGCTGGACGACGACCCGCTGGAGCTGGCGCGCGACCGGGTCGGCGACGCGCGCTTCATCGCCGTCGCGCGCCTGTTCAACAGCGTGTCCGAGCCGGTGGGTCGCTCGATCCTGAACACCACGATGCTCCCGTTCTCGCTGGGCAGCGCGCTGGCGCGCTACACGATCAGCTTCGCCCAGGAGGACTCGCTGCCGCTCCAGCGCCGTCAGGCTCTGGCGCACTGGCAGGACTTCCGCCGGCGCTACCCGGACGCTCCCGAGGTGGCGGAGCTGGCGCCGCGCATCGACGACTACGAGGAGTCCTGGCGCGAGACGCGCCAGGACAAGGCGCGCAAGCGCGCCGAGCGCGCCCAGCGCGCGGGGCTGCCCGACGCCGCGCTCTTCTACGCCCGCCGCGCGCTGCGCTACGGGGAGGACGAGAACGCGAGCGAGATCGTGCAGAAGGCCCAGGAGCAGATCGAGGTGCGCCGGCGCGCCTTCGCCTCGGCGCTGCGCTTCGACGAGTCCGCCCCGACGCCGTCCAGCGACGGCGAGCGCGCGGCGGTGATCGCGGCGTTGGGCGGGTCGCTGCCCTCGGACGTCGCTGCCGCGCCGGAAGACCCGGCCCTGGCCGATGAGCGCGCCTTCCAGCACGCCACCTCCCTGGGCGCCGCGGGCCAGGGCGACGCGATGTGGGAGGAGCTCGCCAGGATCGCCGAGGACGAGGACTCGCCGATGGCCCGCCACGCCCAGGCCGAGCTGCGCGATCCGGTGCGCCATCCCTACGGCGCGTTCGTGCAGGCGCGCACGGCCGAGCGCTGGCGCACCGGACGCTGGGTCGTGCTCGGACCGCTCGCCAAGGGACCCGATGCGGACGTGTGGGGCGCCGCCGAGTACCTGCTCGACCTGCCCATGCGCGCTCAGGGCGCCGCCCTGCTGCCGCTGCGCCTGCTCCAGCTGCCCTGGCGCCCGCGGACCCGCGGCGACACCGAGACCGCCGTCCACGCGCGGCAGTACCTCGCCCTCCAGCCCCAGGGCGACCACGCGTCCGAGGTGCGCGACTGGCTGCTGAGCTTCGAGCGCGACCGCGAGAACTGGGTGGGCGCGCTGCGCGTCGCCGAGGGCGACCGCTCCGCCTCCGACGCCGAGCTCGACGAGCTGCGCGAGCGCGCGGCCGAGCAGGCCCTGCAGGTGGCCCGCGCCGAGCAGCGCAGCGACATGCGCGCGGGCCTGCTCTCGAACGTGGCGCGCATGTTCCCCGAGACGCGTGCGGGGCGCGACGCGGGGCGCGACGCCCGCGAGCAGGTGATCGAGCACACCACCCACTCGATCCGCCTGTCGCGCGGCTTCCTGCTCGAGAACCCCGCGGTGGCCGGCCCCGGGGGCCTCGACCTGGGCCCGGCGCTCCTGGACGGCGACCCACGCAACGGCGAGCTGCACCCGGAGGGCGTCTCGCTCGTCGGCGGCCGCGACGTGAAGGTCGCCGTGCTCGCCGAGTCGGGCGACGAGGACGATCCGCCCGAACGACTCGACGCCCGCCTCTCCTCCGAGCAGCTGGCCCGCCTCGTCGCGAGACTGGAGGAGACCAGCTTCCGCAACTCGCTGCTCGACGACGACGACGCGCTCGAGCACGATCCCCAGCGCGACGTCGTGTTCGAGCGCGCTCGGCTCGGCCTCGGCGACGACGTCGACGAGCGCCCGATCGCCGAAGCGAACTACGCCTACCGCGGGATGCGCGAGCGCTACGGCATGGTGCGCGGCCGCGAGGCGTGGCTGCCCGTGGAGCTGGTCCTGCAGGGGTCGCTCTCGGACCTCTCGGTCGGCGCCTTCCCCCGGCTGCGCCCCCCGCACGAGACGCCGGACGCGCTGCTCTACCGAGAGTAGGCGCGATCGAGCAGGTCGATCGGGTGCACGGCCTCGGCGCGCATCCCGCGCTCCGCCATCCCGGCGCGCAGCTGCATCAGGCAGCCCGGGTTCCCGCTCGCGACGAGGTCGGGATCGGCGGCGGCCAGCGCTTCGAGCTTGCGCGCGAGCACGGCGCGCGCCATCTCGGGATGGGTGAGGTTGTAGGTTCCGGCGGCGCCACAGCACGCGCCCGGGTCGGCGTGGGGCACGAGCTCGAGGCCCTCGATCGCCGCCAACAGACGCCGGGGCGCGGCCGAGACCTTCTGCCCGTGCACCAGGTGACAGGGGTCGTCGTAGCAGACGCGCGCCGCGATCCGTCCCTCGGGCCCGCGCAGGCCGGCGCCGTCGAGCCACTCGCAGACGTCGCGGGCCCGCGCCGCCAGCGCCTCCCCCTCGCCGGGCAGCCAGTGGCCGGCGTCGCGCAGCGCGGCTCCGCAGCCCGCGGAGTTGGTGACGACCGCGTCGACGCCGGCGAAGGCGCGCAGGTTGCGGCGCGCGAGAGCGCGGGCCGTGGCGGCGTCGCCGGCGTGGGCCTGGAGGGCGCCGCAGCAGCCTTGCTCGGGCGGCACCACGACGTCGAAGCCGTTGCGGGCGAGCACGCGCACGGTGGCGGCGTTCGTCTCGGGGAAGAACTCGGGCATCACGCAGCCGACCAGGAAGGCGACCCGCCCGCGGCGCGCGCCGCGCGCGGGCACGAGGGCCGGCAGGGCGCGTCGCTCCCGGCGCGGCGCGATCGCCGGCAGCAGCGCCCGCGCGGCGCGCAGGCGCGCGGGCAGCAGCGGCGCGACGAGACGGTCGAGGCCCAGGCGCTGGGCGAGGCCGAGCAGCTCGACGGCGAAGGCGAGCCGGCGGCGGTGGGGCACCAGGTGGCGGAGCAGCGCGCGCTCGAGACGGCTCGCGACGTCGTCGCGCAGCCCGGCCAGGGCCACCTCCTCGCGCGCGCGCTCGACCATCGCCCCGTACCGGACGCCCGACGGACAGGCCGTCTCGCAGGCGCGGCAACCCAGGCACAGGTGCGCCTCGTCGCGCAGCAGGTCGCCCAGCGGGATGCGGCCCTCGGCGGCGCCGCGCATCAGGTAGATGCGTCCGCGCGGCGAGGAGGTCTCGCGACCGGTCACGCGGTAGGTAGGACAGACCGGCAGACACAGACCGCAGTGCACGCAGTCGAGGGAGCCCGCGTAGATGTCCTCCCAGCCCGCGCGGGTGGCGGCCCGCGGTGCGGGATCGGCGGTGGGCGTGGGCGGCGGCACTAGACGCACCCCGCGAAGCGGCCGCGGTTCAGGACACCGCGCGGATCGAAGCGCGCCTTGAGCGCGCGGGTGAGTGCCACCTCCGCCGGCGTCGCCGCGAAGACGTCGCGCCCGCGCTTCGCGCCGGCCGGCGCGAGCTCGCAGGCGAGGCGCCCTCCCCCCGCGCGCGCCGCGCGCTCGGCGGCGGCGAACAGCGCCTCGGCGTCCTCCGCCGGCGCGCGCGCACACAGAAGGCCCGGACCCGGGAGCACCAGCAGCTCGGCACCCTCCGCGCGCAGCGGCGCGAGGCAGGCCTCGAGCCCGGTCGGCACGAAGGAGACGAGCAGGCGCAGCGTCCCGGGCGGGCCGGCGAAGCGCCGCGCCGCAGCGGCGTCCTGGAGAGCGGCGCCGGCCGGGCGCAGACCCTCGCGCGTCAGCGCCTCGGCGTCGCCTGCGACGCTCGCCGCGTCGCCCGCGAGCTCCACGATCGGGCGCAGACCGTGCTCCTCGTCGGCGAGCAGGCACGAGCGCGCCGTCGGGCGGCGCGCGGCGTCGCGTCCCACCCGGCACGCGTCGGCGTCGCCGAGGTCGTCGCCCTGGAGCACGCGCACCGCCTCCGGCACCGGGCGCAGGCGCAGCCATGCCCCGGTGATCACGCCGAGCGCACCCAGCGAGCCGGTGTAGAGCTTCGCCATGTCGTAGCCGGTGACGTTCTTCACCACGCGTCCGCCCCAGTGGGTGCGGGAGCCGTCGGCGAGCACGACCTCGCAGCCGAGCACGACGTCGCGCGGCCGGCCGAAGCCCTGGACGCGCGGTGCGAGCGCGGCGCTGGCCAGGGCGCCGCCGAGCGTGCCGCCCCGGCTGGCGTCGTCCAGGGGCAGCTCCCAGCCCGCCTCGCCGGCGCGCCGTCGCAAGACCGCGAGGGGCGTGCCGGCCCCCGCGTGGCACACGCCTTCGCTGGCGTCGAGCTCGTCCACGCCGGAGAAGTGCTCGAGCGAGACGAAGCAGTCGGCGCGCAGAGGCGCGTTGCCGAACCCGAGCTGGGTCCCGGCGCCGCGCGGGATCGCCGCGCAGCCCGCTTCGCCCAGGCGCGCGAGCGCGGCCGCGAGGGCCCGCTCGTCGGGCGGCGCGAGCGTCGCGGCCACCGGAACGCCGTCGACCCGCACCGGCTCGTGGAAGCGCAGGGCGTCGCCCCACTCGGTCGCCAGCGCCTCGAGGTCGCCCACGGTCGCTAGGAGGCCGACTCGGGGGTCGGCCGACGCGCAGCGCGCCCGCAGGCGCGAAGGGCGCGCTGCGAGCCGAAGCCGAGCGCAGATCGGGAAGGCAGGCGAGCGAAGGCGAGCTCCTTCATGGGCTAGGCGAAGGGGACGCGGTCGTAGCCGCGCGTCTTCGGGTTCGACTCGGCGCAGAAGCGCGTGGTGGGGAAGATCTTCCCGGGGTTGCAGACGCGGTCCGGATCGAAGGTCGCGCGCAGCCGAGCCATCGCGTCGAGGTCGGCGTCGCCGAACACGAGGGAGAGGAACTCGCGCTTCTCGGTGCCGACGCCGTGCTCGCCGGTGATGACGCCGCCCGCCGCCACGCAGGTCTGGAGGATCTCGGCTCCGGCGGCGAGCACGCGTTCCAGCTCGTCGGGATCGCGTCGGTCGAACGAGATGTTGGGGTGCAGGTTCCCGTCCCCCGCGTGGAAGACGTTGGAGAGGGTGAGCCGGTAGCGGTCGCCGATCTCGCACACCTTCGCCAGCACCTCGGGCAGCGCGCTGCGCGGGACGACCGCGTCGTGCACGTAGAGGTCGGGAGCGAGGCGTCCCATGGCGCCGAAGGCGCCCTTGCGCGCTCGCCAGAAGCGGGCGCGCTCCTCCTCGTCGCGCGCCACCTCCACGCGCTCGGCGCCGTCGGCCGTACAGGCCTCGCGCACCCGCGTGACCTGGGCGGGCAGCGCGACGCCGGGTCCGTCGAGCTCGACGATCAGGACCGCGCCGGCATCGCGCGGGAGGCCCGCCGCGTAGACCGAGTCCTCCACGGCGCGGATCGTGCGCTGATCGACGATCTCGAGGGCCGCGGGCACCAGACCCGACTCGATGATGCGTCCCACGGAGCGGCACGCGGACACGACGTCGGGGAAGATGGCGAGCAGCGTCTCGACGGACTCGGGGATCGGGGCGAGGCGCACGGTGATGGCGGTGACGATGCCGAGGGTGCCCTCGCTGCCGACGACGGCGCCCACCCAGTCGACGCCGGGCGCGAAGCCGGAGGGGTGGCCGAGCTCGACGCAGCTCCCGTCCGGCAGCACGAGCTCGAGGGCGAGGACGTGGTTGGTGGTGGTGCCGTACTTGAGTGTGTGAGGCCCGCCGGAGTTCTCGGCGACGTTTCCGCCGAGGGTGCAGGCGAGCTGGCTGGACGGGTCGGGGGCGTAGAAGAGGCCGTGGGGACGAGCGGCGACGGAGAGGTCGGCGTTGACGACACCGGGCTCGACGACGGCGATCCGGTTCGCGGGATCGAGCTGGCGGATGCGGTTCAGGCGCGAGCATTCGATGACGACGGCGCGGTCGTTGGCGAGGGCGCCGCCCGAGAGGCCGGTGCCGGCGCCTCTCGGCACGAAGGGCGTCCCGTGCTCCCGGCACGCGCGCACGATCTGCTGCACTTCGTCGCGGGTCTCGGGAAAGACGACGGCGGAGGGCTCCGCCGTGTGAGAGGTGAGGCCGTCGCACTCGTAGACCAGCAGCTCCTCGGGCCGCGACAGACAGCGCTCGCGGCCGACGATGTTCTCGAGGGCTTCGATCAAGGCGGTCATTGGATGGATTGTAGACCGTCGGAGGCGGGGTTCGGGGCGTAGCGTCACGTAGATCCGGTGAGCGCACGGGGCGGGGCGGAGCTTCCTCCGGCGAATGGCTCGCCTGGGCCTCTGAGGGGGACTCGCCGAGCTGCCTGCTGCGCTGAGTTCGCCTGCGGAAGCTCCGCCCGCCCCGCATGCGCGTTCCCTCTTCTCCCCAAGCCGGGGGCTGGCCGTTCGTTGCAGACGCACGGCGAGGGGTGCGGGACGGCGGCGCGGTGCGGCGCGGCCGGCCGGTGTTCCCGGAGCAAACTCAGCGCAGATGGAAACGCGACCAGACGCCTCGGCAGTGGACGGACTCGAGGTGATTAGTCCTCCGAGGCCCCGGCGAGCCATCTGCGGAGGAATACCGGGCGCGCGACGCGAACGAGACCGCTCGGTAGGCGAGCGGCTCGACCCGATCCGATCCGGATCGCGATCAGGCCAGGCCCAGGCGCTCCATGTCTTCTTCGGAGAGGCCCAGGTGGTGGCCGATCTCGTGGCGGACGGTGATCTGGATCTGGTCGATCAGCTCGTCGCGATCGCGGCAGATCTTCTCGAGGTTCTTCTTGAACAGGATCACGCGCGTGACGTCCACCGGCTGGTGGGTGGGTCCGGTCTCGGTGCGGGGATTGCCGATGTAGATGCCCAGGATCTGGGGCGAGACGCTCTCGTCGCCCATCAGGTCGTCCGAGGGCCAGTCTTCCACCAGCACCGGCACGTCCTCCACGTACTCGCGGATCGAGCGGGGCAGGTTGTCGAGCGCCTCGGCGACCGCGCCGCGAAAGAAGTGCTCGTCCACCGACACCGGTATCGGGTACTGCTGGGGGTCGAGGGCATTCGCCGTCTCGAAGGAGCGCTCGGCGCCGTCCTCGTCGCCCAGCCGCTCCTGGGCCAGCGCGAGGTGGTAGAAGGCGTGGCCCGATTCCGGGTCGAGCACGGTGGCCGTCTCCAGAGAGCGGCGGGCGTCCTCGAAGCGACCGAGCTCGAACAGGATCTGGCCGTCGAAGGCCCGGTAGACCGGGACCTCGCCAGAGGTCTTCATCGCGCGGCGGGTCAGGAACAGCGCCCCTTCGAGGTCGTCGAGGTAGAACACCGCCTTCGCCTTGAGGTAGTAGACCTCGCCCTCGCTGCCCCGGTCGAGGCGCGGCAGGTCGGCCTGGCCGCCGAGCAGCTCGTCGCTCAGGGCGACCGCCTGCTCGTACTCACCCACGTCCTCGACCAGCAGCTCGATCCGGTTCAGGTGGGCGGTGATGAACTTCGGATCGGCCTTGAGGGAGGTCTCGAACTCGTAGAGGGCCTCTTCGATGCGGCCCTCGTCCCAGAGGATCTCGCCTCGCCCGTTGTGGGCTTCGGCACCGTCGGGGTGGGCGCGGAGGGCCTCGTCCAGCCAGGCGAGCGCTTCTTCGGTGCGCCCGCCGTGGGACGCCTCCATCGCCTGATCGAGACAGTCCCAATACCGGTCGTTGTTCTTCATGTCCCGTCCGCTGGAGATAGGGGGGAGCGCCCCAGCTTGGCCGACGGCGCATGATAGCAGAACGCCTTTTGCCAACGGCGCGCGCAGCTCCGTCGGAGCATACGCGTAACTACATGTAATCAATGATGAATCAACGCTTGCCACAGGCGCGGAGCGGGGCGCCCGAAGCCGCTCTCGAAGGGTCCCGAGGCGGGCGGCAGCGGAGGCTAGGAGCGATCCTCGAGCACCAGAATGCGCAGGCAATTGCCGCAGGTGATCAGCGTCTCACCCTTGTGCAGGTCGATCACCTGCTGCGGCGGGAGTCCCACCCGACAGCCCATGCACGTCTCCCGCTGCACGACCGCCACGGCCGGGCGGCGGCGCGACGCGATCCGCGCGTAGCGCTGCAGCAGGACGGCGTCGACGCCGTCGGAGAGACCGTCGCGCTCGCGCCGGAGGTTGCCGAGGGTCTGCGCGATCGCCTGTTCGCGCTCGGCCAGCACCCGCTCCTGCCCGGCGACGCGCTGATCGACGCTCTGCGCCCCGACTCGCGCGCGCTCCAGGCCCTCCCGGGCCGCTTCGATCCGCTCCATCGCCTCCAGGATGTTCGTTTCGGCGTCGGAGATGCCGGCGCGCGCCGCGTCGATCTCGTGGAGGAGCGCCGTGTAGGCCTCGTTGGTCTTCACCTGGTGCTGCTGACCCTCGAGCTTGGCGACCTGTGCCTCGCGGTCGGCGGCGGCCGCCTCGTAGCGCCGCTGCTCCTGCTCGGCTTCTCCGAGCGCCGTCTTGGCCGCTTCCACCGCCTCGGCCGTGCGCGCCCGCTCCGCGGCCAACGCCTCCCGTGCGGCGGGGAGACCGGCGAGCTCCTCCTCGAGCTCGGTGATCGTCACGTCGACGCGCGAAAGGTCGAGAAGGGCCTGAATCCCCTGGAGCATGGGCGCCTCGTGGTGCGGGCGGCAGGAGGATATCGTCGCGGCCACGGGATGCGAGGCACCTTCCGCAGCGACGGTCCGACGACCACCGTCGTGGTGTCGGCCTACAACCAGCCGCGCGAGCTCTCGCTGGTGCTGGCGGCGCTCTCGGCCCAGACCGATCGGCGCTTCGACGTGGTGATCGCCGACGACGGCTCCGAGCCTGCGGCCGAGCGGTCGCTGGCCGCGCTGGCCGCGGAGCTGCCCTTCTCGATCGACTTCGTCTGGCACAAGGACGAGGGCTTCCGGAAGATGCGCGCCCAGAACCGGGCGGCTCTGCGCAGCCGTTCCCAGTGGCTGCTGTTCCTCGACGGCGACTGCGTGCCCTGGCGCGACTGGGTCGCCGCCCACCGCCGCGGCGCACGCCCCGGCGAGTTCGCAGTGGGCGGCTACGCCTTCCTGGACGCCGAGGGCACGCGCGGGCTCACCCCCGAATCGGTGCGCCTCGGCGCCCACGAGCGCGCGCTCGACCGCGCCACCTGGTGGCGGCTGCACGGCGCGCACTGGCGCAATCTCCTCTACGCCGGGCGGCGCCGGAACCGGCCGCGGATCCGCGGCGGCAACTTCGGCGTGGCACGCGAGCTCTTCGAACGGGTGGACGGCTTCGACGAGGCCCTGATCGGCTACGGCAAGGAGGACTCGGAGCTTCGCAACCGGATGCGCAGCGCCGGTGCCAAGGGAATCAGCCTGTGGACGCGCGCCCGGGTGTGCCATCTCTCCCGGCGCGTCCATGCGGGCCCTCCGCGCCCCCCGACCCCGCGCGACCTCTACGAGGAGAGCTTCCGGCGCGTCCGGGCCCGGGTGGGACTATCGTCTCACCGTCCAGAGGGGAGTGCCCGATGAACGTTCCGCTCGTCGATCTGCGGGCGGCCTTCGAGCCGGTGCGCGAGCAGGTGTTCCGGGAGTTCGCCGCGATCCTGGACGGCATGCAGCTGTTCCAGGGGCCGAACACGCGCGCCTTCGAGGAGGAGTTCGCGGCCTACTGCGGCGCCGCCCACGGCCTGGGCGTGTCGAACGGCACCGACGCGCTGCTCGCCGCACTGCTCGCCTGCGGCGTGGGTCCGGGCGACGAGGTGATCGCCCCGGCGCACACCTTCTTCGCAACGATCGAGGCGATCGTCCACACCGGCGCGGTCCCGGTGCTCGCCGACGTCGAGCGCGACACGCTCACCCTGGACCCGGAGGCAGTGCGCGAGGCGATCACCGACCGGACGCGCGCGATCGTGCCGGTGCACCTGTACGGCCAGGCCGCCGACATGGACCCGATCCTCGCGATCGCTCGCGATCGCGGGCTGCGCGTGGTGGAGGACGCCGCCCAGGCCCACGGCGCCCGCTACAAGGGGCGACGCTGCGGCAGCCTGGGCGACGCGGCGGCCTTCAGCTTCTACTTCACCAAGAACCTGGGCGCCGTCGGCGAGGGCGGCTTCGTCGCCACGAGCGACGCGGCGGTGGCCGAGCAGGTGCGCCTGCTGCGCCACCACGGCCACGTCTCGAAGTTCGAGCACGCGATCGTCGGCTACAACCTGCGCCTCGACGAGCTCCAGGCCGCGGTGCTGCGCGCGAAGCTGCCGCGCCTGGACGCGGGCAACGCCCGCCGCCGCGCTCACGCGGCGCACTACGACCGGCTGTTCGCCGGCTCGCCGGTGCGCGTCCCCATGTGCCGTCCGGGCAACGAGCACGTCTATCACGTCTACGCGGCGCGCACGCCGCGGCGCGACGAGCTCGCCGCCTACCTGGGCGAGCACGGCGTCGGCACCGGCATCCACTACAAGAACCCGGGCCACCTCCAGCCCGCCCTGCGCCGCCACCCCCACCGGGCCGGCGACATGAAGGTGACGGTGGAGGCCTGCCGCGAGCTGATCTCGCTGCCGATGTACCCGGAGCTCACCGACGAGCAGGTGGAGTACGTGGCGGCACGGGTGCTGGAGTTCGTGACGGGCAACGGCTAGAAGAGCGTCTCGCATCCCGTACCGGCGAGGAAGGTGTCCACCGCCAGGCGGTCGGCCGGGGCGAGGGCCGCATGCGCCTCCCGGAGCCAGGCGAGGCACTTTCCCTGATAGGGGAAGGGCCTCTGCACCCACGGCCGTCCGTCGATCGTCGTCTCGACATGCTTCGCGCCGCGCTCGAGCGCTTCGGCGTTCGCGAGCAGGAAGGGCGCATACACGCGGCCGACCTCGGCGTAGAGGTCGCGAAGCGACTCCGGCAGCGCGTCGCGGGCAATCCAGTCTTCGTCCAGCGGCTCGTGCCCAGAGAGGTCCTCCACCACGTCCACCCAGGCGACGACGCGCGGCGCCAGGCCGACCGCGACCCGGCGGGGTGTCGGATCGAAGCCGGCGAGCTGGGTGAGCTGTCCGTAGAGGCCGAAGTCCGACGCGGCAGGACGCCGTCCGAAGACGAAGGGCGACTCGGTCAGGCGCGCGTCCAGCTGCAGGAGCAGCCGCCGGTAGCTCGCCTCGATCGTCGGCGCGGTGTCCGGGTTCGAACCGACGACCGCGAGCCGACCGACTTGGCGCTCTGCGAAGCGATCGCCAGCCGCCACCGCCTCCCCATCGGGCTGATCGATCCGGAACCAGCGCGGCAAGATGGAGGCCGCCTGCCGAACGTCGTCCTCGAAGGCCCAGCGGTAGTGGAACATCGCCTTGGTGAGCCACTCGTCCGCATAGTCCTCGAGCAACGCGTCGAGAAAGGCGAGCATGGGATCGTCAGGGATCACGGCGCGGCCCGGAACCGAGCCCTCGAGACGGCGGATCAGCGGGGAGGAGTCGGTGAGGGCCTCCTTCGCTCCCGGTAACACGAGCTGAGGCAACAGATCGACGCGCGGTCGCGGCAGCGCGCGCCACTCGCGCGAGCCGGGCTGCACCCAGACGTGCGGAATGCGCCGATAGCGCAGCACGGCGCGGAGCTTGCGGCTGTACGGCGAGCCGGGAACCCCGACGAGGGTGAGCGGGACCGAGGTCTGCACGTCGCTCCATCTTGGCACAGGCGGTGCGACGCGTAACCGGCCTGAGGCGAACCCGCGCGGCTGGCCCCTCCGGGATCGATCAGCGCCCGGGAGTCGGACGTGCGCAGGTACCGTCGCAGACGTGATCGCCCCGCCCCGTGAGGCGCAGGCGGTTGCGCGCGAACCAGGTGTAGGCGGCGTCGAAGACCCGACCGAGGACGGGCCAGCGCGAGGGGGCCAGCAGCCAGCCGAGACCGACGGCGGCGTAGGCGCGTCGGAACACCTCCATGCCCTCCACGACGGTGCCGTCGGGCAGCAGGGCGTGCATGCGCGCCATCAAGCGCTCCCGATCGAGCCCGTAGCGGGACGCCTCGAAGCCCGGCTCGGCGATGTCGATCGCGACGATCGCCCCGCGTCGGTCGCGACGCTGCAGCATCGCGACCTCTCGTGCGCACAGCGGGCAGTCGCCGTCGTAGAGGAGCGCGATCTCCCAGCTCTTCGATCTCGGAGCCTCCAGATCCATGGGCCGACTCTAACGGCGGGGCCGGGCCGCGCACGCCATACTGGCCCACGGTGCAGAAGCTCGCGCGACGCCTGGTCACGATCCCGGGCGTGTTCCTGGGAATGGCGGCACTGATCGTCGGCGCGCCGCTGTGGGTGCCGCTGCTCGCGGCGATCGATCTCGTGCGCGGACTCCGCCTCGCGTCGCTGCGCACGGCCCTGCTGCTGTCCTGGGTATTGACCTGCGAGGCGGCCGGCATCGCGGCGACGGGGGCGCTGTGGCTGTGGCATGCGCTGTGGCATGCGGGTGGGGGGCGCGCGCGGTCGCGCTGGGACGACCGCTACTGGGCGCTCGAGTTCGCCTGGGCCGAGGCGCTGCTGGGCGGCGCCCAGGCGATCCTCTCCTTCCGGATCGAGGTCGAGCCCGGCGGCGAGCCGCCCGCCTCGGGTCCCGTGCTGCTGCTGATGCGGCACGTGAGCATGGCCGACACGCTGCTGCCGGCGTGGCTCTTCTCGCGAACCCACGGCATCCGGCTTCGCTACGTGCTCAAACGCGAGCTGCTCTGGGATCCGTGTCTCGACCTCGTGGGCCATCGCCTGCCGAACGTGTTCGTCGACCGCAGCGGTCACGACAGCGAGGCGGCCGTCGTGTCGGTCGAGGCGCTGGCTCGCGACCTAGAGCCCCGGGACGGAGTGCTGATCTATCCCGAGGGCACCCGCGTCACGCCCGAGAAGCAGCGACGCGCCGCGCGGCGTCTCGCCGAGCGCGGCGAGGCGGAGCTCGCCGCCCACGCCGCGGCCCTGCGCCACCTGCTGCCGCCGCGCCCCGGCGGAACTCTCGCCCTGCTCGAGCGCTTTGCCGAGCAGGGCGAGGGCAACGTCGTCGTGTGCGGACACACGGGCTTCGAGGGCACGACGAGCTTGATCGACGTCTGGAACGGGACGCTGATCGGCCGCGTCGTCCGCGTGCGCTGCTGGACCACGCCGGTGCGCGAGCTCCCCGCCGACCGGCGCGCCTGGCTGCTCGACGCCTGGCGCACGCTCGACGCGTGGCTCGACGAGAAGACTCCTCAGGAGTAGGCCGCGAACAGCTCCTCGAAGGCCTTCATCTGATTGCCGGCCGCCGACGAGGGCACCAGGATTGGCGTGGTCACGCCCGCCGCGCGCCACGCTTCCACGCCCTCGCGCACCTCGGCGGCGCTGCCGTAGAGCGTGACGTCGGCGAGCCAGCGCTCGCTCAGGACGGCGGCGACGCGGTCGCGGTCGCCCGCCTGGGCGGCCTCGCGGACGGCGGCCATCTCGTCGCCGTAGCCGGCCTCGACCCAGTAGTTGTTGTAGTTCGGGAGCATCGCGTAGCCGGTGAGGGTGCGGCGCATCACCGCGGCCGCCGCCTCCTTGTCGTCCGAGATGCAGGTGGGGATCATGTTGCCGATGAAGAACCCCGGGTCGCTCCGCTTCGCGTCCGGCAGGCGCGAGAGCGAGGCCGCCATGTGCGAGCGCGCGCCGTTCGCCCAGACCATGCCGTCGCCGATCTCGCCGGCGAGCTCGACCATCTTCGTGCGCAGCGTGGCGAGCGCGACCGGCGGCAGCTCCGCGACGCCCGGCGTCGCGCGCAGGCGCTCGACGAAGGTGCGCATGTCGGAGAGGGGCTTGCCCACGCGGTGGCCCAGTGCCTTGTGCGTGGGGCCGTGGCTCACGCCGACGCCGAACGTGAAGCGCCCGCCGCTCAGCTCGTGGATCATCGACGCGGACTGGGCGTAGTCGGCGGCGTTGCGGTTGTAGATGATGGCGATCGTCGTGCCGAAGCGGATCTCCGTGGTCGTCAGGGCCAGCGCCAGACAGAGACCCATGCCGTCGCCGAAGCTGGGGCAGTAGATGCCGCTGAAGCCGCGCCGCTCGATCTCCTTCGCCAGCTCCAGCGTGCGGGCGCGGCGTCCCGGTACCGCGGCCAGGCTGACGGCGGGCATGCGTGGCATGATGATCTCCTCCCGGACGTGCGCGAGCCGGACGTGCGTGCGTCCGGCCCGTGTCGGTCGTGGCGGCTGCGCCTAGGCGCAGCGCTGCTCGAGCAGCTCGCGGATCTCCTGGATGGTGGCGTCGCGCCAGCCGGCCCAGACGGGGCCGTTCTGGAAGTCGACGTAGGCCTGGATGTACTGCTGGCGCTCCTCGGCGGGCAGGTCGGCGTTGCGCAGGGGCGCGGTGACGTCGCGCAGGAG
>CAZZFT010000045.1:0-33923 GCA_964653555.1 uncultured Spirochaetales bacterium | reverse complement strand
ATGACGTCGCGGATCTGCTCGCGCGACGTCGCTTCGCCCGCGTCCATCGACCCTCCACCGCGGCGCCAGGTGTTGCGCAGCGGCCAGTTTCGCATACTCGCCGCCCATGACCATGGTCTCCTACCCCGCCGCGCTTCGGCGACACGCGGAGCAGACGCCGGACCGCGCCGCGCTCGTCTGCGGAGAGCGGACGCTGTCCTACGCCGAGCTCGACCGTGCCTCCAACCGACTGGCTCGGTCCTACGCCGAACGCGGCGTCGACCGCGGGGACTTCGTCACGATCGCCCTGCCCAACGGCCCCGAGTTCGTCCTGGCCTGCTTCGCGGCCTGGAAGCTCGGCGCCGTCCCCCAGCCGATCTCCGCGCGCCTTCCCGAGAAGGAGCGGCGGGCGATCCTGGAGCAGGCGGGTCCGGCGCTGGTCGTCGGCGCCGCCGACGTGGCGGCGGAGGACTGGCCGGGTGTCCGGTCCGGATTCACGCCCGAGCCATGCCACGGCGACGCGCCCCTTCCCGACCGCACCTCGCCTTCGCGGCAGGCGCTGGCCTCGGGAGGCAGCACCGGACGCCCGAAGCTGATCGTCGACGCGCTGCCCGCCGAGTGCGATCCCACGCAGCCCTTCTACGGCAACGAGCCGGGCAGCACGGTGCTGGTGCCCGGCCCGCTCTACCACGCGGCGGGTTTCGTCAACACCAGCGTCACGATTCTGTTAGGCGGTACCGTCGTGTTGATGGAGCGCTTCGATCCGGCTCGGTGTCTCGAGCTGATCGAACGCCACCGAGTGCACTGGGTCGCGTTCGTGCCGACGATGCTGCTGCGCATCTGGCGGCTTCCCGAGCAGGAGCGCAGCCGCCGCGACCTCTCCTCGCTCGAGCGCGTCGTGTCGAGCGGCGCCCCCTGTCCGCCGTGGCTGATGCGCGAGTGGATTGGCTGGCTCGGCCCCGATCGCGTGTTCGAGGCCTACGGCGGCACCGAGCGCATCGGTGGGACGCTGATTTCCGGCCGCGAGTGGCTCGCCCACCCGGGCTCCGTCGGCAGGCCCACCGGCGATCGCCGGATCCGCATCCTCGGCGCCGACGGCCGCGAGCTGCCTCCGGGCGAGATCGGCGACGTGTTCATGATGCCCCCCGGCGGCAAGGGCTCCACCTACCGCTACGTCGGCGCCGAGGCCCGGTCGACGGAAGACGGCTGGGAGACGCTCGGCGACCTCGGCTACGTCGACGCGGAGGGCTATCTCTACCTGGTCGATCGGCGCACGGACCTGATCGTCACCGGCGGCGCCAACGTCTACCCCGCCGAGGTGGAGGCCGCGCTGGAGGCGCATCCCCAGGTACGGTCGTGCGCGGTGATCGGCCTTCCCGACGACGAGTTCGGCCAGCGCGTGCACGCGATCGTCGAGGCGGAGCCCTCCGTCGTCGAGGCGGAGCTGCGCGCTCATCTCGCCCAGCACCTGGTGCACTACAAGGCGCCGCGCAGCTTCGAGTTCGTCGACGCGCCGCTGCGAGACGAGGCGGGCAAGGTGCGGCGCTCGGCGCTGCGAGAGGCGCGCATGCCCTCGGAGGGGCGATGACGCGAGGCGAGGACACGACCCTGGATCCCCGAACTCCCGTCCTGGTCGGCTGCGGCCAGGTGAAGCAGCGCTGCGACGACCCGCGCGAGGCCCAGGAGCCCCTGGCCCTGATGGCCCTCGCCGCCGAGCGCGCGGCCGACGACGCGGGGACGCGCGATCTCTTGCGCTCCCTCGACTCGATCCGCGTCCCCCATGGTCTGTGGCGCTACGCGAACCCGGCGGCGCTGCTCCGCGAGCGCTTCGGCTGCTCCCGCGCCCAGACCGCTTCGGGCCCGATCGCCGGCAGCACCGTCCAGCGGATGCTCTCCCACGCGGCGCGCGAGATTGCCGACGGGCGGCGCGACGCGGTGCTGCTCGTGGCCGCCGAGGCCGAGCGCACCAAGCGGCGTGCGAAGGCGGCCGGCGCCCCGCTCGACTGGACGGTGCAGGAGGGCCCGCCCCCCGACGAGACCTTCGCGTCCAAGGCGGCGGAGAAGGCCTTCGGCGCCTGGGAGCGGCGCTTCCGACCTCACCCTCCCCAGGCCTTCGCGCTGTTCGAGAACGCGCTGCGCGCCCACCGGGGCGAGGGTGTGCAGGCGCATCGCGCGCGCATCGCCGGGCTGTGGTCGCGTTTCTCCCGGGTCGCCGCGGGCAATCCCTACGCCTGGATCCGGGAGCCGAAGACGCCCGAGGAGATCGCGACGCCGACCGAGGTGAATCGCCTCGTGGCCTTTCCGTACACGAAGTTCCTGGTCGCGAACATGGTGGTCGACCTCGGGGCCGCGCTGATCCTCTGCTCGGTGGAGGCGGCGCGACGTCACGGCATCCCCCAACACCGCTGGGTGTTCCCGCACGCCGCCACCGACGTCTTCGAGACGACGCCCCTGGCCGTGCGCGCGACGCTCCACGATCAGGCCGCGATCCGCGCTGCCGGTCGCCGCGTCCTCGAGCTCGCGGGCGCGGCGCCCGAAGACCTCGCCCACGTGGATCTCTACAGCTGCTTCCCGGCGGCGGTGCAGATCGCGGCGGCCGAGGTCGGCCTCTCCACCGAGCGGGACCTGACCGTCACTGGCGGGCTCACCTTCGCCGGGGGTCCCTTCAACAGCTACGTGATGCACGCGATCGCGACGCTGATGGAGCGGCTGCGCAGCGAGCCGGGGAGCCTCGGGCTCTCGAGCGGGATCGGGGGCTACATGTCCACCCACGCCTGGGCGGTGTACTCGACGGCACCGCCCTCCGGCGGCTTTCGCTACGAGGACGTGACCGCGCGCGCCGCGTCGGACACCGTCGTCTGGGACGAGGACTACAGCGGCGAAGTCGTCGTCGAGGCCTTCACCCACCTGCCTGCCCCCAACGCGGGTGAGGACGGCGAGGACGACCGCCTGCTCGCCGCCTGCCGCATCGACTCCGGGCGACGCACCTGGGCGACCACCGACGACCCGGCGCTGCTCGAGGCGATGGTGCACGAGGAGATCGCCGGGCGTCGCGGGCGCGTGCGACCCGGAGGCGTGCTGGAGCTGCGGTGAGCGGCGGCGCGGAGCCGTGCCCGGTCCGGGTGGAGGACGTCGCGGCCTTCGAGCGCGACGGGGTGGTGTGCCTGCGCGGCGTCCTCTCTCGCGCGTGGCTCGAGCGCATGGCCGGGCCCCTGGAGCGCGAGCTGGCCGCCGCGCGCAGCGCCGACCTGTCGGCCATGTCGCGGCGTCTGGAGGGGCGCGGGGAGGAGGGCGTCGGGCGCTTCGTGGCCGGCACCGACCACTGGCGCCACGACGCGGACTTCCGCGCCTTCGCGGCCCTCTCGCCCCTGCCGCGGATCGCGGCCGCCCTGCTGCGTTCCGAGGCCGCCTATCTCTACGAGGACTCCGTGCTCGTGAAGGAGCCCGGCACGCGCGAGGTCACGCGCTTCCACCAGGACATGGGCTACTTCCACGTCGCAGGCGAGCAGGTCTGCACCACCTGGTGCCCGCTCGACCGTGTCACGGCCGACAGTGGTGCGCTGCGCTACGTGCGCGGCTCGCATCGGCAGCCGCGCCTGTTCAAGCCGAACCTGTTCGTCGTGCCCGTGGAGATTCCGGGGACCGAGGGCGAGTCGCTCCCCGACGTCGACGCCGACCCCGACGGCTTCGACCTGGTGAGCTTCGATCTCGAGCCGGGAGACGTGGCGGTGCACCACGCGCGCACCCTGCACGGCGCGTTTCCGAACGCCTCGACGCGGCGACGCCGCGCGATCTCGGTGCGCTATTGCGGCGACGACGCCTGCTACCGGATCCGAGCGGGCGCGCCGCGCAAGCCCCATCACGACCGCGTCCGCGATGGCGATCCGCTCGGCGACGCCGACTGTCCGCGCGTGTGGCCGGGTCAGCGGAGCAGGGACGGCGCATAGCCCTCGGGCGCCGCGTATCCGAGCAGCTCCAGCACCGTTGCGGCGAGATTCGCAAGACCGGGCTCGGCCACGTCCGCCAGCGCCAGGTCCGCGTCGGGCGCGTACACGTAGAAGGGCACGCGATTGAGGGTGTGGCTGGTCTTGGGCTTGGGTCGGCCCGCCTCGTCGAGCAGTGCGGCGCCGTCGCGTCCGCGCTCGAACATGTCGTCGCAATTGCCGTGGTCGGCGGTGACGACCAGGGCGCCGCCCAGGGCGGCGATCGCCCGCATGAGCCGTCCGAGCTGGAGATCGACGCACTCCATCGCGATCACCGAGGCGTCGAGATGACCCGTGTGCCCCACCATGTCGCCGTTCGCGTAATTGAGCCGCGCGTGGCGGAAACGGCCGGTGCGCAGCTCGTCGATCAGCCGGTCGGTGATCTCCGCGGCCTTCATCCACGGTCGCTCCTCGAAGGGACGCCGGTCGCTGGGCACCTCGACGTAGAGCTCGCGGGTCGCATCGATCATCCCGCTGCGGTTTCCGTTCCAGAAGTAGGTGACGTGTCCGAACTTCTGGGTCTCGCTGATCGCGAGCTGGTGCACGTCGTTGTGGACGAGGTACTCGCCCAGAGTGCGGTCGATCTCCGGAGGGGAGACGAGGTACTGCTTCGGAACGTGGAGGTCGCCGTCATACTCCATCATTCCGGCGAACTCCACGTCCGGACGTCGGCCGCGCTCGAAGCCCGGGAAGTCGTCCTCCTCGAAGGCCCGGGCGAGCTCCATCGCCCGGTCGCCGCGGAAGTTGAACAGGATCACCGAGGCACCGTCCCGGATCGGGCCCACGGGACCGTCCGCGTCGGCGATCACGAAGGGCGGCAGGTACTGGTCGCCCACCTCCGGGTTCTCGCGATAGAGGGTCTCGATCGCCTCGCGCGCGCTCGGGAAGGCGCGCCCCTCGCCCCGCACGTGGGTCTGCCAGCCGCGTTCGACGATCTGCCAGTCCGCCTGGTAGCGGTCCATCGTCACCAGCATGCGGCCGCCGCCCGAGGCGATCCGGTAGTCGCGGTCGCCCTTCCGGCGCAGCGTCTCGAGCAGCTCCTCGAGCGCGCCCACGTAGCCGAGCGCGCTGCGCTCGGGCACGTCGCGGCCGTCGAGCAGGACGTGCACGCGCACCGCGCGCACCCCCTCCTCGTCGCAGCGGCGCAGCATCGCGAACAGGTGATCGATATGGCTGTGCACGTTGCCGTCCGAGAGCAGGCCGATGAAGTGGAGCGGCTCACCGGACTCGCGCACCCGCTGGAGCAGCCGATGCCACACCTCGCCGCGGTACAGGCGCCCGTCGGCGATCGCCGCGGCCACGAGCTTCGCCCCCTGGTCGAAGATCCGGCCCGCTCCCAGCGCGTTGTGGCCGACCTCGCTGTTGCCCATGTCGTCGTCGCTGGGCATTCCCACCGCGGTGCCGTGGGCGAGCAGGGAGGTGGCCAGGGGCTGGCGGGCGAGCCAGTCGAGATGGGGCGTGCGGGCGAGCCAGACGGCGTCCGACTCGTCGTGGTGACCGATGCCGACACCGTCCATGATGCAGGCGACGACGGGCCCGCGTACGCCGGGGAATCGGGGATGCCTGGCGAGCTGCCAGGGGTCTCGGGTCATCGCGCGCTCCGCTCCCGGACGGGTTTCTAGTACAGGGGACCGCTGGGCGCCGACTCGACCGGGAGCGCCGTCCGCGACCAGACCAGCGCGCCCGCCGCGTATGCAGCGCAGACGGCTGCTGCACCCCCGAGCGTGGCCGTGACCCCGAAGGCCCCGGCGGCCGCGCCCATCGCCAGACCGCCCCAGGGTATGAGACCCGCCCAGGCCACCTGGAACAGACTCATCACGCGTCCCCGTTTCGTCTCGTGCACGATCTGCTGGATCAGCGTCTGGAGGCTCGTCATCACCGCGAAGTAGGTCCAGCCGATCACGAACTGGGCGATCATCACCACGGTGAGCGAGCTGGAGAACGCGAAGACGGCCAGCGATGCGCCATAGCCGAGCATCAGCGCCGCGGCCCAGGACATCGACGGCGAAGTCTCGCGGTACCCGATCGACAGCGCGCCGAACATCGCGCCGGAGCCGGTCGCCACCACGATCCAGGCGAAGTAGTCGATGCTGCCGAGCACCTCCTCGGCGAATACCGGGAGCAACGCCGAGTGTGAGACACCGAAGAGCGACAGGGTGGCGACCATGAGCAGGGCCGGCAGGGCGGGTCGCCGCTCGCGCGCGTGCCGGAAGCCGCCCGCGATGCGGACGACGATGCCGCCCGCCTCGGGCTCGCCCACGTGGCGTTCGACGCGCATCAACGCGATCAGCACGGCCGCGACGACGGCGGCCGCCGCGAAGGAGACGAAGGCCCAGTCGAAGTGGCCGGCCGCCAGGAAGGGCGCCGCCACCATCGGACCGACGACTCGGGTGAGGTTGTTCGCCGCCGACTGGAGCGACACCGCGCTCGACATGTCGGCGTCGGGCACGGCGTTGACGGCCACCGCAAAGCTGGCCGGCCCGGCGAAAGCGAAGCTCGTACCCATCCCGAGCGCGACCAGCAGCAGAAGAGGCTGGGCGATCGAGCCGGTGGCCGTGAGCGCGGCCAGCGTCGTCGAGAGCACCGCCACGCAGGCATAGCAGGTGAGCATGATCCGCTTGCGGTCGAATCGGTCGGCTGCGACGCCGGCGAGCGGCGCCAGCGCGAAGGCCGGGATGAACAGGGCGAAGAAGAGCCGACCCAGCCACACCGGATCGTTGTGGGAGATCCGCGCCATGAGCCCCTGCATCCCGATGAAGGAGATCCAGAAGCCGGTCTGGTTCACCAGGAAGGCGGCGAACATCAGCCGGTAGGGACGGTGCGCCAAGGCGCGGAAGGCGCGGCCGCGCGAAGACCCGAGGAAGCCGGGCGCACGCACCGCGGGGATCCCCATCGCCACCGGGTCGGCGGGATTGAGCGCGGCATCCCCCGGGTTCGCCCCGAGGCTCTCTTCGACGTGGGTCTTGACCATGGCGGATCGGGTGCCGGCGGGCGTCCGGCCCCGGAAGGCGTCGCAGTCTATCGCAGTCGCGTGGCCGCCGCGCCGCGTCGGTGCGGGGCCCCTCGAGGACGCGATAGGATCGCTCTCTCGCGCCCCGAGGAGCTCCGCGATGATCGATCTCGATCGCCAGGGGGACGTATTCGTCCTGCGCATGGATGAGGGGGAGAACCGCTTCCTGCCCGAGTCGATCGCGGCCTGGAACGAAGCGCTCGACGAGGTGGAGAAGGCGGCGGGACCGAAGGCGCTGGTGACGACGGGCAGCGGGAAGTTCTACTCGAACGGCCTCGACCTCGAGCACATGTCGCGCTGCGGCGACGTCGACGAATACATGTCGAGCGTACTGGCGATCATGAAGCGGGTCCTGGTGTTCCCCGCCTACACCGTCGCTGCGATCAACGGGCACGCGTTTGGCGCCGGCGCCCAGATCGCGCTTGCCCACGACGCGCGGCTGATGCGCAGCGAACGCGGCTTCTTCTGCATGCCCGAGATCGACATGAAGGCGTTCCTGCACCCGGGGATGACCGCGATCATCCAGGCGCGACTGCCCCATCAGAGCGCTCACGAGCTGATCGTCACCGGTAAGCGCTACCCGGCCGCGGCGGCGCTGGAGCGGCGGATCGTCGACCGCGTCGTGCCCGAGGCGGAGCTCCTCCCCGCGGCGGTGACGGCGGCGGGCGAGTGGGCGGCGAAGGCCGACCCGGTGATGAGCGTCCTGAAGCGGGACATGTATCCCCG
This sequence comes from uncultured Spirochaetales bacterium, assembly GCA_964653555.1. Taxonomy (GTDB): domain Bacteria; phylum Myxococcota_A; class UBA9160; order UBA9160; family SMWR01; genus JAHEJV01. The sequence goes on along the minus strand of CAZZFT010000045.1, from coordinate 26,225 downwards.
CGTGCTCGAGGCGCTCGACGCGCGCCTGTCCACCCGGCGTTAGGCGGATCGGCCGGCGACGTGGACATCCTGTGGGAGAGTGCCGTCTGCCGCGTCGAGGAGATCCCCGACGGCGGCGCGCGCGGGCTCGTCCTGCCCGACACGGGGGAAGGGGTGGTCCGCATCCTGGTGCTGCGCCGTGGCGACGCCGTGCTCGCCTATCGCAACCGTTGTCCTCACCAGGGTACACCGCTCGACCTGCGCCCCGACGACTTCCTCGACCGCGAGGGAAGACACATCGTGTGCGCCACCCACGGCGCGGTCTTCCGCAAGGAGGACGGGGCCTGCATCGCGGGTCCCTGCGCCGGCGACCGGCTCGAGCCGGTCGCGGTGCGCGTGGAGGACGGAGTCGTGATCGCCGAGACGGGGACGCCCGAGCTCTAGCGCGCTCTCAGAAGGGCTCGAAGCGGATCGGCAGCGCGGCGAAGCCGCGGAAGAACTCCGAGCGCAGGCGCTGCACGCCGCCCTCGTCCACCTGGTAGTCCGGCATCCCCCGCAATACCTCCTCGAGCAGGATGCGGCCCTCGAGCCTCGCCACGTGGGCGCCCAGGCACATGTGCTGGCCGTGTCCGAAGGAGAGGATGCGCGGGGCGCGGCGCCGCACGTCGAAGCGATCCGGATCCGCGAACTCGCGCTCGTCGCGGTTGGCCGAGCCCCAGAGGAAGAGCAGTCCGCTGCCCGCGCGCAGCGCCTGACCGTGCATCGCGAAGTCGCGCGCGATCGTGCGGCCGAGCATCTGGGTCGGCATGTCGATGCGCAGGGTCTCGCGGAATGCCTCCGGGATCAGCGACGGGTCGACCGCGCAGGCCGCGCGCTGGTCCGGGTTCTCGGCGAGGCGCCAGAGCGCCGCGGAGAACACCTTCGGGAAGGTCTCGGTGCCCCCGATCACGAGCATGTTCAGGTGCACCGCCACCCGCATGTCGTCGGCGCGTTCCCCGGCGATCTCCTCGGTGTGCAGCTTGTGCAGGAGGCTGCCCTCGGGCGCACCGCGCGAGCGGCACTCCTTCGAGACGCGGAACAGGTACATCGCCAGCTCCTTCGCAGCCTCGACGCCCCGCTCGGTGCTGCCGCGACGACCTGGCTCGCGCTCGAAGTAGGTGTTCACCCAGTGGAGGATCTGGTCGGCGTCCTCGAGCGGAAGTCCCAGGATCGTGCAGACGACGCGCGAGGAGAGGCGGCCGCCGAGGTCGCGCACGGCACAGGCCTCGCCGCGCTCGCGCACGGCGTCGATCGCCTCGCGGGCGAGCTGGCGCACCCGGGGCTCGAGCGCCGCCACCGCGCCGGGCTTGAAGGGCGGATTGAAGAAGGCGCGCACGGGCCCGTGCTCGGGGGGGTCGAGGCACGAGAGGTTCGGCGAGGTCGGTGTCTGCTTCGTGACCAGGTGCGTGGAGGTGGTGCCGAACTTCGAGGTGAGATCGCGCTGGTCCTGCTCGAGGCTCCACACGTCGGCGAAGCGCGAAACGAACCAGCAGTCGTACTCCTCCAGGTAGTGGAGGGGCGACTCGTCGCGCAGCTGGCGGTAGATCGGGTAGGGATCGTCGAAGACGACGTCGCTGAACGGGTCGTAGTCCACCATCGGGGCGACAGACCGTACCACCCGCGCCCTCGGCGAAGCCAGTGCGCTAGCCTGCGCCGCCCACGGGAGGAGACGCGATGGGCCGAAGCGGCCGCTTCGACGGGAAGGTCGCCTTGATCACCGGAGCTGCGTCGGGGATCGGTCGCGCGACCGCGCTGCGCCTGGCCGGCGAGGGGGCCCAGGTCTTCGGCGCCGACATCGCCGAGGAGGGCCTCGCCGAGACCGCGGCTCGGGTGAGCGCCGAGGGGGGTCGCATGGAGGGCGGCCGCTTCGACGTGACGAGCCGCGCCGCCTGCACCGACGCGGTGGACGCCGCCGTCGCCGCCTTCGGGCGTCTGGACGTGCTCGCCAACGTCGCGGGCGCCAGCCGCTTCCACCTGTTCGAGAAGATGTCCGAGCAGGACTGGAACTTCATGATCACCCTCAACCTCTCTTCGGTGGCCTTCATGTGCCAGGCGGCGATTCCGCAGCTGATCGAGACGAAGGGCGCGATCGTCAACGTCGCCTCGGTGGCGGGCCTGATGGGCCAGGCGTACACGGCGGCCTACTGCGCGGCGAAGGGCGGGGTCGTGCAGCTCACGCGCGCGCTGGCGGCCGAGTACGTGAAGACCGGCCTGCGCGTGAACGCCGTCGCGCCCGGCGGCGTGAAGACACCGCTCAATCAGAACATCGCCTTCCCCGAGGAGATGGACTGGAAGCTCGTCAAGCCCTACATGGGCCACCGCGGCATGTGCGAGGCGGAGGAGATCGCGGCCGCGATCGCCTATCTGGCGTCGGAGGAGGCGCGCTTCGTCCATGGGTCGATCCTCTCGATCGACGGCGGAGTGGCCAGCAGCTAGCGCGCCCTGCGGACCTCAGTCGCCGCAGGCCTCGAAGAGCATCCCCTGCAGGCGGTAGCGCCACACGACGAAGTCGGGCGAGAGCTCGCCGTTGGTCAAGAAGGCGAAGGAGAGCTCCCGGTCCGGGTCGGCGAAGCCGATCTGACCGCCGGCGCCCCCGTGTCCGAAGCTGCGCAGCGTGCTGCCTCGTCCGAGCGCGCCCATGTGGAAGCCGAGCCCCCAGCGGATCGGGAAGCCGATCACGCCGTCGACGTCGCCCTTGCGATTCGTGGGCGAGGTCACCTGCGCCAGGCCGTCGGGGGTGACGAACGTCGCGCCGCGGCCGCTGCCGCCCTGGGCCAGTACCGCGTACACCGCGGCCAGCTCGCGGGCCGTCGCGATTCCGCCGGCCGCCGGGAGCACCGCGCGGTGGGTCTCGGGGCGGTTCCAGTCGTGGGCCAGCTCGGGCGTCTCGCGGTAGCGGTCCGGAACCTCGTGGTGGACCGCCAGCTCGGGGGCGTCGACCCCGGGAGCGGCCGCGGCGGTCGCGGCCTCGGGTCCTGCGACGCCGGTCGCGCGCGCCGCGTTCAGCACGATGTCGTGGTAACACCAGGCCACGCGCTCCTCGAGCGCGGGGTCGTCGGGAAGACCGAGGTAGAGGTCCTCGAGACCGAGCGGCGCAAACACCTCCTCGCGCAGGAACGCCCCGCAATCGCGGCCGTCGATGCGCTCCATCAGCTCGTTCACCATGTGGCCGAAGTTCATCGCGTGATAGGCGTTCTTCTCGCCGGGCGTGAAGCGCAGCGGGATCTCGATCATCGCGCGGCGGATCGCCTCGCGGTCGCCCCAGTGCTCCGCGCCGAGCCAGCGCGGTCCCAGCGGAAAGCCCGCCCGGTGACTCATCACGTGGCGGATCGTCACCTGCTGCTTCTCCGGAACGACGCTCGCGAACTCGGGCCAGTACTTCACCACCGGCTCGTCGTAGTGGAAGGCGCCACGCTCGTAGAGCATCAGCATCGCCAGTCCGGCGAGACCCTTCGTGGAGCTGAAGATCACGAACAGCGTGTCCGGCGTGACCGGCGCGCCGGTGCGCACGCGCGCCAGCCCACCTCCCACCTCGAGCACGCGAAGGCCGCGCCGGTAGACGGCGAGCTGGGCGCCGTGGAACAGCTCGCCTTTGTCGAGGGTCCGCTCGAACTCGGCCACCAGGGCGTCCAGCGCGGCCGGCTCGATGCCGACCTCCTCGGGCTTCGCTTCGGGCTCCACCCGCCAGGCCGGCATTCAGCCCTCCCTCAGCGCGCGCATGCGCGGCGACGCGTAGGCGCGTTCCTCGAGCCGGCCGTCGCCCAGCACGACGGCGGGACTGCGTCCGTCGATGTGTCCCATGATGCCCTTGTAGAGGCTGTACCCGCACAGCTCCAGCAGGCGGTCCGAGAAGGTGCGGGTGATCTCGAGCGGGACGCCCAGATACTGGTTCTGCTGGGGCCGGCAGAAGCCGGCGCAGTACTGGACGTTCACGCCGATCCGCCACTCGTCCGCGGTGGTGTTGCCCCCGCCGCCGTGCCACAGGCTCCCGTCGAGCACGATCACGCTGCCGGCCGCCACCTCCGCCGGGATCGAGGACCGGGGCGCGACGGGATCGGGAAGGCCCGGCTCGCGGTGGGTGCCGGGCAGGATCCGGGTGGCGCCGTTCGCCTCGGTGAAGTCGGTGAGCGCCCAGATCGTGGTGCACATCAGCGGCGGATGCGGGCGCGGCACCGTCATCACCAGGTCGTCGGGATGGATCGGCTGGGGCCGCTCTCCCGGTCCGATGTCGATCGCGGTCATCCCCGAGAGCAGACACCCCGGGTCGAGCACCCTCTCGACCAGCGGCAGCACCGCGGGGTGGACGGGCATCGCCTGGAACACGGGATCCTTGGCCAGCAGGTTGTAGGTGCGCAGGGTGGCGAACCCCTCGGCCGGGTTCCCGCGCGGGGCCGCTCCGCTCTCGCGCTCGACGCGCCGGATCGCCGTCGCGAGCGCGGCGACCAGCTCTGGCTCGATCGCGCGCTCCAGGATCGTGAAGCCCTGCTCGCGCAGCTCGGCGAGGTGGGGCTCGAGCTGCGGTTCGCTCACGCGGGTCTCCTTCGGGTCAGGGGCGCGTCATTCTATCCCCCCGGCTCGAGGTACGTCTGCGCGCCGGTCGCCCCCCAACTGCCGCCCCGGCCGTCGTCCCCCGGGGACAAGGGCGGAGAGTCTCTTCCACGGCCGACATGTCACCCGGTCGCCCCCGAGCGTCACTCACGCCCTGCATGAGTGCGTCCGACCGCGACCTCCGGACCCGGAGGCCCCGGAAGGGACCTCGTGCATGACTAGGCCACACTGATGGGATCCGCCCGTCAGGTCGGCTCTCGAAGGAGTAGTCGTTGGAACGCAAGGACAGGAAGGCCCTGGCCGCAGCGGTCGCGGTGTTGTTCGTCTTCGGGATGAGCAGCGGCGCGAACGCCCTCACGATCGCGAACCTGGGCTGGTTCGGGACCTCGGTCTCGAGCCATGTCACACAGAGCGATCTCTCGGTGAGCTTCGCAAAGCTCAAGGAGCTCTCCGAGAACAGGGATAGCCGCCACTACACGGTGCAGGAGATTCTGTTGAGTCTCCACAACCGCATCCACCTCGTCGATCGAAACGACGACTGTGGAGCGGCGGCTCCCGAGCCGAGCGCTGCGCTCGTCTTCGGTCTGGGTCTGCTCGTAGCGAGCCGTTTCCACCGCCGCAAGCGCTAGCGCTTGCGGAGATGGGGCTCAACAGGGCCCGGAGGCCGGCGAGCCGACCTCCGGGCCTTCTGCTTCCGGGGCCCTCGGCGTGGCTCCGCCTAGCGCCCGGAGAACTTCGCCTCGCGCCGCTCGACGAAGGAGGCGACGCCCTCGCGCGCGTCCTGCGAGGCGGCCAGCTTCGCCTGATCGGGCCCGAAGGCCCGGATGGCCGCCGCAAACCCCTCCTGAACGAAGCGCCGCGACGACGCCTTCGTGGCCTGGACGGCGAGCGGCGCCAGGGCTGCGATGCTCTCCGCGAGCTCGAGCGCGCGCGCGAGCTCCTGCCCGCGCGGCACGATCTCCTGGACCAGGCCGATCCGCCGCGCCTCCTCGGCGCCGAACTCGTCGCAGGTGAGCAGGTGGTACATCGCGTTTCCCCAGCCCCCGCGCTCGACGAAGCGGATCGTGGCGCCGCCCGTGGCGTGGATGCCGCGCTTCGGCTCGAGCTGGGAGAAGCGGCAGTCGTCGGCCGCGACGGCGATGTCTCCCGCCAGCATCAACTCCAGGCCGATCGTGTAGGTGATGCCGTGAACCGCGGTGACGATCGGCTTGCGGCAGGCTCCTCCGAGCGCCACCGGATCCACCCGCCCGCTGCTCTCGCGATCGCGCCGGCCCGCCTTCATGCCGTCGGTCCACTTCGGGAGGTCGAGACCGGCCGTGAAGTGGGGGCCGTGTCCGAACACCACTCCCACCCACAGGTCGGGGTCTTCGTCGAGCCTCGTGTAGGCGTCCTCCAGCTCGCGCATCATCTTCGGCGTGAAGCCGTTGTACTTCTCGCGGCGGTCGATCCCGATCAGCAGGATCCGCCCGCGCTGCTCGACGCTGATCCGTCCCTCGGGGTCGCGTTCGCTCGGGTCTCCCATCGTCTCCTCCTGGCGCGCCGTCTCTCGACGGCGATAGCACAGAGGCGGCGCTGGGGTCAGCTCGCGCGCCCGCGCTAGACCTTGGCGATCACCTCGTCGGCGAAGCGGCGCATGCCGTCCTTCTTCTCCGCCAGCACCCGCGTGTCGCCGTGGCTGAAGATCCAGGGCAGGGTCAGCACGTGGGTGACGCCTGCGTCGGCGAGACGGCGGTAGCCGTCCAGGGTGAAGGCGTCGCTGGCGCTCGCCATCACGTCGAAGAGCTCGTCGCCGCGACCCAGCTCGGCGCGGTGACGGCGAATCGTCTCGATGCAGGTCCCGATCTCGGCGCTCGTCTGGAGGTCCGAGAGCCAGCCGTCGTTGCGGGCCGCCCGGCGCAGGGCGGCGTCGGAGATGCCGCCCACCCAGATCGGAATGCGCTCGGGCGGGATCGGGTTCGCCTCGAGCGGGTCGAAGCGGTAGAAGCGGCCCCGATGCGAGACCATCTCTCCGGTCCACAGCTTGCGCAACACCTCGATCATCTCGTCCGTGCGCTTCCCACGCGTCTTGAAGTCCTGTCCCAGGAGCTCGTACTCGATGTTCGACCATCCGACGCCGAGGGTGAGCGTCACGCGGCCGTTGGCGAGCGCGGCCGCGGTGGCGATCGCCTTCGCGGCGAGGAAGGGGTTGCGCATCGCCAGCACGAACACGTTGTTCGTGAAGCGCAGCCGGGTCGTCACCGCGGCGCAGGCGCCGATGGCGACCCACGGGTCCACCCAGGGAGTGAAGGCCTGCCAGCGCCGTGATCCGTCCTCGGTGTAGGGATAGGGCGTGTCGATTCGCTCGGGATGTACCACGTGATCGGGGAAGGCCATCGCCTCGAAGCCACACTCCTCTGCGCAGCGGGCGATCTCGATCAGGTGGGCGGGGTCGTTGAATGCGGCGGATACGACGAACTTCAAGGATCTCTCCGGCGCCGGACGGTACCATGGGCTCGCGACGGCTCGCGCGCGAAAACGGAGCGCGAGTCCGAGTGCTCATTGCTAGGATGCGTCCAGGCATCCTTCCCATGGGCCCCCCGAGCGCGAAGCGAATCCTCCTGCTCGTCCTGGTCGTCGCCCTCGGCGTCGGCTGCAGCGATACCGATCGGACGCGCTGGCTCGCGCGTTTCGGCTCCACCCCGGCGCAGTACGCCCTGGGCCAGCGCCTCGTCACCGGACAGGGCGTGGCGCGGGACGTGCCCGCCGGGCTCGAGTGGCTCGAGAAGGCCGCCGACGGGGGATCGCTTCCCGCCCAGAGACTGCTGGTCTCGCTCTACGACGAGCGCGGCGAGGAGGGCGACGCCGAGCGCGCGGAGCGCTGGCTGCGGGCGGCGGCGAACGCCGGCGACGCAACGTCCCAGGCCCGCCTGGGCGAGCGCCTGGAGTCCGCCGGCAACGGCGGCGAGGAGGCGGCCGCTTGGATCGAGAAGGCGGCGGCGGCCGGGGATCCGCGCGGCCTCTATCTCCGGGCGAGGGCGCTCGGCCAGCAGGGCGCCCCGGAGGACGAGGTGGTCGGGCTGCTCACGCGCGCCGCCGAGGCGGGGGAGCCCCAGGCGGCGGCGGAGCTGGTGCGTCTGGCCGCGCAGGGAGTCGCATCGATCGACGCGTCCCAGGCGCGCGTCTGGCTGCTGACGGCGGCGGAAGGCGGGAATCCCGCCGCCCAGCACGCGCTCGGGGAACGCTTCGTGGCAGGCGAGGGGGACCAGGGTCCGGACTACGAGACGGCGCGCTCCTGGTACCTGCGGGCGGCCGAGCAGGGTTACGCCCCCGCCCAGGAGGCGATCGGCATCCTGTACCAAGGCGGCTTCGGTGTGGCGAAGAGCGCGACCGAGGCGGCGAAGTGGTACCGCCTCGCCGCTGACCAGGGGCGGGCGTCGTCGCAGAACCAGCTCGGAATGCTCTTCGCCCTGGGTCTGCTGCCCGACGAGGAGACGGCCAAGGAGATCGCGATCTACACGGGCCTGCAGTCCAGCGACAGCGTCGACGCGCAGCTCGAGCAGCTGTCGGCCAGGGCCCAGGCCAACAACGACCGGCGCGCGGCCGAGTGGTATCGCCGGGCGATCGCCCAGGAATACGCGCCGGCGATGACGAACCTGGCGCTGCTGATCGAGGAGGGCCGGGCCCCCGACGCCGAGCCCGGGGAGGCGGTGGCGCTCCTGGAACGGGCAGCGGAGCTCGGCAACAACGAGGCCTCGAGCGAGCTCGCCGCGCGCCTCCTGAACGGCGACGGCGTCGATGCCGATCCCGAGCGGGCGGTGGCTATGCTGAAGGCCGCTGCGGAGGGCGGGCATGGGCCCTCCCAGCTCGCGCTCGCCCAGCTGTACGTCAACGGGGTGGGGGTCGAAGTGGACGCCGTGCAGGCGGCCCGCTGGTACGGTCGCGCGGTGGAGTCGGGCGTCGAGCAGGCGGAGGCTCCCTACGCGGTGCTGCTCGCCAAGGGTATCGGCGTCGAGGCGGACGAGTCCAAGGCGCTCGAGCTGCTCGAGCGGGCGTCCGAGCGCGGCGAGAGCGAGGCGCAGTGGGGCCTCGGCCTCTTCTACGACGAGGGGCGCGCGGGGCTGCGTCCCAATCCGCGCCAGGCGGTCACCTGGTGGCGGCGCGCGGCCGAGCAGGGACATCGGCTCGCCCAGCTCCGGCTCGGCGTCGCGTTGGTGCGCGGCACGGGCACCCGGAAGAATCTCGAGGAGGCCTACGCCTGGCTCGCCGCGAGCGGTCGTCCCGAGGCAAAGGCGTGGATCGACTCCCTCGAGAAGGAGTTGACCGCCGCCATGCTCGCCAAGGCGAAGAAGCTGGCGGCGGAGAAGAGTGCGCTCGGTGCCCGCGAGACACCGGCGGGCTGAAGTTCGTCACAGGACGGTGTCGGGCACCTCGAGCCCGTAGAGGGCTTTGCAGTTGTCATGCAGCATCTTCTTGACCTCCGCCTTCGGGACGTCGCGGAAGACGCGCTCGAGGGTCCGGCCCGAGTCGGGCCAGTCGGTGCCGCTGTGGGGGTAGTCGGTGGACCACAAGAGGTGGTCGACGTTGAGGCGGTGGCGCAGCTCGATGCCCGAGCGGTCGACCATGAAGGTCGCGTAGAAGTTCCGGTGGAACACGCGGCTGGGCATTTCCGCCATCTCGGCGTGGGCGCCGGTCCACCAGCGATAGCGCCGGAACATGTCGTCGCTCTGCTCGAGCAGCGTCGGGATCCAGCCGATGTTCGCCTCGACCAGCACGAGCCGCAGGCGCGGGTAGCGCTGGAAGATCCCCGAGAACAGCAGGTCGCAGGCGACGTCGAGGGTCTGTCCCCCGGCCTTCACCCAGGCCGCGCGCGCCACGAAGGCGAGCGATCCGGTCCACAGCGCCTGGGGATCGCGCGCGGCGGAGGCGGGCGGCGTACGCAGGAAGCTGCCGATGTGGACCGCCACGGGAAAGCGCGACTCCTGGGCGCGCGACCAGAACGGATCGTCGTCCCGGGAGGGGGCGAGCGAGCCGTTCGGGAACGAGGAGATCAGCGCTCCCCGGTGTCCGTTCTTCATCGCGTAGTCGAGCTCGGCGAGCGCGTCCGCGATCCCGGTGGTGGGGATGATCGCCTGGGGCACGAGACGCCCGCGCGAGGGCGCCGCGAAGGCGAGGATCCACTCGTTGTAGGCGCGCACGCACGCCAGCTGGAGCTCCCGCTCGCTCGAGTACACCTTGGCGCCCTTGAGCGTGACCGACGGGTAGAGCACCTGGGCGTAGATGCCGTCCGCGTCCATGTCGGCCAGGCGGGCGCTGGTGTCGAAGCTTCCCGGCCGCATCGTCTCGTAGGTCTGACCCGTGGGACGCATCTGGAACACGCTCTGGCCCGCCGCGGCGGTGAGCCCCACCGGCCACTTCTCCTTCCCGCCGTCGAAGTGCCAGAAGTCGCCGCGCTCGCCCTTCACCAGCTTCGGGGCGCGATCCCGCCACTTCCCGGGCACGGCGTCCTGCCACAGGTTCGGCGGCTCGTTCACGTGGGCGTCGGCATCGAGGATCGGGTAGTCGATGCTCGCTATGTCGGAGAAGAGGTCGGACACGGCGGGGACCTCCGGGTTGGCGCGCGCATCACGCTATCACGGTCCCGCGGATCGGGTTCGACGGATGCGCGCGTGCAGGGCCCGCAGATGGGCCGCCGCGCCGTCGGGCGGCGGGGCCTCGCCGCCCATCCGCTGAGCCAGGGCGCGCGCGGCGCGCGCCGCCAGGGCCTCGGCCTCCTCCGGCGGGAGCGTCTCGATCCGGCGCAGCGTCTGGCGCAGCAGCTGGCGCTCGTCCGAGCCCAGACGCGCGAGCTGCTCGCGCGGGAAGACCACGTGCGGGTCGCCGTCTCCCGCCGCCAGGACTGGTGTCGCGACCTGCGGTCGGTCGTAGCGGATCACCACGGTATCGCCGACCAGGTCTCCCAGGCGCTGCGTCCGCGGGGTGACGAGCATCGAGACCAGACCCGTGATGTAGGAAGTGGGCAGGACGTCGACCGCGCGCAGCAGATTGCGCACGAGCGAGGCGCCGAAGCTCACGGGCAGGCCGTCGGACCGGGTCACGCCGAGCCCGAGCAGCCGCTTGCCCGGCGAGCGCCCGCGCCACACGGTCTCGAAGAAGACGAAGTAGAACAGCTCGATCGCCAGCTGCGCGGCGATCGCGACCGCCATCAGCAGCATTCCGTAGCGCCCCGGAGCCGGACGCGCCGGGTCGCTGACGAACTCCTCCGCGGCCTTGGAGACGAGGTCGCCCAGCCAGCCGACCGCGGACCCGATCGTGAGCAAGAGGAAGAAGACCGCGAAGGTCAAGCTCACCATCAGGATCGCGTCGACGGCGTAGGCCAGGATGCGCGACGTCGGTCCGGCGATCGGGAGCTCGAGGACCACCTGCTCGGGGGAGCGGACGACTTGACGGGGTGCGGCGTCTGTGATGGCTTCGAATCCGCTGAAGGGACGCGCCGAGAGGACGCGCCGACGGGTGTGTCCCCCGAGCGCCGGATGGCGCTCGGGTTCCGCGAGGAGGTCCGCTGGTGTCCGCCGTGAGCGACCGCGCCCGGTTCGAGCAGCTGCTCGATCGCGCCGAGGCCAATCGCTCGCCCCGAGTCTCTTTCGGCGAGCTCCGCGAGCTGGGCAGACTCTACCAGCTCCATGCGGCCCTGCTCGCGCGCCTGCGCGACGATTCCGAAGATCCCGAGGAGATCCGTCACCTGAACGGGCTATGCGTGCGCGGCTATGCGCTGCTCTACGCGGGCGCGCCGGTCGGCGGCGAGCGCCTGGCTCTGGGGGATCTGCTCGCGCGGACGTGGCGCGCGCAGATCGCGGCGTGGGCGCTGCTCGCCGTCGGCGTCCTGCTGGGTGCGGGCCTGGTCGCGAGCGATCCCCGCGCCCTGTCCGCGCTGATCCCGGCGACGCTCGGCTACACGCCCGAGCTGCTCGAGCGGCTCTGGGAGTCGCCCGAGGCGCGCGCCGAGTTCCTGGCGGGCAACGAGGTGCACTGGACCGAGAACGCCCTCTTCGGATCCTCGCTCTTCGCCCACAACACCCGCATCGGCGTGCTCTCCTTCGCCGTCGGGATCCTGGCGGGTGTCCCCACCGCCCTGCTCCAGATCTACAACGGCGTGACGATCGGCGCCCTGTCGGCAGTCTTCTTTCGCGACCAGCCGCCGACGGCCTATCTCGCTTGGATCCTGCCCCACGGCGTTCCCGAGCTGCTCGCGCTGACCCTGTGCGCGGCGGCGGGCCTGATGCTCGGCGTCGCCGTCGCCGCTCCGGGACGGCGCGGGCGCGGTGCCGCGCTGCGCGAAGTTGTCCAGCCCGTGGTGCTCCTGGTCGGTGTGGCGGCTCCGCTGTTCGTCGCCGCCGCGCTCACCGAGAGCTTCGTGCGTGAGTCGACGCTGGGGACCGGAGTCCGCCTGCTGATCGCCGCCGGGTGGATCGCCGCGGGCGCTCTCTTCCTGCTCGGGACCCGCCTCCTCGGCCGGCGCGCCGCCGGCGACGCGAGCTGGATCCGGGAGCTCAGCCTTCCGCCGAACGGAGAGCGAGGTAGCGGTTGAGCAGCGACGGCACGAGCTCGCCCGGCGCCAGGTCGAGGGTGAGCACACGCCGGCGGCGGAGCTCGGCGAGGGCACGCTCGCGCTCGTGCAGCAGATCCTGCACCACGAGCCGGCGGTAGCGGTCCTGGCCATCGGGGGAATGCGCGCCCCGCGCGACGTCGTCCAGCAGGGGATTGCGCAGCGCGACCAGGAGCAGGCGGTGCCGCCGAGCCAGCACCGCCAGGGGCTCGTGCAGGAACGACGGGCCGGCGTAGGCGAAATCCGTGATCAGCACCACCAGGGCGCGCTGGCGCTGCCGGCGCGAGAGCTCGTCCACCAGCCGCGCGTAGTCGGGCTCGACTCGGCGCGGCTGGGCGTCCCAGACGACGTCGATCAGACGCCCGAGACCCCGCCGCGAGCGCCGCGGCGTCACCAGCGCGCGCGGGAGCTGGTCGAAGAGCACGAGCCCCACGCGGTCCCCGTGGTGCAGCGCGGTGTAGGCGAGGGCGAGGGCCGACTCGATCGCCAGGTCGAGAGCAGTACCGTGCCCGTAGCTCGCTCCCATCAGCCGGCTCGCGTCCAGGGCGATCAGCACCGGGTGGTCGCGCTCGTGGCGGTAGATGCGCGTCATCGGGCGGCCCCGACGCGCCGTGGCACGCCAGTCGATGTGGCGTACGTCGTCGCCGGGGACGTACTCGCGCAGGGACTCGAACTCGAGTCCGCTCCCACGCGGTCGCGCGCGCTTCACGCCGAGAGCGGCCAGCGCGGCGCGCGGGTCGAGCGCCTCGCGCCGCAGCAGTCGCGACGTGTCGGGGTACACGCGCAGCGTCTGCCCGGGGAAGGAGAAGCGCCGCTGCACGAGGCCGAGCGCCGTGCGCGCCAGCACCGCGGCCCGGCCGATCGGCCGCGTCCCGCGCCGCGCGGGCGAGACGGAGTAGCTCAGGTGGAGCGACGCCCCGGGCTCCAGGAGCCGATCGCGGAACTCGGGATCGGCGTCGATCAGATCGCGCGGCAGCTCCTCGAACAGGTCGACCCGCAGCGGGATGTCGTCGCGGCTCGCGAGCCGGAGATCGATCCGGGTGGCGCGGCCGAGCGCGGTGCGCTCGGGCAGCGCGCGTTCCAGCGCCGGACCCGCGAGGCGCCACAGCGTCGCGGCGTCCCAGAGGCCGACGCCCAGGGCGAGCGCGGCCAGCAGGGCGAGCGCCGGGCCGAGCCCGCCCAGGGGCACCGCCAGCAGCGCGAGCGCCGACCAGGCGGCGCCGATCCACAGGGCGCGCCGCGTCGGGAACAGCAGCGGCCGCTCGGAGCGCGTCATGCTCAGCGCGGCACGGCGATCGCGGAGAGCGCGCGGCCGAGCGCTTCGTCCGGAAGCAGTCCCTCGACCTCCGCACTCGGATCGAGCTGGATGCGGTGTCGCAGGGTGGGCAGCCACACGGCCTGGACGTCCTCGGGCAGCGTGAAGTCGCGACCCGACAGGGCCGCCTGGGCCTTCGCCGCGCGCAGCAGCGCGACGCCGGCGCGCGGCGATGCGCCGAGGGCGAAGAGCGCGTCTTCGCGCGTCGATCGCACCAGCGCCGAGACGTAGCCGACGATCTCCGGCGACACGACGACGCGATCGACGGCGGCGCGCGCCGCATCGAGATCGGCCGGGCCCGCGATCTTCTCGAGGGCGACCTCGGGCGCTCCGCGGTGATGGCGGGAGAGCAGCTCGCGCTCGGCCCCCTCGTCGGGGTAGCCGACGGCGATCTTGAACAGGAAGCGGTCCAGCTCCGCCTCGGGCAGGCTGTAGGTGCCCTCGTGCTCGACCGGGTTCTGGGTCGCGAACACCGCGAAGTGGGGGCCGAGCTCGTGACGGGTCCCGTCCACGGTGACGCCGCGCTCCTGCATCGCCTCGAGCAGTGCGGCCTGGGTCTTCGCGGGCGCGCGATTGATCTCGTCGGCCAGCAGCAGATCGGTGAACAGCGGGCCCGGGTGGAACTCGAAGTGGCCGCTCTGGGGACGGAGCACGGGCGTGCCGATCACGTCGCTCGGCAGCAGGTCGGGTGTGAACTGCACGCGGCCGAACCGGACGTCGAGCAGGGCGGCGAGCGTCCGAACGATCAGCGTCTTCGCCACACCTGGGACACCCTCCAGGATCACGTGCCCGGAGCAGAGCAACGCGATGAACGCCTGCTGCATCACCTCGGCCTGACCCGAGACCACCTGGGCGGCCGCCTCCGCGATGCGTTCGTGCAGCCCGGCGACGCCCGACGCCGCCTCCGACTCGTTCATCGCACCCTCGCCAGCAGGTGGTCGATGGACGCGCAGGCTGCGTCCAGATCCGCCCGCCCCTGCACGCTGGCGTCGCCGCGCAGCGCGCTCAGGTCTCCCGAGGCGGAGCCCACGTGCGCCTCCAGGGCGTTGAGCACGCGGCCGGCCGGAGCGTCGTGGGCGAGGGCCAGGGCCCGGCGCAGCTCCGCCAGCGCGAACAGGCGATAGCGCTCGTACACCTCCGCGTGATCGCCGGTGCGGGCATAGAGACGGGCCAGCGAGTCGACGTAGGTGGCCAGCGTGGGCGGAGCGGGGCCGGACTCTCCGACCCGGCGTCGCGGCAGGCTCGCGCCCGCCCAGGCGAAGAGCAGCCCGGTGGCGGCGAGGCCCGCGAAGACGGGCAGCGCCGGAGAGTGCACCAGGTAGGCGGACGTGGAGGGCATGTCGCGCAGGCCGTGCTCCCGCTCGTCGAGGATCGGCACACCGTAGGCGCGAACCCAGTCGAGGGCGAGCAGCGCCGCGTCGTCGCGATCGAGCCATTGGTTGCGCAGGAAGAACGCATCGGCGACCAGCACCAGGTGCCCCTCGCCCACGGGCGCCTCGATGGCGAGGGCGCCCTCTCCCGCGCGGGCGATCACCCGGAACGGCTCCGGCACGGTGGCGAAGGTCCGGGGTGGCTCGGGAAGGCGACGGGGCTGGGGGACCAGCGCGCCGGTGATCCAGACCGCCTCGCGCGCCTCGCCCTCGCTCGCCTCCGGCGCGTTCGGCTCCGGATCCGGCGCCTCGGGCAGCGCGAGGCCAACGATCCGGACCGACTCGCCGCAGCGGGCGAGCGCCGAGGAGAACCACACCGCCGTACCCCCTTCGCGCAGCCACGCCGCGAGATCGAGTGCCGGCGCGCCCTCTTCCGGCGCGCTCAGCTTCTCGCAGGCGTCGTAGGGCTCGATCCACCACACCGTCGCGTGGGGATCCAGGCGGTCGGGCGGGACGAAGCTCCGCGACACCGGCACTCCCAGCTCGACGAGCACGTCGTGCAGCGCGCCGAAGCCGTCGGGCACCGTCCCATAGCTCGACAGGGAGAACTCGCGATCATCGCCTCGCAGCAGCAGCGAGAGTGTCGCGCTCGCGACGAAGAGCACGCCGAGGGTCGCCGGAAGGCGCGATCTCAAGCGACCGTCTCGCGCAGGCCGGCGTGGATGTGCTGCCAGACGCTGTAGAGGTCGGCGCTCGGCGCGCGGTCGCGGAACCAGCTCCGCTCGAGCTGATCGATGCCCCGGATCAGCTCCTCGCGCAGTGGGACGGGCAGCGAGGAGCCGCGCAGGCGCCGGCGCAGCGCGGCGTTGCCGTCGTGGCGCGCTAGCGACACCACGCCGCTGCGCACCAGCAGCTCCAGACAGGCGAGCTGGAGCGCCCGGCACGCCTCGAGGGTGTCGCCGAGTCCCGCCAGGCGCACCGCCTCGGCCGCGAAGTCGCGCCGGGGCGCTGTCGGAGCGTCGGCCGACGCTCGGGGCCGCCCACGCATCGCGACCCGCAGCGACCAGACGACATGGCCCAGCAGCAGCAGCCCCAGCAGCAGCAGGCCCGCGAGCAGCAAGCCGAAGAGCACCGGGGAGCGGTCCGAGAGATCGCGCATCCAGCCCAGATAGTCCTCGAACCACCGCTGCAGGGTGGAGAGCCAGTCGGACTCCAGGAAGCGGAAGCGCGCATACGGCTCCCGGGCCAGCACCTCGTGGACGGCGGCCCGGATCGCCTCCTCGCTGGGCAGGGGCGGCGTCACGGCTCCTGGCCGAGCGCCCCGCTCGGTGCGTCGGCCGCCTCTACCGCCTGCGCCAGCATCTCGATGTCGAAGTTCTCCTTGCGGCAGCGCAGATCGAAGTACAGCACCACGCTGACCGCGGTGTAGAAGATCAGACTCGCGCTCTGGGCGATCGCGCTGGCGATCGACCCCACGACTGCGACCCCCGACAGCAGGAACTGCAGCGAGGCCGTGAGCAGACCCATGATCAGCGCGGCGACGACGGACACCCCGAGCGCGCGTAGCATGTTGCCCTTCAAAAGACGCCAGCTGCGGCCGAGCGCGGAGGGCCCGGCGATCTCCTCGAGCATCACGATCTGGCTCGTCAGCATCCAGGCCACGATCAGGTAGAAGCCCGGGATGACCAGCAGGATGAAGCCGGCGATCGTTCCGAGCCCCAGGAGCAGGTAGGTGCCGACCAGGGCCAGCGTCCGGCGCAGGCTCCCGCGGTAGGACTCGACGAAGCCCATCTGCCCGCCGAGGTAGCGCTCGGCGATGGCGAGGGTCATCGCGCCCTGGACGATCGGGGCGAACAGGGCGAACAGGACCAGGAGCAGACTGTAGGCCGCGAGGGCGAGTCCGGCGCGGCCGCTCTGGTTCAGGTCCAGTGCCGCCTCGCCGATCAGCGCCATCGGTCCGTACAGCACGAAGCCGATGCCGAGCAGGACGACGAAGTGGTCGCGCAGCAGGCGGAACCCCGTGTCCAGGATCTCGGAGAACGACATCGCGCGGATCTCGTATCGCATGCACCCTCCTCCGCTCGCGCAGGCTCGAGGTCGGCCCGGGGCATCATACCCGCTCAAGCCCGGTTTCGTCCGGTTTCGAGCTGCTGCGTTAGGAGGCTAGGAGGATCGGACCTGCGGTTCCGCTAGTCAGGCGCGGCGCAAGTGGACGGGCAGACGCGCGAAGCCCTGGACGAACTCGGTGCGCAGACGCTCGGCGCCGGTCAGGTCGATCTCGTACTCGGGGTCGCGGCGCAGCAGCTCCTCGAGGGCGATGCGCCCCTCGGCCTTCGCCACGTGGATGCCGAGGCAAGCGTGAGTGCCGTGGCCGAAGGAGAGGATGCGCGGCGGTCGCCGCGCGACGTCGAAGGTGTCCGGATCCGGGAACTCGCGCTCGTCGCGGTTCGCCGACGCGTACAGGAAGATCACCGTCTCGCCCGGGCGCAGCTTCTCCCCGTGCAGCTCGCACTCGCGCACCACGGTGCGACCCAGGAACTGGGTGGGCATGTCGTAGCGGAGCGCCTCCGTCATCGCGTCGGGAGCGAGGGCCGGGTCCGCCGCGACGGCGGCGCGCTGGTCGGGGTGCTCGGCCAGACGCCGCGCCAGGTTGGCGAACACCTTGGGGAAGGTCTCGGAGCCTCCGATCAGGAGCAGCGACATATGCGAGGCGATCGACGCGTCGTCCAGGCGTCGGCCCTCCAGCTCGAAGTCGATCAGCACGTCGAGCGGGTGGGCGCCTTCGGTGCCCTGGGCGCGCCGCCGCACCGTGAGTGCGGCGAAGTACTCGAACATCTCCATCATCGCCGCGATGCCGTCTTCGGTCATGCTGTCGTGGCCTTCCTCGCGGGCGAAGAAGCGCTTGACCAGCTCGTAGAGCATCTCGCCGTCCTCGAGGGGGATGCCGGCGACCGTCGAGGCGACCTTGGTGGCCACGCGCGTACCGAACTCGCCGACCAGGTCGCCGCCCGAGCGCTCCGCCAGCTCGTCGAGCGCCTCGCAGAACAGGCCGCGGATCGTCGGCTCGAGCTCGCGGACGCGCGCGGGAGAGAAGAAGGGCCGGAGCTTCGCGCGCAGCTTCGTGTGATCGGGCGGATCCATGTTGTTGAGCATGGGCGTCACGGGCTGGACCTTGGTCAGCAGTTGGCTGGGCGTGGTGCCCTGGGCGACCGAGAACGACTTCGCGTCCAGGCTCGCGTTCCACACGTCCTCGAAGCGCGACAGCGCCCAGCACGGGTAGTCGGCGAGCCGATACACCGGAGCCTCGTCGCGCAGCCGGCGATAGATCGGGTGGGGATCGGCCATCACTTCTTCGGAGAACGGGCTGTACTCGACCATGGAATGGCTCCTGCAGGCCGTTGGACCCTGTGAGCGGGCCAGGGTAGCTCCACCGGGCCGGGCGGCACCGCTATCATGCCCGCGCCGTGGAGGACCCCCCATGCCGGAACCGGTGCTGCGCGAACTCGACGAGGACGGCGTGCTCCTCGTCACGCTCAACCGACCCCACAAGAAGAACGCCTTCGACGACCCGCAATGGGACGGGCTGCGCGACGCACTTCTCGATGCGCGCAGCGATCCGCGCGTGGCGGTCGTCGTCGTCACCGGGGCTGGCGGGGACTTCTCCGCCGGTCAGGACCTGACGGCCTTCGGCCGCTCCAGCGGACCGCGCCCCGACGGCCACCCCAATGGATACTACGGGTGCATGGAGGCGCTGGTGGCCTTCGACAAGCCGCTGCTCGCCGCGGCGAAGGGAGTCGGCGTGGGCATCGGCGCCACCTTCCTCTTCCACTGCGACGTCGTCTACGTCGGCGAGAGCGTCCGGCTGCGCCTGCCCTTCGTGTCGCTCGGGCTGGTTCCCGAGGGCGCGAGCAGCTACCTGCTCCAGCAGGTGATCGGCTCCCAGCGCGCGGCGGAGCTCTTCTACACCGCCGAGTGGATCGACGCCGGACAGGCAGTGAAGCTGGGCATGGCGGCCGGAGTGTTCCCCGACGCGCAGCTGCTCGAGGCCACCCTCGCCGTCGCGCGCGAGATCGCTCAGCACCCGGTTTCGGCGCTCCAGGCGACGAAGCGGACGCTGCTGCGGGCCCACCGCGACGGCATCCGCGCCGCCCTGGAGGTCGAGAACGAGGGAATGAAGCAGCAGGCCGGATCGCCCGAGAACATCGAGGCCGTGCGCGCCTTCCTGGAGAAGCGCAAGCCCGACTTCCACCAGTTCCGACGCCGCTCCGACGCGTGAGCGACGCGGCTCAGGCCGCGGGGACCGGGCGGTCGGGCTCGGTCACCTTGTACAGGCGCGCGGCGTTCTCCCACAGGAGCCTGCGCCGCACCTCGGGCTCCTGACCCGCCAGCCCCGCGTCGATCTTCTCGCGCACGTTGCCGTAGAGACACACGGGGTGCGGGTAGTCGGTCTCGAAGAGGATGCGATCGGCTCCGATCTGGTCGATCAGGTTCCGCGGTGCGTACTCTTCGAAGAAATAACAGCCGTAGACCTGACGGCGAAAGTACTCGCTGGGCTTCATCTCGAAGACCGGACGCTGTCGCCTCACCTGTGAGTACTCGAAGGTGTAGTCGGCTGCCTCGAGGATGAAGGGGATGAAGCCGATCCCGCTCTCGACCGAGATCACCTCGAGCTCGGGGAAGCGCGCCAGCACGCCGGAGAAGAGCAGGTCGGCGAGCTGCTTGCCGTTCTCGAGGAACAGGCCCACCGCCGTCTTCGCGTTGAGAGCGCCGGTTCCGTAGTTCTTCATGTTCGCGGGCGTGAACTCCTCGGTGAGGCTGCCGCTGCCGATGTGGAAGCTCACCGGCAGCCCGGCGTCCTGGGCGGCGGCCCAGAGTGGATCCCAGTGCGGGTCGGCGAGCGAGGGGAAGCCGTACTTCTGGGGCTCTCCGGTGAACAGCACACCCCGGTGGCCGCGCGCGGCGCTCCGGGCGATCTCGCGCGCCGAGGCCAGCGGGTCCCAGAAGGGGGTCGCCAGGATCGGAATGAAGCGGCGCGGATCGGGGGAGATCCAGTCGATCTGGAAGTCGTTGTAGGCCTCGACACAGGCGAGCATGAGCCCCGGATCGCCCAGGCGCAGGAACGCCTCGTTGCCGAAGCCGCCCACGTTGGGGTACAGCGCCATCGCCCAGACGCCGATCGAATCCATGTAGGCGAGGCGCGCGGCCGCGTCGTAGGCCGCCCGCGGCACCTCGGCCATCGTGCGGGGGGCCGACGGAAAGGGCTCGGGCCAGCCGGCGACCGCCGTGTGCCCGACGGTCAGCATCGACTGGGTCTCGCCGATCCGCCACACGTCCCAGCCCATCTTCTCGTCGTGTACGACCGTCGGCGCGCGATCGCGGTACTTCGCGGGGAGCCGGGCGGTCCAGACGTCGGGGGGCTCGGTGATGTGGGTGTCGCAGTCGATCACCCAGTCTCGGGAGGGGGCGGATTCCGAGGTGGCGTGTCGCGCGGGGTTCGTTGCGTCCATGGCGGGCTCCTCTCGGCGCGGCGGGCTCGTACTCGAAAGTATACGATCGCGCCCGCATGAAGCGGCGCCAGATCCTCGTCACCAGCGCTCTGCCCTACGTGAACGGCGACATCCACCTCGGCCACCTGGTGGAGCACGTCCAGACCAACATCTGGGTGCGCTTCCAGCGCCTGCGTGGGCACGAAGTCGGCTACTTCTGCGCCGACGACACCCACGGCACGGCGACCATGATCCGCGCGCGCAACGAGGGCCGCGAGCCCGAGGCCCTGCTCGAGGAGGTCCGACGCGACCACGAGCGCGATCTGGCGGGCTTCGACGTCGTGTTCGACCACTACGGCAGCACCCACAGCCCGTCGAACCAGCGCCTGGTGAACGAGCTGTGGTCGGCGCTGCGCGCGGGGGGACACGTGGTGGAGCGCGACGTCACCCAGCTCTTCGACGCCGAGGCGGGCATCTTCCTCGCCGACCGCTTCGTCAAGGGCTCGTGCCCGCGCTGCGGGACACCCGACCAGTACGGCGACAACTGCGACGCCTGCGGCGCAGTCTACGCTCCCGAGGACCTGGCGGATCCGGTGAGCACGCTCACGGGGACGCGCCCGGAGGTGCGCAGCGCGCTCCACTACTTCGTCCGGCTCGAGGCGTTCCGCGACTTCCTGATCCAGTGGACCCAGGAGCCCGGCCGGATGCCGCCCGAGACGGCGAACTGGCTCGCGAACGGCTTCCTCGCCGAGCCGCTGCGCGACTGGGACGTGTCGCGCCCCGCGCCCTACTTCGGCTTCGAGATCCCCGATGCGCCGGGTCACTACTTCTACGTGTGGCTCGATGCGCCGGTGGGCTACATGAGCGCGACCTGGGACTGGTGCGAGATCACGGGCCAGGACTTCGATCGCTGGTGGCGCAACCCCGACTGCGAGATCCACCACTTCATCGGCAAGGACATCGCCTACTTCCACACGCTCTTCTGGCCCGTGATGCTGAAGGTGTGGGGACGCCCGCTGCCGAAGACGGTGCACGTCCACGGCTTCCTGACCGTGAACGGCGAGAAGATGAGCAAGCGCAAGGGCACCTTCGTACTGGGGCGCACCTACCTCGAGCACCTCTCGCCCGACTATCTCCGCTACTACTTCGCGACCAAGCTCTCGGGCGGCGCCTCGGACATGGACCTCAACCTCGAGGAGTTCACCGCCAAGGTGAACGCCGATCTGGTCGGCAAGGTCGTCAACCTCGCCAGCCGTACCGCGCGCTTCGTCACGGGCCGGCCGCTCGCCGAGCACTATCCCGACGACGGGGGCCTGTTCGCCGCGGGCGCGCGCGTGGGCGAGGAGATCGCCACGGCCTACGAGAACTCCGACACGGGCCGCGTGTCGCGCCTGGTGATGGCGCTCGCGGACCGGGCCAACGAGTTCGTCGAGTCGCGCGCCCCCTGGACGCTGCGCAAGCGCTCCGACGCCGAGGAGGAGCTGATCGCCGTCTGCAGCGTCGCGCTCAACCTGTTCCACCAGATCGCCGTCTACCTGGCTCCGATCCTGCCGCGGCTCGCCGCCGAGGCGCGCGCGCTGCTCGGCCAGAGCGACACGCCGGAGTGGTCCGACGCCGCGCGGCCCCTGGTCGGGGGGACCGTCGGGCCGTTCCAGCCGCTGCTCACCCGCGTCGACTCGGAGCGGCTGGCCGCCGTGATCGCGGCGAGCGCGTCGCCCGATCCCGCCCCGGCGCCGGCCAGCCCGGCGCCGGTCGGCCCTGCCCTTGCCGGCGAGCCCCTCGCTCCGGAGGTCGGGATCGACGCCTTCCAGCGCCTCGACCTCCGCGTCGCCCGCGTCGAGTCGGCGCGTCCGGTCGCGGGCGCGGAGAAGCTCCTGGAGCTCGTGGTCAGCCTGGGCGGCGAAGAGCGGCGCACCGTCTTCGCGGGGATCAAGCGGGCCTACCCGCCGGAAGCGCTGGTCGGTCGGCTGGTGGTCGTGGCGGCGAATCTGACACCGCGCAAGATGCGCTTCGGCACCAGCGAGGCGATGGTGCTGGCCGCCGGGCCCGGGGGCGAGGAGCTGTTCCTGCTCTCGCCCGACGCAGGAGCGCAACCGGGCCAGCGCGTCCGGTGAGGGGCCCGCGAAGGGACGGCGAATGCCGTAACCGCCGCGACCTGCCCGGACACTGACCAACCGGCGCTGCTCCCCGCTACGTCCGCCATCCCGCTCTCCCGCTGCCGAGGTTCCGGTCTCTTGAGCGTCGCCCTCGAACCGCTGCGATCCGCTCCTCCGCCGGACTCCCCCGAACTCCGCGCGCGCGCCGCGCGGCTGCGCGCCTCCTTCGAGGCCGGACACACACGCGCTCTCGACTGGCGCCGGGAGCAGCTCGCCGGGCTGCGCCGGTTGCTGCACGAGCGCCGCGGTGCGCTGGTCGCGGCCCTCCAGGCCGACCTCGGCAAGCCCGAGTCGGAGTCCGCCGCAGGCGAGCTGGCACCGGTGGCGCTCGCGGCGAGCGTCGCCCAGCGGCGACTCAGGGTGTGGACGCGACCCGAGCGGATCGGCGCGCTCTCGCTGCCCGGGCGCCGGCAGATGCAGCGCGAGCCGCTGGGGGTGGTCCTGATCGTCTCGCCCTGGAGCCACCCGCTGGGGCTCCTGCTCGCGCCGCTGGTCGGCGCGCTGGCGGCGGGAAACTGCGCCGCCCTGGTCCCGCCCGAGTCGGCCTCCCGCACCGGGGAGCTGCTGGCCAATCTGGTGCCCCGCTACCTCGACCCGGGAGCGGTCGCGGTGGTGGAGGGCGGGCTCGAGGGCGCGGCCGCGCTGCTCGACCAGCGCTTCGATCACATCTTCTACACCGGCCGCGGTCGCACGGCGCGGCTCGCGATGCGGGCGGCGGCGCGCCAGCTCACCCCGATCACGATGCAGCGGGTGGGGCAGAGCCCGTGCATCGTCGACGCCGACGTGGACCTGCGCGAGGTCGCGGCCCACATCGCCTGGGGGAAGTTCCTGCACGCAGGTCAGACGAGCTCGGCGCCGGACTACGTGCTGGTCCCCGAGCGCCGCGAGCGGGAGCTCGTGGACGCGCTGGCGGCCGCGATCCGGGAGCTGCTGGGCCCCGATCCGATCGCGTCTCCCCGCTACGCGGCGATCGCCAACCGCCAGCGCTTCGAGCGGCTGGTCTCCATGCTGGGCGACGGCGAGATCGCGGTCGGCGGCGAGGTGCGCGACGAGGCGTGCGCGATCGCCCCGACCGTCCTGCGCCGGGTCCGGCCCGACGCCCCGATCATGGCGGCGGAGACCTTCAGCCCGATCCTGCCCGTCTTCGGCGTGCGGACCGCCACCGAGGCGATCGACTTCGTGAACGATCGCGACGACCCGCTCCAGCTCTACGTGTTCTCGAAGGACCTCGACGTCCAGCTGACGGCAGTCGAGCAGACGCGCGCGGTTCGGGCGTGCGTGAACGGCGTTCCCCACATCGGCGACCGGGCGTTCCCGCTCGGCGACGTCACCGCCGGCGGCGTCGGCGCGGACTCCGGCCGTCAGGCCTTCGACCGTCTCAGTCGCCGCGTGTCGGTCCTGAACCGCAGCGGGCGGTTCGAGTCCCGGTGGCTCTACCCGACCTACACCCGGCTCAAGGCGAAGTGGGTCGAGCGGAAGTTGTAGCCGGACGGCGATCGCTCGAGACCGTCGAGCGACTAGCTTCGTGGAAGCGGCTCGACCTGCGCGCTCGGTCGCTTCGCGAACCGCGCCCGCCAGGCGGCCACGTGCGCGTAGCGCGGATCGATCTCGACGTCGCGGAAGGCGGCGAACTGGAGGCCCGCCCACAGCGTGCAGTCGGCGATCGTCGGTCGCTCGCCGGCGACGAAGGGGCCCTCGCCGATGCGCGCGTCGAGCACGACCAGGTTCTTCTCGAGCGCCTCCCAGCTCTGCTTCGCCACCTCGGGAACCGGCGGCAGACCCAGGGGCGACGCGGTGGCGTGGATGAAGCGCGCGATCGGGATCAGGACGCCCAGGTCGCACTGGCGCTCGAGCCCGCGCACGCGCGCCCGCTCTGCGGGATGCGTTCCGATCAGAGGGGGATCGGGGTGCAGCTCCTCGAGGTACTCGATGATCGCCAGCGATTCGGTGAGCGCGCGGCCGTCGTCGAGCTCGAGCACCGGAAGCTTGCCGAGCGGGTTCACGGCGAGGAACGCCGGCTTGCGCTGATCGCCCTCGGCCAGGCTCACCGTCTCGGTCGGCAGGTCGAGTTCCTTCTCGATCAGGTAGGTCTGCACCTTCGCCGGGTTCGGTGCGATCGGGAAGGTGTACAGCTTCAACGGTCCTCCGCGCTGCTGCGGCGGGCTCCCCGCCACAGGGCGCGGAGGGTGCGCTGGAGCTGGTCGAGCTCCTTCTCGCCGATCAGCGCGCCATAGTCGCTCCAGATCTGGGTGATCACCTCCGCCGAGTCGCAGACGAACTCGAGGCCCGCCGCGGTGAAGCGGACGATCTTCGCGCGCCCGTCGCCCGGATCCGGCGTGCGCTCGACGTAGCCCAGCCGCTCCAGGTCGTCGACGATCTGTCCCATCGCCTGCTTCGTCATGCCCGCCTTGTGAGCGAGCGCGGTGAGGCGGCTTCCCTCGAGGCCCAGGCTCGTGAGCACCACCTGGTGCGAGGGCTGCAGGCGGGTGTGGCCCCGCGTGCTCAGGGTCGAACGCGCCCGGCGTTCGAAGTTCCGGGAGAGCTGCTGGAGCAGGACGCCGATGTTGTGCCGGCCCAGGATCGCGAGCGAGCGCTCGATCTCCTGAGTTTCCCGCGCCCGATGCAGATGCCGGGGGGATTCGGACATCGCGCACACCGTAAGGCTCCTTGACCGTGTAGTCAACTTGGCTTACTACTGCGCCCGCTCCACCCGGATGGGAGATCCCCCAGGATGCACTTCGGCCTGACCGAGGAGCAGCTGCTGCTTCAGGAGACGGTGCGCGGCTTCGTCGCCGGCGAATGCCCGCCGGCACGCCTGCGCGAGCTCTTCGACGCCGGGACCGGACACGATCCAGGCCTCTGGAAGGGCTTGTCCGAGATCGGACTGGCCGGTCTCCTCGTCCCCGAGGCCGAGGGGGGTGCCGGGCTCGAGCTGCTCGAGCTCGCCCTGGTGATGGAGGAGCTCGGCGCGGGCGCGCTGCCCGGCCCGCTGCTCGGCCACGCCCTGGCCACCCTGGCGATCCGCCTGGCCGGGAGCGCCGACCAGCAGCGGCGCTGGCTCCCGGACCTGGCGTCGGGCGAGCGCATCGCCACCGTGGCGCTCGCCGAGCGCGGCGATCGCTGGGAGCCCGAGACCTGGACGCTCGCCTGCGAGGACGGCGCGCTGCGCGGCGCCAAGCGCCACGTTCCCCACGCCGCGCTCGCCGACCTGATCGTGGTGGGAGCCGCGGGCGGTCGCTTTGCGGTGGTGGAGCGGGGAGCGGCGCATCTGCGGGTCGAAGACGAGCGCGGCGTGGACCGCACGCGCCCGGTCGCCGAGCTCGTCTGCGAGGGCAGCCCGGCCGAGCTGCTCGTCGGCGAAGGCGCGGGCGAGGCCGCTGGCCGCGTCCGCGACGCCTCCCTGGTCGCCCTGTCCGCCGACGCCTTCGGCGCCGCCTGGCGACTCGTTCGGATGACGACCGAGTACGCGAAGTCGCGCCGCCAGTTCGGCGCGCCGATCGCGCAGTTCCAGGCCGTGAAGCACCAGCTCGCCGACATGGCCACCCAGGTCGAGCCCACGCGCGGGCTGTTCTGGTACGCGGCGCACGCCTGGGATTATCTGCCCGCCGAGGCAACCCACTCCGCCGCGATCGCCAAGTCGCACATCACCGCGCGCGCCTGCGAGGTGGCGCGCGCGGCCGTCGAGCTGCACGGCGGCATCGGCTTCACCTGGGAGTGCGACGTCCAGATCTGGTTCAAGCGCGTCATGTT
>CAZZFT010000044.1:14784-34059 GCA_964653555.1 uncultured Spirochaetales bacterium | reverse complement strand
GGTTGTCCTCGGTGGTCACGCGCAGACCGCAGGTGGCCTCGCAGATGCGGCAGAAGGTGACCTGCATCTGGGCCAACGGAGTCCTCCGCCGTGGGCGGCGCCGGGGCCGCCCGGCTCGGATCGCGCAGCGTGCATTCCCGAGCCGGCGGCCGACGGTAGCGCATTCCCCACCGACGAATCCGCGATGCGCAGCTCGAGGCGAAGCGGAAGGTGGTCCGAGGCGGTTCGCGCCGGCGCCCGCCGCACCGCCGCCACGTGCGGGTGGACGCCCGGCGCGCGCAGCGCCGCACGGTCCAGGGCGAGCACCGGCCGGCGGCTCGGGAAGGTGCGCACACGTGAGAGCGGTCCGACGGCACGGGCGAGCGGTGCGAGCTGACCTCCCCAGGGCGTCCAGTCGTTGAGGTCGCCGAGCAGCGCGGTGGGCAGGGCCGCGTTCTTCGCGCGCAGGTGCGAGGCGAGTCGCTCGGCCTGTCGCCGCCGCTCGTACCCGCGCAGCCCGAGGTGGGCGGTGACGACCCGCAGTGCGCCGAGCGGCGTGTCGACCACGGCGTCGATCGCCCCGCGGCGCTCGCGACCCGAGAGCGAGAGGTCGAGCGCCTCGACGCCGCGCAGCGGGTGGCGTGCGAGCAGGGCATTGCCGAAGTCTCCGCTGCCCGTCCGCTGCACGAACACGCGATAGCCGCTCTGCTCGGCGAGTCGCTCCCAGTCCACGCCTTCCACTTCCTGGAGCGCCACGACGTCGGCGTCGACGTCGCGGATCAGGTCGAAGCAGCGCGCGGGATCGCGGGCGGCATCCGAGCCAATCCATCCATGGACGTTCCAGCTCACCAGCACCAGGCCGTTCGTCCCGTCCACGGCCCGCTTCCCCATCGCGTGCGCGGACGCTGGCTGCGGGTCGCTGTGCCCGGCCGGCCCGCTCACGAGGGGCCTCGGGTCCGGGGCACGAGCAGGCGCAGGGAGCGGGGACGGACGCGGAAGCGGATGGGCGGGGTCAGGCGCAGGGAGGGCTCTCCGTCGTCGACGAAGTGCGGGTAGAGTCCGAGGCTGGCGTTGTTCAGGAACAGGTGACCGGCGACCTCGCCCGTGTCGACCCGGATCTCGCGGCCCGTGTCGAGCGTCTCGATCGCCGCGGTGAGGTCGAGGGGCACGCCGGCGTCGCGCGCGAAGTGGTTGCGCGTTCCGATCGGCAGCGCGCCGAGCGCGCGCCCGCTCGCCACGGCGGCGCTGACCACGCTGCGGACCGTCCCGTCGCCGCCGGCCGCGACGACGACCCTGTCGCCGCCGGGATCGCGCCGGTCGAGCGCGCGCTCGAGCCGTCCCTCTGCGGCGATGTCGACGAAGTCGAGCGGGCCCCGGAGCACGGCCAGACTTCGCGACAGCACCGAGCGCTGCTGCGCGGCGCTCCCGATCCCCGCTCTCGGGTTGCACACCACCAGGTACCCCGGCGCGTGCGTCCGCGCCGGGTCGCTCGCTTCGAGCTCGGCGCGGCGACTCCACATGCAAGCGTTCCGGCGCCGCTCAGCCCGCGCGGCGCGAGAGCTCCTTGGCGTCGAAGGCGTCGACACGGATCGCCTCCTCGCGGGCCGCGTCGGCGGCCCGCAGCCGCTCCACGTCGGTGTCGGTCAGGATCCCGGCGCGCCGGGCGGCGCGCGCCAGATCGGCACCGGGCGCCGGCGCGAGCCGGCCTTCGCGCAGCGCGTGGCGCAGCTTCGCTTCGACCGGAAGCGCGTCGCGCGCGTCGCGCAGCGCCGCCTCCAGGCGCCCGAGGCCGGGCTCGTCGGCGGGCGGTCGGAAGATTCCCTCGGTGAGGCGGTCGCGCGCGTCCTCGTCCTCGAGCAGGGCGGTGGCCGCGCGCCCGCCCAGGGCGTCGTCGGGTCCCCGCTCGCGGCGGCCGAGCGGGAACACGAAGGGAGCCAGCGCCCAGGCGATCGGTCGCGAGGGAAGATTCCGCAGCACGCCCGCGAGGGCGGACTCGACCTCGCACAGCGCCGTCTCGATGGCCCACTGGGCGAAGGCGCAGTCGCCCTCGAGCTCGCCGCCGTCGCGGAAGCGCTTCGCGGCGGCCGAGCCCAGGTAGAGCCAGGCGAGCCCGTCGGCGAGCCGGCCGGCGATCTTCTCGCTCCGCTTGAGCGCGCCGCCGAGCGTGGCCATGGCCCCCTCGGAGACGAGTGCGAAGGCCGCGCTGGCGCGGTCGAGGCGCTGGACGTGGTGGCGGAGGGTGCCGGCCGGCACCCTCGTCATCAGCCGGCCGCTCGACAGCCCGAGCGCCGCCGCGCGCACCGCGGTCGCGACGACGTGTCCCAGATGACCGAAGAAGGCGCGATCGAAGCGGGCGAGGTCACCGGCTCGCGCGGCCTCCATCTCCTCCAGGGCGTAGGGGTGGCAGCGGATCGCCCCCTGTCCGTAGACGATCATCGATCGGGTCAGGATGTTCGCCCCCTCGACCGTGATCCCGATCGGAACCGTGTCGTAGAGGGAGCCCAGGATGTTGCGCGGACCGCGCATGATGCCGGCTCCGGCGCGCACGTCCATCGCGTCGTTCACCACGTCGCGCATCGCTTCGGTGCACCAGGCCTTGGAGATCGCCGAGAGGACGGCGGGCTTCTCTCCCGCGTCGACGGCGGCGGCGGTGAGCGAGCGCGTCGCCTCGATCAGGTAGGTGCGGCCCGCGATCCGGCCCAGCGGCTCCTCCACGCCCTCGAAGCGGCCGATCGGGGTGTCGAACTGCTCCCGCACCATCGCGTAGGCGCTGACGGTACGTGCGCACAGCTTCGCTCCGGCGACGGACAGCGACGGCAGCGAGATCGAGCGCCCGGCGGAGAGGCACTCCATCAGCATCTTCCAGCCCCGTCCGACGCCCGCCCTTCCGCCGATGATCGCGTCCAGAGGCACGAGCACGTCCTCGCCCGTCGTCGGCCCGTTCTGGAATGGTACGCCCATCGGATCGTGACGCGTCCCGATCGCGATGCCCGGCAGATCCGTGGGGACCAGCGCACAGGTGATGCCCAGGTCCTCTTCGCCGCCGAGCAGATGCTCCGGATCGCGCAGGCGGAAGGCCAGCCCGATCAGCGTCGCCACCGGGGCGAGGGTGATGTAGCGCTTGCGCCAGGAGAGCCGGATCCCGAGCGCTTCCTCGCCCTCGCGCTCGATGCGACACACGACCCCCTCGCTCTGGGTGGCGGCGGCGTCGCTGCCCGCCTCGGGTCCGGTCAGCGCGAAGCAGGGGATCTCCTCGCCGCGGGCCAGGCGTGGCAGGTAGTGGCTTCGCTGCTCCTCGGTGCCGTACTGGACCAGCAGCTCGGCGGGGCCGAGCGAGTTGGGAACCATCGCCGTTACCGCCGCCGCGGCGCTGCGGCTGGCGAGCTTCGTGATCACCGCGGCGTGAGCCTGGGCCGAGAAGCCGAGGCCCCCGTAGCGCTCGGGGATCACCATTCCGAAGAAGCGCTCCCGGCGCAGCGTCTCCCATACGTCGTCGGGCAGGTCGCCCGCGCGACGGATCTCCCAGTCGTGGAGGCGCGCGCACAGCGCCTCGACCGGCCCGTCCAGGAATGCGCGCTCCGCCGGCGCGAGGGGCTTCGCCTCGAAGGCGAACAGCGTCTTCCAATCGGGCCTGCCCGAGAACAGCTCGCCGTCCCAGCCGACGGTTCCGGCCTCCAAGGCGATCCGTTCGGTCTCCCCGAGCCGCGGCAGCAGCCCGGCGATGCGAGGCAGGAGGAAGCGCGTGAGGCACTGGCGCCGAATCGCCGGCACGCCCAGCAACAGCGCCAGTGCGGCCGCGACGAGCAGTGTGAGGGAGAGCGCGGTCACGTGCGCTCCCGCGCCCGCATCCCCATCACTTGTCGGGGTGGGCTGCGTGGCGCGCCGCGCGCTCGGCGCGGCCCGACTCGGCGAAGGCCTTCGCGCGCTTGCGGTAGCGGCGGTCCGCCTGGGGGTTGCCCTCGCCGTGCACGTCGTCGGCCAGCGGTGCCAGGACCAGGTTCGCAGCGACGAAGTCCCAGTTGATCAGGTGGTCGAGGAAGGCGTCGACGTAGCGCGCCCGCTCGTTGCGGTAGTCGAGATAGTAGGCGTGCTCCCAGACGTCGATCGTCACCAGCGGCTCGAGCCCGCGCTGGAGCGGATTCTCCGCGTCGGAGCTCTTGCACACCGACAGCTCTCCGCCCGCGTCCTTCACCAGCCAGGCCCAGCCGGATCCGAACTCCGTCGTCGCCGCCTCCTTGAACTCGCTGCGGAAGGAGTCGAAGGAGCCGAAGGAGCGCTCGAGCAGGTCGAGCAGCTCCGAGGTGGGTTCGCCGCCTCCGTCGGGCTTCATGCTCAGCCAGTAGAAGGTGTGGTTCCACACCTGGGCGGCGTTGTTGAACACGTCGCCGTCCTTCGTGCGGATCAGGTCTTCGAGGCTCGCGTCCGCCTCGGGCTTGCCTTCGATCTGCTTGCGCAGCTTCGAGAGGTAGCCCCTGTGGTGCTTCTCGTAGTGGAGCTCGACGGTCTCGGCCCCGATGTGGGGCTCCAGAGCGTCCTTCGCGTAGGGCAGGGGAGGGATCTCGAACTTCATGGGTTTCTCCTTCAATGCTTGTCGGGCGGAAGCAGCGCCACTGCCGCCTCGGG
Organism: uncultured Spirochaetales bacterium; assembly: GCA_964653555.1. GTDB lineage: Bacteria > Myxococcota_A > UBA9160 > UBA9160 > SMWR01 > JAHEJV01. The sequence continues at coordinate 29,457 of CAZZFT010000044.1, read as the reverse complement.
TCCGTTGATCTCGGCGCTGAAGCTCTCCTCGAGGTAGAGCCGCACCTGCTTCTCGTCGTGGCTCAGGTAGCCGACGGCCGCGTCGCGGCCGCACACGAGCTTGAAGTCTCCGCCGCGCAGGCTGAGGACGACGCCGCCCCGCAGCGACGGCGCCCACACCACCGGCCGGTCGATCAGGCGCTGCACGTGCCGCAGCAGCGGGTAGCCGCCCTCCACGGTCCGGTCGAGCACGGCGTAGGCATCCGGTCCGAGGGCGACGGCGTAGGGGCCCGAGACGCCCGCCTGGCGCAGCTGCTCGAGGGCGTCGCTGATCGCTCCGACCAGGTCGCCGGCGCCGTCGGGCAGCGCCACGCCTTCGTTCGACGAGTCGCTGAGCAGGCCCGGGATGTCGGCGTCCGCGTAGCCCTCGAAGAGCGCCGTGTCCTCGGCCGCGGCGAACACGCGCGCGGCGTCGCGCAGGGGCTCGAGATCGACGTCGGCGGCGCCCCGGTCGACGCGCTCGAGCTCGTCGCGCTCCAGCGCGAAGGGAACGCGCAGCTCGATCAGCGGGCGCACGACCCGACGCCGCACCAGCGCACCATCGGACGACCTGCCCTCGAGCGGCTCGACCTTCCCCAGGTCGATCGCCGAGTGCGACCAGCCGAGGGGGCCCTCGAAGTCGACCAGGCGCCGCGCGGCCAGGTGCAGAGCCAGCACCTCGCGCGCCTCCTCCTCGATCCGTTCCCAGGCCCGATCGCTGATCGGGGCCAGATCCCGGTTGAGTCCGATCACGAGCGGGCCTCCTCGCGCAAGCTGCCGATGCCCAGCGTGCGGTCGGCGGGGGAGCCGTTGGCCTCTTCGATCACCGTGACCTCGCGCTCGGTGAACAGGTACTTGCGCAGCATCTCGTCGAAGCTCGGATCGCGGCGCCGGATCCATTCGAGCGTCATGCAGGCGTGCTCCTTCTCCTCGTCGCGGTTGTGAGCGAGGATGGCGCGCAGCTCCGGATCGCTGGAGGCGTCGACGCGCTGCGCGTACCAGTCGATGGCCTCGAACTCCTCGATCAGCGACGCGATCGCGCGATGCATCTCGCGCGTCTCGTCCGAGAGGGAATCGGCCGCTTCGTGGAACCCCATCGACGCCATGCCGACGGAGCGTGCAATCGGTATGCCAGGGAACACGGACCCCGGAGACCGGCGGAGGCCGATTCGCGGCGCTCGTCCTTGCAAAACGTACAAGTCGCGCGCGACCGATCCGTCCCTCGACGCGGACTTCAGACCGACTCGGCGAGACGTGCGAGCAGGGCGCGTCGCAGCGCGGCGTGGGAGTCCACCACGACATCCGCCTCGGGCAGTCCGCTGCGGTCGTCGTGGACGGCACGCAGCCGGATCGCGGTCATGCCGACGGCGCGCGCTCCGGCCACGTCGGTGCGCAGCAGGTCGCCGACGTGGGCGGCGTCGCGCGCCTCGGCGCCGATCGCGGTCAGCGCCGCGCGGAACACGAGCGGGTCGGGCTTGGGCACGCCGATCTCGTCGGAGAAGACGCAGCACGCCAGCCGGTCGAGCAGCCCCACCCGGGCCAGGTGCCGACGCACGACGCGCCCCGGTGTCAGGCCCGTGTCGCAGATCAGCGCCATGTGGAGGCCGGCATCGGCGAGGGCGGAGATCGTCTCCACCGCTCCCTCGACTGCTTCCACGCGACCCGAGTGCGAGGCCTCCTGCCAGTCGTGGATCAGCTGCTCTCGCACCGCGGGCGGGGGTCGCAGCCCGAGCGCGGCGAGTGCGTCGTCGGCGATCTCCGGCGCCCCGCTGGCGATGCCGTGGGTCCAGTCGCGCATGTGGCGACCCCAGGCCCGGTCGAAGGCGAGTGCGAGCTCCACGCGCGGAACGTCGCCGCCTCCGGCAGTGAGCGCGGCGGCCTCCGCCAGGATCTCGATCCGGCGCGCGTGAGCGAGCGTCCAGTCGGGCTCGACCAGGAGCGTCTTCCAGCAGTCGAAGGTCACGGCGCGCAGCGGCATCCTGCGGGAAAGGATAGGCCGACCCGTTCGCGATCAGACGCGCTCGGTCCGAGCGCCGCCCGGCGCCCGCCGCAGTGCCCGCACCAGCGCCGGGAGCACGCGCGCGAGCGCCTCGGCCGGCTCGCCGCTCGTGTCCACGCGCCAGCGCTCCGCCTCGGGCAGCTCGAGCGCCGGAACGGAGGACTCGGAGAGCGCCAGTGCGATCGCCTCCCAGTCGTCCCCCACCGCGCCGGCGCCGCGCTCCCGCAGTCGGCGTCGCTGTACCTCGCGCGAGACGAAGCACTCCACGAAGTGGAAGGGAAGCCCGTGGCGCAGCGCCAGGGCGCGGGCCGCCGCGCGCTCGACGGGGGTGGGGAAGCACGCGTCGAGCACGACCGCGCGGCCCGTCTCCAGCACCATCTCCGCGTGGCGCAGCAGCTCGCCGTACACCCGGGGTCCGAAGCCCGGCTCGAAGCCGCTGGCCCAACCCGCCTCGTGGATCGGTCGCGAGGGGGCCCCGTGGACGAGGTGGTCGCGAATGCGGTCCGCCACCACGCGCGGCGCGGCCAGCTCGTCGGCGAGAGCGGTGGCCAGCGTGCTCTTCCCGCTCGCCACCGGACCGCTCATCGCCAGCACGAAGGGCGGCGTCCGCGGGGTCGGCGGGGAGGCCCAGCCGGCGGCCACTCGCTGCGCGAAGCGCGCCGCCTCCTCCGGTGCGCGGCGCGCCAGCTCGCGCAGCAGGGCGGAGGTCTCGTGAAGGTCGAGCACGCGGTAGAGCTCGAAGTCCTCCGTCAGGCCCGCGTAGTGGGAGAGCAGGCGCTCGGCGAGATCGGCCCGCTGGGCGTGGACGAGCGAGACGCACAGGCTCGCGACCTCCAGCGCCGTGTCTTCGCTGACGGGTCTGCGGTCCGGGGAGGGCTGGAGGGTCGCCGTGCCGTCGGCCTCGAAGCGCACGTCGGCCAGCGACAGCAACAGGGCCTGTGCGCGGATCCGGCCGTGTCCGGCGCGGAGCAGCAGGAGATCCGCGCGCTCGAGCAGGAACGCGCGCGCCCGCGTCAGCCGGCGCTCCAGCCAGGCCGCCTCGTCCGACGGCAGGGGCTCGAGCGCCGACGCGAGCGAATCGAGCTCACCCCGGCGTGCGCCCGGCGTCGGACCGTGGTCGGGAGTCGGCTTGCCGGTGGCGTGGCGGCGCGCGAGCGCCTCGGCGATCGCGCGCGCCTGCGCCGGTCCGAGGGCCCCCGCTCGGGGATCGGCATCCTCTCCCCCATCGCGCGGCGGCGGCCGTCCGGTGCCGTCCATCATCGTCGGCGGAGCTTACGGGGCGTTCGCCGTCCGGCCGTCCTGGGCCGCGAGGCCCGGCGTCAGGCCCGGCGTCAGGTAGTCGCGCGCGCGGCGCGCCCGTTCGCCGAGCTGCTCGCGCATCTTCGGTCCGCTGCGCGGCGCCACGAGTAGAGCGAGCCCGCCGCCGAGCACGACGCCCAGCCCCAGCCATCCCGCGCGCGACGCGACGCGCCGCGCGCGGGAGCGGCGCCGCTCGAGTCCGACGCGATGGAGCAGCTCGTAGGCCGCCGGGGCGTGTGCCGTGAGATTGGCGAGGGTCATGATCATCTGCCTCCTGTTCGGGGTTTCGGACGAGGTCCATCCGGCGGGGTCGCGAGGGTCCTGACTCACCGCGGGTCCTCCCGGTCGTCTGCGTACCAGAGCTCGTCGGCGTACTCGAGGATCCGATCGCCGACGCGACTCGCCGCCAGGCGCACGCCGGCGCCGAGCAGCAGCGTGATCCATCCGCGCTGGAAGCGCCGGACACCGCCGCCCAGGACGAAGCCGATGCCGGTGGCGGCTGCGACCCCGGCGACCGGCCGGGACCGCACTGTGGCGACGCACAGCCGCTCCGCGTCGCGCGTCGCTTCGCCGGCGCGTCGGGCGAGGTGGCCCAGGTCCGAGTAGAGCGTGCGCTCCTCGTGCCGTGTGCGCCCGTCGCCCTCCTGTGTCGGTGCTTCCCCGCGTTTCGGGCCAGTGGCGGTCACGGATCAGTCCTCCCGCAGCAGCCGGGCGACTGCGAAGCCGAGCGCGAGCGCGCCCAGCACGACCGGCACCGGGTGCCGACGGATGAAGTCCCGCACGCGCTCCTCTCCTTCCCGCAGGGAGCCGTCCGGGTCGGAGGTGTCCGGACCCGCCTCGGCCGCGAAGCGGGGGGCGGCTCCGTTGCGGAGCGGACCGTCGCTCGCATCGCCCGCCAGGGGACGCCACAGATCGCTCATCTCCTCGCTCCCTTTCTCCTTGAACCCACCCTTCTTCCTCCCAGCCTTCTTCTTCCCAGCCAGATCCCCACGGCGAAGGCGCTCAGGGTGAGCGCGACCGGTCGCGATCGGATCCAGTGACGGACGTCGACGGCGCGCCGCGCTGCACTCTCGAGCTCGCCCACTGCGGAGTGCAGCTCCTGCTCGCGGGCCTCGACGCGCTCCTGGAGCGCAGCCATCCGGTCCTCGGCACCGGCGCTCACCTCGGCGTCTCCTCCGCCGCGCGCCGGCGGCTGTACAGCACGAGGACCGCGCCCAGCGCCACGTGCGCGAGTCCGATCGCCATCTCCACCGCGGTGCGCGGGAAGTGGTCGGAGAGCAGCGTGATGGCGCCGGCCAGGAACAGGAACCAGCCGCCGACGGCGACGATCCCTCCGGCCGCGCCGACCAGCGACCTGGCGAACGCAACGCGCCCGCGCTCGACGACCCGCTCGGCCTGCAGATCGACGCGGCGGACGATCAGCTCCTGGCCCGCCTCGACGACGTGCTCGAGGGCGTGCCCCAGAGACGGCGGGCTCGAGGGCGCGGGCCCTTCCGGCCGTCGTGCCGGAGCATCGGCGCGCTGCGCCGAAGGATGATCCCATCTCCTCTCCCTGCGGGTGATCGCGGACACGAGGTCCTGACACTGCAAGCGCGGTGCCAAGGCCAGAGCGCGTCCTCAAGGCATCTCGGGATCGGCGCCGAGCAGGAAGCCGATGCGTTGCAGCGGCGTGACGTGGTCGCAGACGATCTTGAAGGCGGCCAGCATCGGAACCGCGATCAGCGCGCCCGGAACACCGAAGAGCCACGACCACAGGAGCAGCGACAGGAAGATCACCACCGGGCTCAGGGTGAGCCGGCGGCCCAGCAGCGCGGGCGTGACGACCAGCCCCTCCAGTCCGGTGATCGCCGCGAACACCAGCGGCACCGCGACCGCCCGCCCGACGCTGTCGAAGCTGAGGAAGGAGACCGCCGCGAGGATCAGCCCGGTGACCACCGCGCCGACGAAGGGGACGAAGTTGAGCACCCCGGCCACGACACCCCACAGCACGGGGTTGGGTACGCCTAACAGGAGCATTGCGACCGCGACGACGCCGCCGAGGGCGACGTTGACCAGCGAGATGGTCACGAGATGCCGAGAGACCTCGCGCTGGACCTGAGCCAGGAGCGCCCGAGCGCGTTCGCGATCGCCCGGCCTGGGCAGCGAGCGCGCCACCTTGCGCACGAGAGCCTCGCCCGAGGCGAGCGTGAAGAAGAGCAGGGCGAAGGCGATCGCCAGCGTCACCAGCGCGGAGCGGGTCTGCTCGATCATCCGCGTGAGGAAGCCCGGCTCCTGCACCACCACCTTCTCGCGCTTCTCCAGGGAGGCGAGCTCCTCCACCCCTTCGGACGCCTCCACGACGCGGGCGACGGGCTGCTGCACGAAGCGCAGCTTCTGCTCGAGCTCGTGAAGCGTCCGCGGCGCCCGCTCGATCCACTCGGTCGCGGGATCGGAGAGCAGGATCAGCGCGGCGGCCGCCGCACCGATGCCGGTCGCCACGATCAGCGCCGCGGCGATCGGCGCGGGCAGTCCCCGGCGGCGGAGCCCACGTGCGACGGGATCGAGGACGAAGTGCGCGAGCACCGCGAGCGCGACGGGAAGCAGGACCGACGCCGCCGCGCGCACGGTGTGGAGCAGCAGCACCACCAGGATGCCGGCGAGGGCGATCGCACGGACGTCGAGCGGGCGGCTGAGGGGTATCTGGAGAACCGGGTCCGTCTCGGCGGGATCGTTTGCGGCCGCGTCGCGGCCGCGGTCGGCACCGGATGTGTCATCCATCGGGATGCGCCTCTCGTCTCCCCCCCGCTGTGACGCGCATCGACGGTAACGCAGCGCAGAGTCGGCGGTCAGTCTCTCGATGGCTTGTAAGAATGTCGCCGCGCATCCGCAAGAGTTGCACAGCGCGTTTGTCGGGAGGCCCGCGGGGCACCCCGATCGCCCATACCTGTCCGGAAGCGGTGCCTAGCACGCGCTTCGCCGCTTGGCACGATCTCTGCTCTTGGAAGCGCAGCAGGAGGAGAAGATCATGCTTTCATGGGCAATCGCATTCTTCGTTCTGGCTCTGATCGCAGGCCTCGCGGGGCTGACCGGTATCGCCGGTGCCGCTGCCAACATCGCCTGGGTGCTCTTCGTCGTGTTCCTCGTTCTGATGATCATCGCGGGCGTCTCGAACGCAGTCCGTGGCCGTCCTCCCGTCTGAGGGAGCGTCGCGCGCACACCGTGTTTCCGGAACCGTCCCGAAGCCGAGAAGGAGAACACCGTGAGATCACGAAACCGGATGCTGCTCGTCGCAGCCCTCGTCCTCGTCGGGCTGATCGCCGGCCCCGTCCTCGCGGACCAGCCGCAGGACGCTTGGATCACCACCAAGGTGAAGATGACGCTGCTCACCGCCGATCGGGTCGATCCCTTCACGGTGGACGTGGATACGATCGACGGCGTCGTGACCCTGCACGGGCAGGTCACGACCAACGCGGCGAAGGACGACGCGAGCGAGCGGGCGATGAAGATCGACGGTGTGCGCGACGTGCACAACCTGCTGGTCGTCGTACCGGAGAAGGACCGGCCGCGCGTCGCGGCGAGCGACGATCAGATCCGCACGCAGGTGGAGACGGTGCTCGCACGCGACCAGGCCCTGGACCAGAGCGAGGTCGAGGTCGATTCCGTGAACGATGGCGTCGTCGTCCTCGCGGGCCACACGGATACGCTCTCGGCTCATCGCCGCGCCCTGGAGGACGCGCGCAGCGTCGAAGGCGTCCGCCGGGTCGCGAGCGAGATCCAGAGCCCGGACGAGCTCGGCGACCGCGAGCTCTGGGACCCGTCGCTCCCGGAGAGTTCGGGCCTGCGGGCCAGCGCCTCGGACACCTGGATCACGACGAAGGCGAAGGTGCGCCTGATGACGGAGGCGAAGCTCTCGCCCTTCACGATCAACGTCGATACCCGCAACGCGGTGGTCACGCTGTTCGGCACGGTGGACAGCGAGCGCACCCGCGAGGCGGCGGCCGAGCAGGTGAAGAAGATCGCCGGCGTGAAGGGGGTGGAGAACGAGCTCCAGGTCGTCCCGGACGTCGCCGCCGCACGCGTCGAGGCCGAGGACGCCGAGATCCAGGGAGCGGTGGAGCGGCGCCTGGCCGACCACGAGGCACTGCGCGACGCCGACATCGACGTCGAGGTCAGCAACGGTGTGGTGCGTCTGTCGGGCACCGTGCAGAGCTTCGGCGATCGCCTGACCGCGCTGACCGTGGCGCGCTCCACCTCCGGCGTCGACTCGCTCGTCGACGATCTGCGGCTGGAGAAGAGTCGCGGCTAGCCGGGACCTTCTTCGAGAGCCCCGCTAGCCTGGCTCGTCAGGTCCATGAGCACGCCGATCCTGCGCGAGGGCGAGAACTGCTGGTGTCGAGCGCACGCGCACCGCGTCGCGCTACTGGTCGACGGAGCCGACTACTTCGCGGCTGTCGCGGACGCGATCGAGCGCGCGGAGCGATCGATCGTGATGATCGGGTGGGACTTCCACAGCCGGATCCGGCTGCGTCGGGGAGAGGGTGCGGGAGAGACCGAGCTGCTCGCGCTCCTGGAGCGTCAGGTGCGCCGTCGGCGTTCGCTGCAGGTGCGCATCCTCGCCTGGGACTTCGCGATGATCTACGCCCTGGAGCGCGAGTGGCAGCCCCTGTTCCGCTTCGAGTGGTCGACGCACCGCCGGATCCGCTTCCGCCTCGACGGTCGCCATCCCTTCGGCGCCTCCCAGCACCAGAAGATCGTGGTCGTGGACGACGCGCTCGCCTTCTCCGGAGGGCTCGACCTGACAGCCTGCCGCTGGGACACCCGCGAGCACTGCCCCTCGCAGCCCCTGCGCAGCGACCCCGGCTTCGCGGGCTACGGCCCGTTCCACGACGTGCAGATGGCGGTCGACGGCGACGCCGCGCTGGCGCTCGGCGAGCTCGCCCGGGAGCGCTGGCGGATCGCGACGGGGCGCTCGCTCGGAGCGGTGCGGCGCACCGGGGATCCCTGGCCGACCGGTCTCGCGCCGCGCTTGCGTGACGTGGACGTCGGCATCGCGCGGACGTTCCCCGAGTACCGGGGCCGTCCCGAGGTGCGCGAGGTGGAGAGCCTCTACCTCGACTCGCTGCGCGCCGCCCGTCGCCTCGTCTACCTCGAGAACCAGTACTTCACCGCGCACCGGGTCGGGGAGGTGCTGGAGCAGCGTCTCCGGGATCCGGACGGACCGGAGGTGATCGCCGTGCTCCCATCCAGCCTCTCCGGCTGGCTGGAGGAGCGCACGATGGGCGTGCTGGCGGCGCGCCTGGCGAGGCGGCTGCGCGACGCGGACCGCTTCGGTCGGCTGCGCATGCTCCAGCCCGTGCTGCCGGAGGGGGAGAAGATCTGCGTGCACGCGAAGGTCGCGGTCGTCGACGACCGTCTCCTGCGCGTCGGCTCGGCGAACCTGGCCAACCGCTCGATGGGGCTCGACAGCGAGTGCGATCTCGCGGTCGAGTCGACGCCGGAGCGGGACGTGGAGCGCGAGATCCGCCGGTTCCGACACGAGCTGATCGGTGAGCACCTCGGGCGCCGCCCCGAGGAGGTCGCCGAGGCGGAGCGCCGCGCGGGCTCCGTCCGGGGCGCGATCGACGCGCTCTCCGACGGCGACCGCCGGCTCCAGCCGATCCCCGAGGCCGATCCGGGCTGGCTGGAGGAGGCGGTCCCCGACCACGCCCTGTTCGACCCCGAGCGTCCGATCGACTTCGAAGAGCTGTGGCCGCGCTTCACCTCCGGTCGCGAGTCGGCTGCGCGGACGGGCCGGGCCCGGCCGCTCCTGTACCTGGCCCTCGGCGTCGCGTTGGCGGTGGGCGGGGTCGCCGCCTGGCAGTTGACGCCGCTGGGGGAGTGGGTCGAGCCCGAGCGGCTGTCCCGGGCCGCCGTGGACTTGGCCGCCGCGCCGCTCCTGGGGGTGCCGATCGCGGTGGCGCTCGTCGCGATCGCCACCAGCCTGATGGTGCCGGTGACGGCGCTGATCGCCGCCAGCGGGATGGCCTTCGGCGCGATCTGGGGCGCGGCGATCGGACTCGCGGGAGCGGTGCTCGGCGCGGCGATCGGCTACCTCGCCGGCCGCTCCCTGTGGCGGGATGCGGTGCGGCGCCTGGCCGGGCGCCGTCTCGACCGGATCAGCCGACACTTCGCCGCGCGCGGAGTGCTGGCCTCGGCGGCGCTCCGGCTGGTCCCGATCGCGCCCTTCGGCGTGGTGAACCTGGTGGCCGGCGCCTCCCACATCCGCGCCCGCGACTTCCTGCTCGGCACGGCGATCGGGATGGCGCCGGGAGCGCTCCTGTTGGCCGTGCTCGGGGACCGGGCGCTGGCCGCCCTGCGCGACCCGGGCTGGGGCAGCGCGATCGCCGCCCTGGCCGTGCTCGGGGTCGCCCTGGCGGCCGGGAAGTGGCTCGGCGGCGGGCTCGCTGGCGCCGACGCGCGTCTCCAGGTAAAACGAACACCGTGAGCGAAGACGAGCTCGCCCTCACCGAGGCTCCGCCGGCGAAGCCCCTGCTCGCTCTGCTCGTCGACGACGACGACGACTTCCGTGCGAGCGTCGCCGCGCTCGTCGAGCGGGAGGGGTTCGAGACGCGGCTGGCAGGCTCCCTGAAGGAGGCCCGCCAGGCGATCGCTGAGGCGCCCCCGGACATCGTGCTGGTCGATCTCCGCCTGCCCGATGGGCTCGGCGCCGAGCTCCTGGGCGAGGCCGCTCTGGCCTCGGACACCGAGTTCGTGGTGGTCACCGGGAACGCCAGCGTCGAGTCGGCGGTGGAGGCGATGCGCGAGGGCGCACTCGACTATCTCACCAAGCCCTTCGACCCGGCGCGGCTCAAGAGCGTGCTCGCCAACATGGCGCGCACCCGTTCGCTCAAGCGCGAGCTCCAGGACCTGCGCGGCGAGCTCCGGCGTCTGGGCCATTTCGGCAGGATGGTGGGACGCTCGGAGCCGATGCAGGAGATCTACAACCTGATCGCCCGCGTCGCACCGACCACCGCCAGCGTGCTGGTCGCAGGCGAGAGCGGCACCGGCAAGGAGCTGGTGGCCGAGACGGTGCACGCGCTCTCCCGGCGCAAGGACCGCCCGCTGTTCGCGGTGAACTGCGGCGCCGTGTCGCCGAACCTGATCGAGAGCGAGCTCTTCGGCCACGAGAAGGGCAGCTTCACCGGCGCCGATCGCCGGCGTTCGGGCTACTTCGAGCGCGCGGCCGGTGGAACCCTGTTCCTCGACGAGATCACCGAGATGCCCGCCGAGCTCCAGGTGAAGCTGCTGCGCGTCCTCGAGTCCGGCCGCTTCCTGCGCGTCGGCGGAACCGAGCCGATCGAGTCGGACGTCCGCATCATCGCGGCCACCAACCGCGACCCGGCCGAGGCGGTGTCGAGCGGCGCGCTGCGCGAGGATCTCTACTACCGCCTCAACGTGTTCCCGATCGTCCTGCCGCCGCTGCGCGAGCGCGGCAGCGACTACGAGCTGCTCGCTCAGCACTTCCTCGACGAGCTCAACGAGACCGAGAAGAGCGAGAAGGTCTGGACCGAGGCGGCGCTGCGCGCGATCGGCCAGCGCGCCTGGCCGGGGAACGTCCGCGAGCTGCGCAACGCGGTTCACCGCGCCTTCATCCTGGCCGATCGCGAGATCGACGAGGAGGCGATCCGCGCCATCGACGTCCTGCGCGACGACGAGCCGGGTGCCGATGGGGAGACGCTCGAGGTGTCGGTCGGCACCGAGATCGCCGCCTTCGAGAAGCGCCTCATCCTCGCCACGCTCCGCCACTTCGACGGCGACAAGAAGCTCGCGGCGCAGAAGCTCGGGATCAGTCTGAAGACCCTCTACAACCGGCTCAACGTCTACCGCGCCGAGAACGAGGCGGGCTCGGACTGAGCGACGGACGCGCCCGCGCGCGATCCGACTCCGTTGGCACGGATCCTGTACGCTTGAGGCACAGGAGGACCCCCATGAGCGACTACAAGACCATCCTCGTCCCCTACGACTTCTCCGGGCACGCGCGCCGCGCACTCGAGGAGGCGCGCGGGATCGCCGCCCGGCAGGGCTCGTCCTTGCACCTGCTGCACGTGGTCCAGCCGCCCACCTACGGCTATGCGGCCTACGGCGGCATCGTGCCGCCGGTCTTCGATACGGCGGCGCTGCGCGAATCGGCCGCCCAGGCGCTGGCCGATCTCGCGGCGCAGCTCGGCGGACCCGGGAAGGTCGAGTCCCACGTGACCGAGAGCCCGAACGTGGCGGCCTCGATCGAGGAGACCGCGAAGAAGCTGGGAGCCGACCTGATCGTGATGGGCACCCACGGGCGGACCGGTCTCGCCCACGTCTTCCTGGGCAGCGTCGCCGAGCGCACGCTGCGCGTGGCCCCGTGCCCGGTGCTGACGGTCCGCGCCTCCGAGAGCGAAGAGTGAGACCGCCATGACCGACCCTCCGCTCGACGGGATGGAGACCGTGGCCGAGGCGATCGCGCGCCTGGAGCGGCGCGGCTACCGCGCGTCGTTCCGCGCCACCGACGAGGGACTCGTCGCGGTGGGACGGGATCGGGATCGGACGCTCGAGCCCGAGGCGATGATCGTCGACGAGGTGGTGCGCTTCGAGGGGGAGTCGAATCCGGGCGACGAGGCGGTGGTCTTCGCGCTGCGCTCCCGTGACGGCGTGCGCGGCACCTTCGTCACCACCTACGGCGCGAACACCGACGCGGCCAACGCCGAGGTGATGCACCGTCTCGACGCCAGTCACGGAGACGCGCGCCGGCGCGCCGCCGGGCGCTGAGCGGCGGTCTGCGCCGCCCGGCGCCGCGGCGTCCGGAATCCGGTCAGAGGCTCTTCGCCCACTGGTCGACCTCGCGCTCGGCGGCGTCCCGGGCGAGCCCCTTCTTCTCCTGAAGCTTGCCGACGAGCTCGTCGCGCTTGCCCTCGAGGCGATCGATGTCGTCCTCGGTGAACTCGCTCCACTTCTGCTTCGCCTTGCCCTTGATCTGCTTCCAGTTGCCTTCGATGCGATCCCAGTGCACGACGTCTTCTCCCGCATGCGGTGGCGCGCACTCCTGCGGGCGACCTGCCTGCCGACGCGCGCGCCTCTCTCGCACCGGGGAGTGCAACGCACATGCCACCCTCGAATCCGTCGGGGAGGCGCGCCGTGCGCCCTGAGACGCTCTCGTTGTAGGAGTGCGTCCGCGGTCTACGAAGGCGTTTCGACCGGCGGCGGCGGCAGGTTCAGCTCGACCCAGTAGCGCACGGCCTGGGCGAAGTAGGCGCCCGGATTGGAGGGCGTGAACCGCTTCACCAGGAAGCTGTTGGCGCCGAGCTCGTAGCAGCGCCGCACGTCCTGCTTCTGATCCGACCAGGAGAGGATGATGACGGGCAGGTCGCGGGTGCGCGGATCGCCCTGCATCTGCCGCAGCACCTCCCAGCCGTCGATGCGCGGCATCTTGAGGTCGAGGAAGACCACCTGGGGCAGCGGCCCGGCGGCGGCTTCTCCGTTGCCATCGAGCCCGAGCGCGAGCAGAGCCTCGTGGCCGTCGTTCGCGACCGTCATCTGGACGGCCAGCCCCTCGCGTCGGATCGCGCGCAGCGCGACGTCGACGTCGTCGCGATCGTCGTCGACCAGCAGGATGCGGATCGGGCGGCTCACGGGATCGGCTCCGCCGCGGGCAGGGTGAACCGGAAGCAGGCGCCCTCGCCGGTCACGCCCTCGGCCCAGACCCGGCCGCCGTGGCGGCGCACGATCCGCTCGACCAGCGCGAGACCGATGCCGGTGCCGGCGATGGCGGGCGACGAGTGCAGGCGCTCGAACAGGCCGAAGAGCTTGTCGGAGAAGCGCATGTCGAAGCCCTCTCCGTTGTCGGAGATCTCGTACAGGCACTCTCCGTTCTCGATGCTTCCCCGGACTTCGATCCGCCGCTTCTCCTTGCCTCGGGTGTACTTGAGCGCGTTGTCGAAGAGGTTCACCAGGATCTCGCTCACCAGCGTGCGGTCGCCGCGCGCGCGGGGCAGGGGGGACGCCACGAACTCCACCTCCGAGTCGGGCGCCGCGACGAGGTCGGCGATGCGTGCCTGCTCGAAACATTCGCGCGCGAGCCTGTCCATGTCGATCGCCGCGCTCTCGAGTGCCGATTGTCCGGCGCGCGAGAGTCGCAGGAGGCCTTCGAGCAGGTCGGTTCCGCGCAGCGCGCTGCGGCGGATCCGCATCAGCATGTCGCGTCCCTCGTCGTCGAGGAGGTCGTGGTAGTCCGTCTCCAAGATGGCTGCGAAGTTGAGAATCGCGCCCAGAGGCGACTTCAGATCGTGGGAGATCGAGTGGTTGAAGGCCTCCAGCTCCCGGGTGCGTTCGGCGACGCGCGCCTCCAGGGTCTCGTTCAGGCGCCGCAGCTGTCCGGCGTTCGCCTCCAGCGCCTCGTTTCCCGCCGCGAGGAAGCGGGCATGGAGGGAGGCGAGGCGCAGGTAGTGGATCAGGAGCCCGACCACGACGGCGAGGACGATGCCCGCGGCGAGCAGGTAGTGCGGGACGGGCGTGAGCCAGGCGCTCGCGAGGGCCGCCGTGGGCTCGTGCTCCATCTTCCACGCCACGCCCATCGGCAGCCGCACCACCCCCTCTTCGCGCCACCAGGTCTGCCACGGATCTCCCGAGGGCTCCCCGCGCCGGTACAGCTCCTCGCCGTTCCAGGTCACCCGGATCGCGTATCCCGGCGCCGACTCCTGGAGCGCGGTGGACAAGAGCGGCTCGAGCTGGATGCGCGCCTCCAGCACGCCGAGATCGTTGTCGCCGCGCCGGACCGGCACGAAGACGCGCAGTCCGATCGCTCCCTCGTCGTCGCGCTCGGGGCCGACGATCCGGGCCTTGCGCCCCTGGCGCCGCGACTCGCTGGGCTCGATCTCGATCTCCTCGGGAGACTCGTAGCGACCGGGAGCGACGCGGTGCAGGCGACCGTCGGGGTAGATCCAGGCGACGTAGGCGATGCTCGGATAGGTCTCGATCAGCAGGTCTGCGTCCGCCCGCCACTCCTCCACCGGACGCTTCCCGACGGTGGCCCAGAAGCCGGCGAGATTGCGCAGCGCGTAGACCCGGTTGCGCAGGCTCGTCTCGACCGTGCGCCGCGACTGGGCCGCCACGTCCGAGGCGATCGCGGCGATCCGGAAGCGCCGCTCCTTCACCAGGTAGCCCCAGGCGCCGATCGACAGCGCGATGCCCAGAACCGCCACCAGCACCGGCAGCCCGCGGTGGCGGGCGAGACGGCTCCATCCTGATCCGGTCATGGTAGGCATTGTACAAACTACAGCGTCGGGAACGGCCGGGGCCGCGGGGAGAGCGGGAAAGGGGTTCGACGGCCAGGAAGGCAAGATTCGAGCCGAGAAGCGGCGGTCTGG
>CAZZFT010000044.1:0-14684 GCA_964653555.1 uncultured Spirochaetales bacterium | reverse complement strand
TCGTCGGCCGCGTCCTGGACCTGGTCGGCGGCATCGCCCGCCTCGTCGCGGATCTCCTCCCGGGCCTCCCGCGCGCCGTCGCTGCAGCTCGCGCCCAGCAGTCCGCCTGCGGCGCTCCCGATCCACAACGCCAGCCCGATCGTCCCGTGCGCGCGTCTGCCTCGCGTCGTCCTCATGCCTTCTCCCTTCGCGGTTCCCGTCCGGGCCTCCGACATAGCAAGGCGTATGCCAGCAGGTGCCGGGCACGGCGCAGGGCCGGCGCGCGAGAAGACCGCGCGCACCCCCCCTTTTGTACGCCTTGCACTCCCGGTGGTGTCTACCCGGTCTCCACGCGATGGGGGCGGGCCACGTCGGCTTCGCGCCGCGTGCCGGGGCCGAGCGCCTCGAGCGCCGCTCGGAAGCTGGCCTCGACACGGTCGCGGTCGCGGCGGGAGCTCGGGTCCGTGGCGACGAAGGCGTCGCGGATCTCGTGGGCCTGCTCCGTCAGCGTGGCGCGGCGGGCGGGACTCGGACACGCGAGGGCTCCGGTGCGCACCGCCTGCAGCAGCGCCTCCACGACGGACGCGTCGTGCGCGCCGTAGCGCCGGACCCCGTCGAGGCAGCGCCCCGCGATCGTCGCAAAACGCGTCGGCTCCACCTCGATCCGCACGGCGCCGTCCTCGTCCAGGCGCTGCCCGGAAGGCATGCGCCGCGCCGCCACGCGCGCGAGGACCCCACCCAGACGGTGCACGCAGGCGATCGCGGTGTTCGGGTCGTTGACTCCCGGGGAGAGCGCGCGGACCGCCATCTCGGCCAGCTGCTCGATCAGGAAGTCGAGATCCTGAACGGAGGTCCGATGATCGCCGAGGATGAAGCTGTCGCCGACCTGGGACAGCACGTGCGCGTCGCAGCGCTCCTTCGGGAACACGAGCGCGAGCAGCGACCCCTGGGTCACGAAATCGCCCGGCCGGCAGCACAGGCGGATCCGGAGGTCGCACTCGCGCGCCAGGTCGAGCAGCGCATCGTGAGCGAGCACGCGGACGTACCCCTCCTCGCCGGCGGACACGACCGCCGACTCCGCACCCGCGCCTGCCGGGGAGGGCGCCGACTCGGTCTCCTCCGCGTCCGCACCGATCTGCTCCGGGAAGAGCCTCGGGATCTGCTCCTCGATCTCGCCCACCACCGCGGCGATCACGCTGGAAGCCTGGATCGAGTTGGCGGCGTGGTGCACGAAGTAGATCAGCACGAACAGGCTGGCCGTCGCCAGCGCCACCGCCCCGGCCGTCGCCAGCACGGGAACGCCGTCGGGGGCTTCGACCGAACGCATCACGAGCAGGCTGTAGAAGTAGGTGGAGACGAAGGTGCCGAGCACGAACTGGCTGCGCCGATCGCGCAGGAACGTGCGCAGCAGCCGAGGACCGAACTGCGAAGACGTGAGCGTCAGGGCGACCACGGTGATCGAGAACACGACGCCCGTCACGGTGATCATCGACCCCGCGACCATGGACAGGATCGAACGCGTGCCGTCGGCGTTGGCGCGGACCAACCAGGTGACCTCGGCGAGCCACTCGGGCGAGACACGCCGATCCAGGGCGATCAGGGCGAGCGCGGCGAGGCCCGAGCCCACGGCCATCAGGCCGGGCAGGAACCAGTAGCTCTCGCGCAGCGCGTCCCAGCGGTCGAGCAGGAAGCCGTAGGCGTTCGAGATCCGCACCGTCAAGCGCCTCCGCCCTGGTCGCCGTGCAACCGACGTGCCGCATCTTCCGGGACGGACCCCACTTTCGCTTGCGGGTTCCGGTACCGTCGTCCGATGGAGGAGATCATGGGGTCGTCCTTCCGCGCGCTCGCGTCCGCTCTTTGTGTCACCTGGGGCCTGGCCGTCCTGCCGGTCACGGCCGCTGCTCTCGCGATCGCCAATCCGGGCTTCGAGGATCTCTACCTCGGCAGCAATCTGCCCCCCGAGTACGGTGGCGACGTGCCGACGGGTGCCTTCCCCACCGGCCCCGCGCCGGGGCGCTGGACCGCATGGTACGCCTCGGGGAGCCCCGAGATCGGCGCCTTCATCGGGGTGCTGGATCCGGGCACCAGCGCCGATCACGCCCCCAACCCGGCCTGCTTCCCGTCCGGTGCGCCCGAGGGCGACAATGTCGTGCTGCTCTACGCCGACGGGGACGCGGGCGGCGGGGAGTACGGCGTCGAGCAGACGCTCGCCGCCGTGGTCGAGGCCGACACCCGCTACACGCTCTCGGTGGAGGTGGGCAACATCGCGAGCTGCGCGGGCCTGGTCGCGCCCTACACCTCCTTCTTCGATCTCGACGGCTTCCCGGGCTACCGCGTGCAGCTGCTCGCCGGGGGCGGGGTGGTCGCCGAGGATGGGGGAGCGCTCGCGATCGCCGAGGGCACCTTCGCCGTCGCCCAGATCGAGTGGGTGACGGACGGGGCGCCGGCCGAGCTCGGCCAGCCGCTCGCGGTCCGGCTGGTGAACCGCCACCTGCCCGACGTCCCGGGTGTGTCGGGTCTGGAGGTGGACTTCGACGACGTCCAGCTCGACGCGGCACCGGTGGCGCCGGTGCCGACCGGTCCCTGGATGGGCGCGCTCGCGGGCCTGCTGCTGGCGGGAGCGGGTGCGCGATCGCTGCGCCGCGCCCGGGGAGCCCGCTAGTCCATCGTACCCAGGATCATGGCGCTGGTCGGAACACCCACGCCGCTCGTCACCAGCACGTTGTCGACGCTCTTCTCGGGCTGGTTCACCGACTCGCCGCGCACCAGGCGCACGCCTTCGTTCACGCCGTTCATCCCGTGGATGTAGGCCTCGGAGAGCTGTCCGCCGTTGGTGTTGGTGGGCAGCCGCCCGCCGCGCGCGATGCCGCCCGACGCGACGAAGTCCTGGGCCTCGCCCGGCTTGCAGAAACCGAAGCTCTCGAGCTGCCAGAGCACGATCGCGGTGAAGGCGTCGTAGATGATCGCGGCGTCGACGTCGTCGGGGGAGAGCCCGGAGATCTCCCAGCACTGGCGCGCCACCAGGTCCATCTCGGGGATCGCCCCGATGTCCTCGCGGTAGAAGCTGGTCATCGCCTCCTGGTCCTTCCCCGAGCCCTGGGCGACGCCGTGGATCAGCGCGGGCTTCTGGCGCAGGTCGCGCGCGCGCTCCGGAGTGGTCACGATGCAGCACGCGGCGCCGTCGCTCTCCTGGCAGCAGTCGTAGAGGCGGAATGGCTCCACGATCCACTTGCTGGCCAGGTACTCCTCCATCGAGAGCGGGCGCTCGTAGAAGAAGGCGCGCGGGTTGGTGACGGCGAAGTCGCGGACCGCGATCGCCACGTTCCCGAGGTGCTCGGCTGTGGTACCGAACTTGTGCATGTAGCGACGGTGGAACATCGCAACCCAGGAGGCCGGCGTGAGCAGACCCGAGGGCATGTACCAGCTGTAGTGGATCGCGTCGCTGGTGATCATCTGGCCCGACACGCCCATGCTGAAGCGGTGTCCCGAGCGGCCGTTCAGCGTCCGATAGCAGACCACGTAGTTGGCCGCGCCCGTGGCGACGGCCATCGCCGCCTGGTGCAGCGTCGCCGTCGCGGCGCCGCCGCCGTGGTGGGCCTTCGAGATGAAGCGCAGCTCGCCGATCCCGAGCGCGCGTGCCAGCTCGATCTCGTCGGTGCTGTCCATGGTGAAGGAGGCCATGCCGTCGATCTCCGCCGGAGCGACGCCGCAGTCCCGGATGGCGGCGCGCAGCGCCTCGCAGCCGAGCTGCAGCTCCGAGCGGCCCGAGTTCTTCGAGTACTCGGTCTCGCCGATGCCGACGATCGCGGCCTCGTCACGCAGGGTGGTGGGCATTCGATCTCCTTGTGGCCCGCTACGGGAGCTCCACCACCACCGTCCCGGTGACGTGGTTGCCCCAGGCGTTCGCGCCCTTCACCTCGACGATGGCGGTGTGGGTGGCGGCGTCCTTCTCCTTCACCGTCCCGCTCATCTTCATGGTGTCGCCGGGCATGTTGGGGGTGCCGAGGCGGATCGCCACGCTCGAGACGCGCGCGTCCGGGCCGGCCCAGTCGGTGACGTAGCGCCCGACCAGCCCGTTGGTGGTGAGGATGTTCATGAACACGTCGTCGACGCCGGCGGCCTGGGCGGCCTTCTTGTCGTGGTGCACCGGGGTGAAGTCGCGGGAGGCGATCGCGGTCGAGACGATCAGGCTGGTGGTGAGCGGGATCTCCAGGCCCGGCAGCGCGTCCCCGACCTTCACCTTCTCGTAGCGCACGCTCTTCATCGGCGTTCCCCTCACGCCACGCGCCGGAACACCGGCAGCATGTATCCGGGCTCGATCTCCTCGATCGAGCATTCGACGGGCATGTCGATGTGGATCTCCTCGAAGGGGCAGTCGACGATGTTTGCGACGACGCGGGTCCCCTCCTCGAGGTCGATCACGGCGATCGCCAGCGGCAGCTCGTAGCCGGGAATCGGCGGGTGGTGCAGCACCACCCAGCTGTTCACGGAGCCCTGGCCGCCCGAGGGCACGCCCTCCCACTCGGTGGAGTGGCAGACGTGGCACATCGGGCGCGGCGGATGGCGCAGCTCGCCGCACTGCTTGCACTTCTGGATCAGCAGCAGACCCTCGTCGACGCCCTCCCACCACCAGCCATTGTCGAAGGAGCGCGGCGCGCGGATCCGCCCGGGCACCGCCGGGGCCGAGGTTTGGGGCCGCGGCTGCTGGGCCGGCTTGAACTTGAGCACGCGGAAGACCATCGAGCCGACCTCTTCACCGTTGTGGTCGGTGAAGCGGGTGCGGGTCTCGACGAAGTAGCCGATGCCCAGCGCCGTGGCCTTCTCCTCGGAGATCGACTCGATCGTGGACTCGGCCGAGACCACGTCGCCGGGCGCGAGGTAGCGCGCATAGGTCTGCTGGCAGTCGGTGGCCACCACGCCGGTGTAGCCGGCCTCGTTGAACAGCTTGTGCAGCGCCTCCTGCTTGTCGCGCGGCTCGTCGTAGCCCTTTGCCATCGGGAACCCGGCCATCGTCCAGGTCTGCATCATCGTCGGCGGAGCGACGAGCCGGCCGTGACGCGACGCCTTCGCGGCCGCCGGATCGGTGTAGATCGGATTCGCGTCGCCCATCGTCTCGCACCAGTGGCGGATCATCGCCTCGTTGACGGCGTCGAAGCCGACCTCGGGCGGACCGAAGGCCTGGCCGACGAACTCGGGGAACCGCTTCTCCAGCTCTTCCTTGGTCATCCGATCTCCAGTCCGTCCATTCTCTCCGATCGTCGCCCGGCACCGATATAGTGAAGTCGCCGCCAGAGCGGCGCTCGATCGTAGCGAAGGGCCCAAGCGTGCAGGATCCCATTTCCGACCTCCCGCGGACGCCCGAAGCGATCACCGCCGAGTGGCTCTCGGTCGCGCTCGGCACCGATCGCGGCGCGCGGGCCGAGGCCGTCGAGCTCGTCGATCGTCACAGCGGTACTACCGGGCGTGCACTGCTGCGCGTGAGATGGTCCGGTGAGGCTGATCTTCCCGAACGCGTGTTCGCGAAGCTCCCGCCCGTCGACGACACCCAGCGCCGCATGGTGGGCGCCACCGACATGGGTCGCCGCGAGGCGCGCTTCTATGCCGACCTCGCGCCGCGGGTTCCGGTTCGCGTGCCGTCGACCCTGTGGTCAGGCTGGGGTGACGATGCGGACCAGTACCTGATGCTGTTCGAAGACCTGGCCGTCGGCGGCTGCGACTTTCCGAAAGGCAACGACCCGGAGATCCTCGGCTTCGCCGGCGCTCTGGTCGACGAGCTGGCGCGCCTGCACGCCCACTTCGCCGACTGGAAGCGCTTCGCGCGAGCTCATCCCTGGATGGACGCGCCGATGCGCAACGACTGGGGGCGCATCCTCGTGCAGGCGGGACTCGACGCCTTCCGCGACGTGTCGCCCCCCGAGTTCGCCGCGCTCGGAGAGCTCTACGTGGCGCACATGGAGGCGTGGAACGAGCTTCTCGACCGCGGCCCCCACACCCTGATCCACGGCGACTGCCATCTGGGCAACCTGTTTCGCGACCTGCGCGACGGCGGACGCCCCGGCTTCCTCGACTGGGCCTGCACGGCGCACGCGCCGGGACTGCGCGACGTGGCCTACTTCCTGTGCAACTCGATCCCCACCGAGCTGCGCCGCCGGGAGGAGCGCGATCTGCTCGCACGCTACCGCGAAGGGCTCCAGGCCGGGGGCGTCGACGTCGGTGCCTTCGATGAAACCTGGCGCGACTATCGTCTGCTCGCCCTCACCTCCTGGGTGGCGGCGACCACCACCGCCGCCGCGGGCAGCCGCATGCAGCCCATCGAGGTGGGCCAGCGCGCGATGCGGCGCACCAACGCCGCGGTCCAGGATCTCGAGACGCTGCCATTGCTGCGCGCGGAGCTGGAGATCTGAGCTCGGCCGCCTGGCTCCGCAGGGGCCCGCCTTCGCTCGGCTTCGCCTCGCTGCGCGGCGGCCGACTCTGGAGTCGGCGCGCCTAGCGCGCTTCCGACCCCGCCGCGTCCTCGGCCTGCATCCGCCGCGACAGCGGCTCGATCACGGCGCGCAGCCGGCGGGCCGCCTCCTCGGGGGCGTCGAGCCAGAAGTCCTCGTCGCGGCGGAAGAACGCGACGGGGATGTCCGGCGGCAGGGTGTTGCGCATCGCCTGCTCGGCGCGGGGCGAGGGGGTGGTCTCGACCACCACCAGGATCAGGTCGAGCGCGAGCGGCTTCCAGCCGTCGGCGGCGAGCGGGACGCGAATCTCGGGCCCGGGATGGGTGACGCTGTGACCGCCGGCGATCTCGATCAGGTCCGTCTCGAAGCTGTGCCCCCCGGCGATCACCAGCGGGTCGAAGCTCACCAGCGCCGCCACCCGCGGCCGGGGCTGGCCGTGGGACTCGCCGGCCACGCCGGCCAGCGGACGCGACAGCGCGCGCTCGAACTGGAGCGCGCGCTCGGCGCCGACCATCCGGGTGCCGACGTCCCGGATCAGGGCCAGGACCTCCTCGAAGTCGTGGGGCCTGAACTCGGCGACCCGGACGCCGCGCTCCTCCAGCGTCCGCACCTCGGGCGGGAGCCGCTCGGGCAGGGCGTCCACCAGCACCAGGTCGGGCTCGAGCGCCGCGGCGCCGGACAGGTCGATCCGGGGCAGGGCGGCGAGCGGGGCCAGCGCGGCCGAGGCCGGGTCCACGCCCACCAGCCGGTCGCCCGCACCGAGCGACAGGGCGAAGCGGCTGGCGGATAGCGAGAGCGACACCACCCGCGGACCCACGGACGGCGCCGTCGGGTGGGCCTCCGGCTCGCAGGCGCCCCAGGCCAGGGCGACCAGGGCGACCGGGACGAGCCGGGCGAGCGGGAGCCGGCGTAGGTGCTTCACCGAATCGTCTCCCCCAGGTGATCCACGCCGCGTGATATCGTGACCCGAAATGCCCCACTCCGCCCGGAGACGCCCGGGAGAACGGGTCGGGGCCCGAGGAGGATTGCGTCATGGCTCCGATCTCCTTCTTCCGCGCGCTCGGCGTCGTCACCCTCTCCCTGTTATTCGCGCCCGCCGTCTGGGCCGGACAGCACACCTGGGACGTAGCCGAGGTGTTCACCAACGCCGACGGCTCGATCCAGTTCGTCGAGCTCCTCGAGCGGACGGCTTCGGGGTCCGGCGCCGAAACGGGCATCGGCAACGGCACCATCTCGAGCGACACCCAGAGCTACCACTGGACGAACGGCGCGGTGACGTCACCGACCGGGCAGAAGCGCTATCTGGTCGCCACCGCGGGCTTCGCGGCGCTGCCCGGGGCACCCACCCCCGACGTCATCATCCCGCCGGGCCAGGTCCCGTTCTTCTCCTCCTCGGGCGACTCGGTCGACTACTCCATCTACGACACCTGCACCTTCGCCTCGCTGCCCAGCGACGGCGTCACCTCGCTCGACTGCATCACCGACACCACCGGCGTCAACTCGCCCACCAACTACGCCGGCGCCACCGGTAGCGTCGATGCCTCGCCCCCTCCGGTGCCGGGCCTGGCACCGGCGATGCAGTGGGTCGCGGTGGGGCTCTTGCTTTTGGCCGGGTCGTCGCTCCTGCGCTCGCGTCGCCTCCAGCCCGCGTGAGGACCGGGCCCCGCCGCGGGGCCCGTCAGCGAACCGGGACGAAGTAGCCGCGCGCCATCGCGCGCAGCGCCGACACCTGCTCGCGTCACGAAACCGACAGGGCGCCGTCGCGCCGAGCTCCCGCAGCAGTCTCTCGCGGGCGGATCTTTCCCACCACCGGACGGGTGTTCGGTGGCAGACTGGCCGATGACCCACCGAAGCCCGATCGCGCCCGTCGCAGCGCGCCTCGGCGTGTCGCGGTCCGGCGGGCTGGAGGAACCATGGAGACCATCGGAACGATCATCGTCTGGGCCGTGCTGGGTCTCGCCATCGGCGCCGCGGCGAAGTGGGTCATGCCGGGACCCGACGGCGGCGGCTTCGTGATGACCAGTCTGCTCGGGATCGCGGGGGCCCTGGTCGGCGGCACGATCGCCTCGGCGATCGGCCTCGGCTCCTTCCGGGGCTTCAGCGTGCCGGGTCTGCTGATCGCCGTGCTCGGTGCGGTGCTGCTGCTCTGGCTCTGGCGCCTGATCGGACGCGGGCGCTCCGCGAGCTGATCGGAAGCCGCGGACGGAATCGTGCGGCTCTTCGCTTCGAAGATCGTGACGCGCCGCGAGGCGAGATCGAACGAGGGTGGGCCTCTTCCGGGGCACGATGGCGAGCTGCGCCGGGTGAAGCATTGCGGAGCGCGTTCTCCGGTCGGGAGTGTGGCGGTCCTCGCGGCGCTGGCGCTCGCGGGAGCCGGCATGGGTTGCTCGACCGAGTCCGAGGCGGGCGTGACGGGTACCGTGTCCTACCGCGAACGCATCGCTCTCCCGCCCGACGCAGTGGTCGACCTGCGCCTGGAGGACGTCTCCCGTCAGGACGCCCCGGCGACGGTGATCGCCGAGCAGACGCTCGACCCGGCGCCGGCGGTGCCGATCTCCTTCGCGCTCGCCTACGACCCGAAGGCGATCGACGAGCGCCACCGCTACGTGGTGCGCGCGACGATCCGGCGCGGAGAGCACCTCCTGTTCGTGACGGACACGGCCTATCCGGTGCTCACCCAGGGGCATCCGGCCCACGCCGACCTGGTGCTGGTGCGCAGCGGCGGCGGGGAGGCGCCCGTAGCCGACGCCGAGCTGCTTGGCACCCGCTGGATGCTGCGCACGCTCGGGGGAGACGAGGTGCCGCCGGGACCGAAGCCCGCCTTCCTCCAGATGCAGGAGAAGGACGGCGTTGCCTCCGTGTTCGGGAATGGCGGCTGCAACAGCTTCCGCGGCCCCTACACGCTCGAGGGCTCGTCGCTCGCCTTCGGTCGGCTGGTCACCACGATGATGGCCTGCCCGCCGCCGGGGATGGAGCAGGAGACGCGCTTCCTGCGCGCGCTGGACGCCGTCGCGAGCTACGAGATCCGCGGCACCTGGCTCGTGCTCAGCGGTCCCGACGGCGAGCTCGCCGCGCTCGAAGCCTGGTACGAGTGACAAGGTCTCCGGAGGACGGACTCGACATGAGGACGAGAGCCCACCGGTTCGCAGCCCGTGCCTGGGTCGCCCTGGGACTGCTCGGCGCCGTTCCGCTCGGGGCGCGCGCGGACTTCACGCCCGGCAACAACCTGCGCAGCCTCACCCACGACTCGGAGCTGCGCGTCTACAACGTCTACGCGCCCGCCGGCTACACCGGTGCGGCTCCCGTGCCCCTGGTGGTGGACATCCACGGCCTCAGCTCCAACAAGGAGCAGGAGCAGGCCCTGTCGGGCTGGCAGGCGAAGGCCGACGAGGTCGGCTTCCTGGTCGCCTATCCCGACGGGCTCGGCAACAGCTGGAACGCCGGCGTGTGCTGTGGAACCGCCGCGACGAACGGCGAGGACGACGTGGGCTTCATCCGGGCGATGGTCGCCGCGATCCAGGCGGAGGCGGACGTCGCGGCGGCCCGCATCTACGTGACCGGTCTCTCGAACGGCGGCGCCATGACCCATCGCCTGGCCTGCGAGGCGGCCGACGTGTTCGCCGCCGCGGCGCCGCTCGCCTTTCCGACGCCCTATGCCGACTTCGCGAGCGAGTGTTCGCCGAGCCGGCCCATTCCGGTGCTGATGTTCATGGGCCTCACGGACGTGTTGGTCCCCTACTCTGGAGGCACCTTCGGCGGGGCGGTGGAGAGCTTCGACGCCTGGCGGACGAAGAACGCCTGCGGAGGCGCGCCGGTCGAGGAGCACATCGAGATCGGCGGGAGCTACTGCGACGTGGACCGCAGCTGCGGGGGCGGTGTCTCCGTCGGCTTGTGCAGCGTTCGCGGCATCGCCTTCGACCCGCCCCTCGACGTGTACAGCGGACATCTGCTCTACCTGAACGAGGACGACATCGTGATCGCCGATCGCGTCTGGACGTTCTTCCTCCGGGGCTCGCTCGCTCCGACGCCGGTCCCCTCCGCGGGCTCCGGCGCGCTGATCGCGCTCGCCGCG
The DNA here is from genome assembly GCA_964653555.1 of uncultured Spirochaetales bacterium. GTDB lineage: Bacteria > Myxococcota_A > UBA9160 > UBA9160 > SMWR01 > JAHEJV01. The sequence continues at coordinate 4,190 of CAZZFT010000044.1, read as the reverse complement.
GGGCTCGCCGCCGCGGGAGCCCTCGGCCTGCGCCGACGGCGGTAGCCTCAGCGTCTCCTGCGGGCCGCCACCGCCGAGGCGGTGCCCACCAGCGCGATCCCCAGCAGCGCCAGTCCCCCGTGCGACGCGCTCGGGACCGGAACGCTGCACGCGAGCCCCAGGTCCAGCTCGGCGCCCTCGTGGTCCGAGGGCCAGCAGATCGGGCTCGGTGCGGGGCCGCACGAGGCGAAGGGGTTGGGCTCGTCGGCGAACAGACGCGTGGCCGTGCCGTCGGCGTCGCTGTCGCCCGGCGAGTCGAGGCTCGTGATGCACAGCAAGCCCGGCACCAGGAAGGCGTAGTCGATGCGCTGGTCCACGTTGGGCGCGGTCGACTCCAGCTCCGCCGGGGTGCTGCTGTCCCGTCCCGAGGTGCAGCCGGCACCGGTCGCCGGCACGCACTCGGCGTTTCCCGCTGCGAGATACGTGTCGACGTATCCGGCACCCACCAGCTGTCCCACCTCGAAGCTCCCGGGCAGGGCGTTGAGGTCCCCGGTCACGACCGCCGGCGTCGCGACGTCGTGCTTCTCCTCCACGAAGGCGACGAGCTGCACCGCCTGGCATTCGCGCACGGTGGTGGCCCCGGCGGCGTTGCACTCGGCGGGGCAGGGGATGTCCACGATCATGTCGCCGTTCGAGTCCACGTCGCAGGACGAGGTCGCCATGTCGGAGCCCGAGGCGAGATGGGTGGTCACCACGTCGAGCGGCCCGGCCGGGTGCTGGAGGCGGACCCACAGGGCATGGCGCGTGAAGACGGGCACGGCGCCGTGGAACTCGCGCACCTCGCTGTCCGCGATCGCGTAGCGCGAGAGCACCATCTCCTCGTCCAGGCCCAGGACCCCCGAGTAGGCGGTGTTCCCCTGGTACTGCCCCCCGCAGGCCGTCGGCAGCGCGGCCTCGATCAGGGCTCGCGCGCTGATCCCGGAGGCGGCGTCGATCACCTCCTGGAGCGTCACGACGTCCGGGCAGCTCGCGCTCTCGATCCACGAGAAGAACAGATCGACGCGGTCGGGCAGGCGGCACTGGTCGGGGTCGCAGCCGATGCCGTGGAGCAGATTCAGGTCGACGAGGGTCAGGTCGGGATCCGCGCTGGCGGCCGTCGAGGCCCACGCGAGGACCGCGGCGCCGAGCAGCGAGCGCGCGACTCGTCGCATCGGCGCAATCTCTCACGTTCGCCGCTCGATGGTCAATACGACCGAAGCGATCTCGCGACCGGCCCGCGGCAGGTCGCTGGCGATCCTGCGATCCCACCGTGCATACTGGAGGCCCCCTTTGCCAGCGAGCCCCATGCCCGAAGCCAAGCCGGACCTCGAAGCCCTGCGCCGCGCCCAGGCCGACTGGCAACGCGAGACCCTGGATCCCGCCCTCGCCCGGGACGGAGAGCGCAAGGACGCCTTCACGAGCCAGGCCCTGCGCTGGCCCACCGAGCGTCTCTACACGCCCCTCGACCTGGAGGCGATCGGCTTCGACTACCTGCGCGACTCAGGCTTCCCGGGCCAGTGGCCCTACACGCGCGGCAATGATCCCAACGGCTACCGCAGCGACCTGTGGACGATGACCCAGGTGACGGGCTTCGGCACCGGCGAGGAGTGGGCGAAGCGCGCCCGCTACATGCTCGACCAGGGACTCTCGGGCCTGATCATCGAGTACGACCTGCCGACGACCAACGGTCTCGACTCGGACCACCCGCTCGCCGCAGGTGAGGTGGGCCGCGCTGGCACGGCGATCGACACGCTCGCCGACATGGAGGCCGCCCTCGACTTCGACTTCACCGGCCTCCGCCACCTGACCTCGGTGTGCAACGGACCCCAGCCCGTGAATCTGGCGATGATCCTGGCGGCGCTGGAGAAGAAGGGCGTGGACCCGTCGTCCTTCACGCTCCAGATGCCGAACGCGATCCTGATCGAGTACACCTGCGTCGGCCGCTACCTGTTTCCGCCCGAGCACGGACTGCGCATCGCCACCGACGTGATCGAGTACACGATCCGCAACCACCCGCGCTGGGTGCCGATCGCGGTGGTCAGCGCCCAGCTCTATGCGGCGCGCGCCAACCCGGTGCAGGAGCTCGCCTTCTCCTTCGCGATCGCGATGCAGTACCTCGACAGCGTACTCGCCCGCGGCTTCCACGTGGACGAGGTGGCGCCCTACTTCTCGTTCATCACCGGCGTGGACATGGACTTCCTCGAGGCGATCGGGAAGCTGCGCGCCTACCGCAAGCTGTGGCCGCGCCTCCTGCGCGAGCGCTATCGGGCCTGTCGCCCCGAGTCGCTGCGGCTCAACCTGATGGCGTCGCCCGGCACGATGTCCCTCACCCTCCAGCAGCCGCAGAACAACATCGCGCGCCTGGCGATCCAGATGCTCGCCTGCGTGCTGGGCGGCGGCGGCCGCACGATGACCACACCGCTCCACGACGAGGCCCACGCGCTGCCCTCCGAGGAGGCGATCGCCGTCGGCGCCGCGATCCAGCACATCGTCGCCCACGAGACGGGCGCGGCCGACACCGTGGACCCGCTGGCGGGCTCCTACGCGGTGGAGGTGATGACGCGCCGGATCGAGGACGCGGTGATGGCCGAGATCGAGAAGATCGACGCGATGGGCGGGGCGCTGGCGGCGATCCAGCAGGGCTACTTCCAGCGCGAGCTGGCGCGCGAGCAGGTGGAGCGCAACCGGGAGATCGAGGAGGGCCGGCGCGTGCTGGTGGGCGTGAACCACAGGGTGCGCGAGGAGCGCGACCGCGGGATCGAGCTGTTCCGCCTCGATCCCGAGAGCGAGCGCCGTCAGATCGCGCGACTGGCGCGTGTGCGCGGCGAGCGCGACCCCGGCAAGGTGGAGGACGCCCTCGAGCGGGTGCGCGACGCGGCCGAGCGCGGGGAGAACCTGATGCCGGCGGTGCTCGACGCGGTGAAGGTGTACACCTCCCAGGGCGAGATCTGCGACGCGCTGCGCGAGGTGTTCGGCAGCTACACGCCCGACTCGCTCACCACCGGTGTCTGAGTCGCTCGTGAGCCCGGGCCGACCGCTGCGGGTGCTGCTGGCGAAGCTCGGCCTCGACAGCCACACGATCGGGGTGACCGTGATCGCGCGCGCCCTGCGCGACGCCGGCATGGAGGTGATCTACAGCGGCCTCAAGCAGACGCCGGAGATGGTGGTGGCGACGGCGATCCAGGAGGGTGCGGACGTAATCGGCGTCTCCAGCCTGTCCGCCGCCCACATGCACCACATCCCGCGCGTGGTGGAGCTCTTGCGCGAGGAGGACGCCGCCGACACGCTGGTGATCGCCGGCGGCGTGATCCCCGAGGAGGACGTCCGGGAGCTGCAGCGCCGGGGCGTGGCCCGGGTCTTCACGATGGGCACCGAGACGGGCGCGATCGTCGCCTACCTGAAGGACTGGTGGGAGAGTCGCTGACCCTGCGCGTGCGGAACGGGCACGTGGCGAGCGGAGCGCGACTGCTCGGCTGGCTCGAGGACGGCGATCCGCGCGGCGCCGAGGCGCTGCGCGCGCTCCACCCCGCCACCGGTCGGTCCCAGGTCGTGGGCGTCACCGGACCGCCGGGCGCCGGGAAGTCGACGCTGGTGGACACGCTCGTCGCGGGCTGGCGCGCGCGGGGTCTGCGCGTGGGGGTGATCGCCGTCGACCCCACCAGCCCCTTCTCTGGCGGCGCGCTGCTCGGCGACCGGGTGCGCATGCAGCGCCACGCCACCGACCGCGACGTCTTCATCCGCTCGATGGCCACGCGCGGACAGCTCGGCGGCCTGGCGCGCCACACCGGCGAGGCGTGCGCGGTGCTCGACGCGATGGGCTACGAGCGGATCGCCGTCGAAACCGTGGGCGTCGGGCAGGACGAGATCGACGTGGCGGCGCTCGCGCACACCACGCTGGTGGTGTGTCCGCCCGGCGCCGGCGACGGGATCCAGGCCCAGAAGGCGGGCCTGCTCGAGGTGGGCGACGCCCTGGTGCTGAACAAGGCCGACCACCCGGGCGCCGACGCCGCCGAGCGCGACCTGCGCGAGCTGCTCCACCTGCGCGGAGCCTCGCCCGAGGGCTGGCAGCCGCGCCTGTTCCGGACCGTGGCCTCGCGCGGGGAGGGCGTGGCCGCGCTGCTCGACGCGATCGAGGCCCACGGTCGCCACCTGCGCGAGACCGGCGGCTTCGC